>NZ_JBHXJE010000007.1:14450-175557 GCF_042723275.1 Streptomyces sp. NPDC058373 | reverse complement strand
CCCGGCGCCCCGCCCTCAGGACGAGGGGCCGGGCGGCGGGCGTTCGTACGCGTGGGGCGCGGGCCGGTCAGAAGTCGTCGTCGAAGGAGACGGTGCCCTCGACCGCGACCTGGTAGGCCGAGACCCGGCGCTCGAAGAAGTTGGTCAGCTCCTGCACGCCCTGGAGCTCCATGAAGGAGAACGGGTTCTGCGAGCCGTACACCGGGGCGAAGCCCAGCCGGGTGAGCCGCTGGTCGGCGACGCACTCCAGGTACTCGCGCATCGACTCGGTGTTCATGCCGGGCAGGCCCTCGCCGCACAGGTCGCGGGCGAACTGCAGCTCGGCCTCGACGGCCTCCTTGAGCATCGCGACGACCTGCTCCTCCAGCTTGTCGTCGAAGAGTTCCGGCTCCTCCTTGCGGACCGTGTCGACCACGTCGAAGGCGAAGCTCATGTGCATCGTCTCGTCGCGGAAGACCCAGTTGGTGCCGGTCGCCAGGCCGTGCAGCAGCCCGCGCGAGCGGAACCAGTACACGTAGGCGAACGCCCCGTAGAAGAACAGCCCCTCGATGCAGGCGGCGAAGCAGATCAGGTTGAGGAGGAACTTGCGGCGGTCGGCCTGGGTCTCCAGCTGGTCGAGCCGGTCCACCGAGTCCATCCAGCGGAAGCAGAACTCCGCCTTCTCCCGGATCGAGGGGATGTTCTCCACCGCCGCGAAGGCGTCCGCGCGGTCGGCCGGGTCGGGCAGGTAGGTGTCGAGCAGCGTCAGATAGAACTGGACGTGCACGGCCTCCTCGAAGAGCTGACGGCTCAGGTAGAGCCGCGCCTCGGGGGAGTTGATGTGCTTGTACAGGGTCAGCACGAGGTTGTTGGCGACGATCGAGTCACCCGTGGCGAAGAAGGCGACCAGCCGTCCGATCAGGTGCTGCTCACCCGGGGAGAGCTTCGCCAGGTCGGCGACGTCGGAGTGGAGGTCGACCTCCTCGACGGTCCAGGTGTTCTTGATCGCGTCCCGGTAGCGCTCGTAGAAGTCCGGGTACCGCATCGGGCGCAGGGTCAGCTCGAAGCCGGGGTCAAGCAGGTTCTTCGCCGCGCCCACGGTGTGCGCGTTCGCTGCCGGGGTGGTGTCGGGGGTGGTCATTACTGGCATGCCTCGCAGGACTCGGGGTTCTCCAGGGAGCAGGCGACGGACTCCGCGTCGGGGGCCGCCTGCGCCGGGACGGACGCGGTGGTGGGTGCGGAGCTCCCGGCGGCACGCGCGATCCGCGTGGCCGGGCGCGACCGCAGGTAGTACGTGGTCTTCAGCCCCTTCTTCCAGGCGTACGCGTACATCGAGCTGAGCTTGCCGATGGTGGGCGTCTCCATGAACAGGTTGAGCGACTGGCTCTGGTCCAGGAACGGGGTCCGGGCCGCCGCCATGTCGATCAGGCCGCGCTGCGGCAGCTCCCAGGCGGTCCGGTACAGCGCGCGCAGCTCTTCGGGGACCCACGCGAAGCCCTGCACCGAGCCGCTCGCCTCGCGCAGCGCCTCGCGGGTCCGCGCGTCCCAGACGCCGAGCCGCTTCAAGTCCTCGACCAGGTAGGAGTTGACCTGGAGGAACTCCCCGCTGAGCGTCTCGCGCTTGAAGAGGTTGGAGACCTGCGGCTCGATGCACTCGTAGACGCCGGCGATCGAGGCGATGGTGGCCGTGGGGGCGATGGCGAGGAGCAGCGCGTTGCGCATGCCGCTCGCGGCGACCCGGGTACGCAGCGCCTCCCACCGCTCGGGCCAGGCCAGCTCGGTGTCGTAGTGGTCGGGGTGGAGGACGCCCTGCGCGGTGCGGGTCCGGTCCCAGTTCGGCAGCGGGCCGTTCTTCTCGGCGAGGTCGCACGAGGTCTCGTAGGCGGTGAGCATGATGCGCTCGGCGATCCGCGTGGAGAGCTGCCGGGCCTCGGCGGAGTCGAAGGGCAGCCGGAGCTGGAAGAAGACGTCCTGGAGCCCCATCGCGCCCAGACCCACCGGCCGCCAGCGGGAGTTGGAGCGCTCGGCCTGCTCGGTCGGGTAGAAGTTGATGTCCACCACGCGGTCGAGGAAGACCACGGCGGTGCGGACGGCCTCGTCCAGCCGCTCCCAGTCGACGGCGCCGTCGGTGACGAAGGCGCCGAGGTTGACCGAGCCGAGGTTGCAGACGGCGGTCTCGCCGTCGTCGGTGACCTCCAGGATCTCCGTGCACAGGTTGGAGGAGTGCACGGTGTGGCCCGGCAGCGCCGTCTGGTTGGCGGTGCGGTTGGAGGCGTCCTTGAAGGTCATCCAGCCGTTGCCGGTCTGCGCGAGGGTGCGCATCATCCGGCCGTACAGCTCGCGCGCCGGGATGGTCCGCTTGGCGAGCCCGGCCGCCTCCGCCGCGCGGTACGCCGCGTCGAAGGCGTCGCCCCACAGGTCGGTCAGCTCCGGCACGTCCGAGGGGGAGAAGAGCGACCAGTCGGCGTCGGCGTCGACCCGGCGCATGAACTCGTCCGGGATCCAGTGCGCCAGGTTGAGGTTGTGGGTACGCCGGGCGTCCTCGCCGGTGTTGTCCCGCAGCTCCAGGAACTCCTCGATGTCGGCGTGCCAGGTCTCCAGGTAGACCGCGGCGGCGCCCTTGCGCCGGCCGCCCTGGTTGACGGCGGCCACCGAGGCGTCGAGCGTGTTGAGGAACGGGACGATGCCGTTGGAGTGCCCGTTGGTGCCGCGGATCAGCGAACCGCGGGCGCGGATGCGGGAGTAGGCGAGGCCGATGCCGCCGGCGTGCTTGGAGAGCCGGGCGACCTGGTGGTAGCGGTCGTAGATCGACTCCAGCTCGTCCTTGGGGGAGTCCAGCAGGTAGCAGGAGGACATCTGCGGGTGCCGGGTGCCGGAGTTGAAGAGCGTGGGGGAGGAGGGCAGGTAGGAGAGGGCGCTCATCAGCCGGTAGAGCGAGGCGACCTCCTCGACGGCCTGGACCGAGTCGTCCTCGGCGAGGCCGCAGGCGACGCGCAGCATGAAGTGCTGGGGCGTCTCGATCACCTGGCGGGTGTGCGGGTGGCGCAGCAGGTAGCGGCTGTGCACGGTGCGCAGGCCGAAGTAGCCGAAGCGGTCGTCGGCGGCCGTGTCGACAAGCGCGTCGAGCCGCTCGGCGTGCCGGGTCACGAACGCGGCGGTGCGGTCCGCGATCAGGCCCTCGCGGTGGCCGGTGGCGACCGACTCGGTGAAGGTGCGCACGCCCTGGCCCGCGGCCTCTTCGGCGATGGTGCGGGTCAGCAGGCGGGCGGCGAGCCGGGAGTAGGCGGGGTCCTCGGAGATCAGACCGGCGGCGGCCTCCGTCGCGAGCGACCGCAGCTCGGCCTCGTCCGAGGTGGCGTTGCGGCCCCGGAGCGCGGCGGCGGCCACCCGGCCGGGGTCGGTGTCGGGGAGATCCGCGGTGAGGTCGGTGAGGGTACGCAGCAGCGCGCCCCCGGGGCCCTGGATCTCCTCGGCCCGCACCTCGGCCGTCGACGGATCGGCTGGCGCGATGGTCATGAAGCTCTCCCTCGCTCGGCTCGGAGCCTGCGGAGGGCAGCGGGTACGGGCGGACACCGGGCTCACTGCACACGGCACCGCACGCGTCCGCGAGCCCATTCCGCGAGGCCCGGACGACATCGGCACCCGGACCGGACGGCCGGGTGCACTGTCGGCAGGTCCTCGGACTCGCGGGCACGCAGAAGCGCACCAACACACCGTTGCGGGACAGTTCCGGACTTCCACCGGATTCCCCCTGCGACGACAGCGAGCATGAGCATACATCTTGTGCCGCGCTCGCCAAGCGGCCCCATATCTTGTGTCGGGTGTGCTGTGAGGTGGGTCATTCGACCCCACCCGCACCGGATGCCCGAACCCCGCGCGAAGCCCTCGGGGCGGGGTTGGAGCGGCTGCCAGGGCGGGCCGGGGAGCCGGTTCCTGAGGGACTTTCGGCGGGCCCGGAGAGGCTCCTGGGGACGGTCCCGGCGGCTCTCGCGGGAACGGTCCGGAGCGGCACAGCGACCTGGGAGAGCGTACGCGCCCGGGTCCGGGGACGAGGTGCCAGGGGGCACGCGAGGGGCGGGGCGGCTCGGCTGGACGCGGCCTCGCCGCAGGCGCGCACTGCGCTGCCCTGCCCTGCCGTGCCCCGCGCCCGCGCGCGGGCTGCGCCCGGCCCCGGGACACGGCGAGGCCGCCGACCCCCTGAGGGGGCCGGCGGCCTCGTCCCGCGGTCAGCAGCAGCGGAACCCGTCGCGCGGATCGGCCTCGC
Organism: Streptomyces sp. NPDC058373; assembly: GCF_042723275.1. Taxonomy (NCBI): domain Bacteria; kingdom Bacillati; phylum Actinomycetota; class Actinomycetes; order Kitasatosporales; family Streptomycetaceae; genus Streptomyces; species Streptomyces sp. NPDC058373. The sequence continues at coordinate 171,314 of NZ_JBHXJE010000007.1, read as the reverse complement.
GGGCGTCCATGCGGCTGCGTTCGAACTGCCTGCGGGTCATCACCTCGGCGTCCGGGTCGTGGCGCCGGACGTGCGCGGCGTACTTCTCGTACGCCGTCTCGCCCGACACCTCCCGGACGTACCAGCCGATCCAGCGGACGCCCTCGCGCACGCGGTGGGCCAGGACGCCGAGGCGTCCGGGGTGGGCCGCCTCGCCGCTCATGCCCGGTCGCCGCCGCCCTGCCGGGCGGGGGCGTCGCCGTCACCGTCACCGGAGGAGCCCGGCGCTCCCGCGCCGACGAGGGCCAGTTCGGCCTTCTCCTCGGCGGTGGGGAACATCCCGGCCGGGGCGACGATCTTCGACTGCTCGAAGGGCGCCTCGGCGAGCTTGACCGACTCGGGCTTGCGGATCGCGTTGTAGCTGACGCGGCCCGCGTCGACCAGGACGATGATGATCAGCACCGCGAAGACGATGGACAGGACGCCGTCCACGGTGGAGTTGGTCACCACGGTGTGCATGTCGCTCATCGACTTGGCCGGGGCCAGCACCTCGCCCGCGTCGATGCCGTCCTGGTACTTGGCGCGCTGGGCGAAGAAGCCGATGGCCGGGTTGTCCGAGAAGACCTTCTGCCAGCTCGCGGTGAGCGTGACCGCCACGTCCCAGGCGAGCGGTATGCCCGTCACCCAGGCCCACTTGAGCCGGCCCGACTTGATCAGCAGCGTGGTGCAGACAGCGAGCGCGACGGCGGCCAGCAGCTGGTTGGCGATGCCGAAGAGCGGGAAGAGCTGGTTGATGCCGCCCAGCGGGTCGTGGACGCCGACCCAGAGGAAGTAGCCCCAGCAGCCGACCACGACCGCCGAGGTCAGCCAGACGCCCGGCCACCAGCTGACCCGGCGCATCGGCTTCCAGACGTTGCCCAGGGTGTCCTGGAGCATGAAGCGGCCGACCCGGGTACCGGCGTCGACGGTGGTGAGGATGAAGAGCGCCTCGAACATGATCGCGAAGTGGTACCAGAACGCCTTCATCCCGGCGCCGCCCAGCGCGGCCGCGAAGATCTCCGCCATACCGAGGGCGAAGGTGGGCGCGCCACCGGTCCGCGACAGCAGCGACTGCTCCTCGACGTCCTTCGCCGCCTGGGCCAGTTGGTCCGGGCTGATGGTGAAGCCGAGGTTGGCGACCGCCTCAGAGGCGCTGTTGACCGTGTCGCCGAGGACGCCGGCCGGGGAGTTGATCGCGAAGTAGAGACCCGGGTCGATGATGCACGCGGCGATCATCGCCATGATGGCGACGAACGACTCGGTGAGCATCGCGCCGTACCCGATCATCCGGATCTGGGTCTCCTTCTGGACCATCTTCGGGGTGGTGCCCGAGGAGACCAGGGAGTGGAAGCCGGAGAGCGCGCCGCAGGCGATGGTGATGAAGACGAACGGGAAGAGCGAGCCGGAGAAGACCGGGCCCGCGCCGCTGGTCGCGAAGGAGGTGACGCCGTCCATCTTCAGCGTCGGCATCGCGATGACGACGCAGACCGCCATCAGCACGATCGTGCCGACCTTCATGAAGGTGGAGAGGTAGTCACGCGGGGCGAGCAGCATCCAGACCGGCAGCACCGAGGCGAAGAAGCCGTAGACCACCATCCAGATGACCAGGGTGCCCGGCTCCAGAGTGAAGAAGTCCGCCATGGAGGACTCGGCGACCCAGCCGCCGCCCACGATCGCCAGCAGCAGCAGCGCCACACCGAGGACGGAGACCTCGGTGACCTTGCCCGGGCGCAGCGTGCGCAGGTAGACGCCCATGAAGAGGGCGATCGGGATCGTCATGCCGATGGAGAAGACACCCCACGGCGACCCGGCCAGCGCGTTGACGATGACGAGGGCCAGCACCGCCAGCAGGATGATCATGATCATGAAGACCGCGATCAGGGCGGCGACACCGCCGACCGGGCCGATCTCGTCCCGTGCCATCTGACCGAGCGAACGGCCGTTGCGGCGGGTGGAGAAGAAGAGCGTGACCATGTCCTGGACGGCGCCGGCGAAGATCACGCCCGCCACGATCCAGATGGTGCCCGGCAGGTATCCCATCTGGGCGGCCAGGATCGGGCCGACCAGCGGACCCGCGCCCGCGATCGCCGCGAAGTGGTGGCCGAAGAGCACCCGGCGGTCGGTCGGCTGGAAATCGACCCCGTTGTCCAGGCGCTCCGCAGGGGTCGCCCGGTTCTTGTCGACCTTGAGGACCTTGTTGGCGATGAACCGCGAGTAGAAGCGGTACGCGATGGCGTACGAGCCGAGGGCCGCCGCCAGCATCCAGATGGCGGAGATCTCCTCGCCCCGGGAGAGCGCCAGCACGCTCCAGGCGATGGCGCCGACCACGGCGACCAGCGACCAGATGGCGATGGATTTGGCGGACAGCTTCCGGTTTTCGGAAGCGGGTGGAGCCGGCTCGGCCATGATGGTCCCCTCACATGAGCGCAGATGGACCCACCCGCGCTGAACTCCTGTAATGCGTCGGAAATGTAGGCGACCAGTCCGGGCTTTGACACCCCCTGTCCGCGTATCGGAACGGCAACGACTTGCCGCCCGGCGCAACCCTCCGCCGGAACCTCCGCGTCCTCGCCCCTTACGCACGCCTCCCCCCGCATTTGTCCCCCCGCGAGGCGCCGCCCGCGCCCTCGCGATCCCTCCCGGACCGCTCCCCTGCCGGCACCGCCCGCTGCAGTCTGCGTACCCGCGGCGGACCGTCGGGCATGCGCGGAAAAGCACACACGTACGAGCGAATTCGCCGCCGGAGGCCGGGCTGGGGCGAGCGGGCGTAGTACCGGATGACGGAAGGACGGAGAGCTATTTCCCGCCATGCGACCCCTCTTCCTCCGTCGGCCCTTCTGCCGGACATGGGGAAGGGCGGCACCCGGTGAGGGGTACCGCCCGTCCGGCCGTCGGCGCGGGGGTCCGGCCCTGCTCCGCCACCGGCCCCGCTGCGCCGCCGGTCCTAATCCACCGGCCGCTTCAGCCGTGCCAAGAACTTGTACCGGTCGCCGCGGTAGACCGACCGCACCCATTCCACCGGCGCGCCCGTCTCGTCGCGGGAGTGGCGGGAGAGCATCAGCATGGGCAGGCCCACGTCGGTGGCGAGCAGGGCGGCCTCGCGCGGGGTGGCGAGCGAGGTCTCGATGGTCTCCTCGGCCTCGGCGGGGCGCACTCCGTAGACCTCGTAGAGCGCCGTGTAGAGAGAGGTGTACTTGACCAGGGAGCGGCGCAGGGCGGGGAAGCGCTTGGCGGAGAGGTGGGTGGTCTCGATCGCCATCGGCTCGCCGCTGGCCAGCCGCAGCCGCTCGATGCGCAGCACCCGGCCGCCGGCGGTGATGTCGAGCAGGGTGGCGAGGGAGTCGTCGGCGGTGATGTAGCCGACCTCCAGCAGCTGGGAGGTGGGCTCCAGGCCCTGGGCGCGCATGTCCTCGGTGTAGGAGGTGAGCTGGAGCGCCTGGGAGACCTTGGGCTTGGCGACGAAGGTGCCCTTGCCCTGGATGCGTTCGAGCCGGCCCTCGACGACCAGCTCCTGGAGGGCCTGGCGGACCGTGGTCCGCGAGGTGTCGAACTCGGCGGCCAGCGTACGCTCGGGGGGCACGGAGGTCCCCGGCGGCAGCGTCTGCGTCATGTCGAGCAAATGCCGCTTGAGACGGTAGTACTTGGGCACGCGCGTGGCTCGCACCGGACTGGTGGGTTCCGTGGCGGGCTCGTCGGCCGTCCGGGTCCTCGTACCGCCCGCGTCCGTCGTCATGCTCCGCCTCTCCGGCTCCTGTGCTGCTGCCGTCACCGGCTCCTCCGTCTGTCGCGGATCACATCGTGGCACGGCCGGTGATCGGCGGGCCTGACTCCCTCAGGTGTCGGTCCCGTAACGCGCCCTCAGGTGTCGGTCCGATAACGGACGTGACTGCCCTTCTTATACACCCTTGACACCCCTAAAGGTCTAGGCCAAGCTCCGGCTTACTGGTCTACACCATTAAAGACCAGTTCCCAGTCCCACGGCAGTACTCGTCTTCGATGTCATCGCTGCGGGTGGGGGGTAGAGGGTTCCCTGAGGAGGGTGACGTGAAGCGCAAGCTCATTGCGGCCATCGGTGTCGCTGGCATGATGGTCGGTCTCGCGGCGTGTGGCGGGGACTCGGAGACGGCGAGCAACGCCAAGCCCGAGGACCGCAAGGAAGACCTGACCGTCTGGCTGATGGTCGACGCCCAGAGCACCTGGCCGGAGCTGGTCAAGGACGTCAACGCGCAGTTCAAGAAGAAGTACCCCAACGTCAAGGTGAACGTCCAGTACCAGGGCTGGGCCGACAAGGCCAAGAAGCTCGACACCGCCCTCGGCGGGGACAAGTTCCCGGACGTCGTCGAGCTCGGCAACACCGAGACGATGCAGTACATCCTCAACGGCGCCCTCGCCGAGATCGACCCCGAGAAGTACGAGAACTCGGACTCCTGGATCCAGGGCCTCACCGACACCTGCACCTTCGAGGGCAAGCAGTACTGCGTGCCCTACTACGCGGGCGCCCGCGTCGCGGTCTACAACCAGGACATGCTGAAGAAGGCCGCCGGCACCGACACCCTGCCCGAGACCGAGGACGAGTTCCTCAAGGCGATGGACAAGGTCTCCAAGGAGTACGGCGAGAAGGACAAGCGGTACTCCTCCCTCTACCTCCCGGGCCGCTACTGGTACGCGGCGATGTCCTACGTCGCGGCGTACGGAGGCCAGATCGCCGAGTACGACGAGGGCACCAAGGAGTGGAAGGGCACCCTCTCCGCCCCCGAGGCGCAGAAGGGCATCCAGCACTTCGTCGACCTGGTCAAGAAGTACAACAAGGCGGACCTGACCAAGGACGAGCAGGACCACGCCAACGTCATGGCCAACGAGAAGGCCGGCGTCATCTACGGCAACGGCTGGGAGGCCGGCTCCGTCGTCGACGGCGAGAACAACGGCAACCCGAAGCTCGAAGGCAAGATCGCCACAGCGGGCATGCCCGGCCCCGAGGGCAAGGCGCTGCCCTCTTTCATCGGCGGCTCGGACCTCGGCATCGTCGAGAAGTCCAAGGCCAAGGACCTCGCGGAGGAGTGGGTCTCCCTCTTCACCAACGAGAAGTCCATGGAGGTTCTGGCGGGCAAGAACATCCTGCCGAACAACACCAAGCAGCTCGAGCCGCTGAAGGAGAAGCCGGAGACGGCCGCCGTCGCCAACGCGGTGCCGGACGCCTGGTTCACCCCGATCGCCCCCGGCTGGACCTCCATCGAGAAGGAGGAGGTCCTGAAGAACATGCTGCTGCAGATCATCAAGGGCGACTCCGTCGAGAAGGCCACCAAGGCGGCCGACGCCAAGATCGACGAGCTGATCAACAAGGGCTGACGGGCCCCGGATCACCAGCGGACGGGACCCGCCACGCGTGGGCCCCGTCCGCCCTCTTGCGGTGCAGAACAGGAAACGGAAGGTCAGCCACGTGACTGCCGCCGAGACTCAGGCCGCCGACCCGCCGGCCGCCATACCGAGCGCTCCCCTCGACAAGGGAACCCCACCACCGGCGGGCGTCCCGTCGAACGCCGGGCCGCCGAGACGGAAGAAGGGCGCGCTACTGCCCTACTTCCTGATCCTTCCGGCGATCATCGCGGTCGCGGCCGTGTACGCCTTCCCGCTCGTCAAGTCGGTCATCATGTCCTTCCAGGACATGGGCCGCCGTGAACTCTGGTCCGGGAACACCCCGCCGTGGGTCGGCCTCGACCAGTACACGAGCATCCTCAGCGACACCGAGTTCTGGTACGTCGTCGGCCGGACCGTGCTGTTCATGTTCGTCTGCGTCACCCTCACCATGGCGATCGGGCTGCTGCTCGCGCTGCTGATGATGCGGCTGACCACCTGGGTGCGGATCGTGCTGACCGTGGCGCTGATCGCCGCCTGGTCGATGCCGCTGATGGTCGCCGCCTCCATCTTCCGGTGGCTCTCCGACTCCGACTACGGCTTGATCAACACCCTGATCGCCAAGGTCGTCGGCGAGGACTTCCTCGGCCACAACTGGTTTCTCAACCCCTGGCAGGGCTTCGGCATCATCATCGCCCTCGTCGTCTGGGGTGCCATCCCCTTCGTGGTCGTCACCCTCTACGCCGCCCTCACCCAGGTCCCCAAGGAACTGGAGGAGGCCGCGGCCCTCGACGGCGCCACCGCCGGCGGCATCTTCCGCTACGTCACCTGGCCGGTGATCAAGCCGGTCTTCGTCATGGTCACCACCCTCTCGGTGATCTGGGACTTCAACGTCTTCGGCCAGATCTGGCTGCTGCGGGGCAACAAGCCGGAGCCCGAGTACGAGACCCTCGGCCTCTACTCCTTCTCCAAGGCGTTCTCCTCCACCTCGTTCAGCCAGGGCACCGCCATCGCCCTCATCACGGTCGTGCTGCTGTCGGGCGTGGCCGTCTACTACCTGCGCCAGCTGATGAAGACGGGAGAGGTCGAATGAGCACCGCGACCCAGACGCCCCGGACCGGGACCCCTGTGACCGAGGCCCCCGAGCCCCAGGTCATCCGCCCCGACCGGAAGAGGACCCGGCTCGGCTACAACATCATCGCGCTGGTCACCGCGGCCGTCATGGCCTTCCCGGTCTACTGGCTGATCATCAGCGCGCTCCGCCCCAACCACGAGATCCGGTCCTACGACCAGACCCTGTGGCCCTCCTCGCTGACCTTCGACAACTTCGCCCGCGCGGTGAAGCAGGACAACTTCGTCACCGCGATCCAGTCCAGCCTGATCGTCTCGATCACGGCCGTCGTCGGCGGCATGATCATCGCCACCCTGGCGGCGCTGGCCATCGGCCGCTTCCGCTTCTTCGGCCGCCGCGCCCTGCTGATGGTCCTCATCATGGTCCAGATGCTGCCGCCGACCGCGATGCTCATCCCCATCTACGCCCAGCTCAACGCCATGGGCGGACTGGACGAGTACTGGGGCCTGATCGTCGTCTACCTGGTCTCCACGCTGCCCTTCGCGGTGGTGATGATCCGCGGCTTCGTGGTCAACATCCCCGTCGAGCTGGAGGAGTCCGCGATGGTGGACGGATGCACCCGGATGGGAGCCTTCCGCCGGGTCATCTTCCCTCTGCTCGCCCCCGGCCTCGCCGCCGCGTCGATCTTCGCGCTGGTCAACGCCTGGAACGAGTACCTCTTCGCGTACATCCTGATCAACGACAACTCCAAGTACACGCTCAACGTGTGGCTGATGACCTTCACCACCGAGCGCGGTACGGACTACGGCGCGCTGATGGCCGCCTCCACGATGATCGCCCTCCCGGTCGTCATCTTCTTCATGATCATCCAGTCCAAGATGGCGGCCGGCCTCACCTCCGGTGCCGTGAAGGGATGAGGGCGATGACCACCCAGTCCACCGCCGTCTCCGGCGACCAGCTCACCCGGGACGCCCTCGCCGTCCTCCAGCCCGGCTTCATCGGCACCGAGGCCCCCGCGTGGCTGCTGCGGCAGATCCGTGACGGCCTCGCCTCGGTCGGCCTCTTCGGCCGCAACATCACCTCGCCCGGCCAGCTCTCCGCGCTCACCGCGCAACTGCGGGCCGAGCGCGAGGACATCCTCGTCGCCATCGACGAGGAGGGCGGCGACGTCACCCGCCTGGAGGTCACCGACGGCTCCTCCGTCCCGGGCAACCACGCCCTGGGCGCGATCGACGACGCCGACCTCACCCGGGCCGTCGCCCACGAGCTGGCCCGCCGGCTCGCCGACTGCGGTGTCCACCTCAACTGGGCACCGTCGGCCGACGTCAACTCCGATCCCGACAACCCGGTCATCGGCGTCCGCTCCTTCGGCTCCGACCCGGAGCTGGTCGCCCGGCACACCGCCGCCTACGTCGAGGGCATGCAGTCCGCCGGCGTAGCCGCCTGCACCAAGCACTTCCCCGGGCACGGCGACACCGCGGTCGACTCGCACCACGCGCTGCCGACCATCGCGGTCGGCGCCGACGTCCTCGCCGCCCGCGACCTCACCCCCTTCCGGTCCGCAGTCGCCGCCGGGTCCAAGGCGGTCATGAGCGCGCACATCCTGGTGCCCGCGCTCGACCCCGACAAGCCGGCCACCCTCAGCCGCCGCGTCCTCACCGGCCTGCTCCGCGAGGAACTCGGCTACGAGGGGCTGATCGTCACCGACGGCATGGAGATGCAGGCGATCTCCGCGACCTACGGCATCGAGCGCGGCAGCGTGCTGGCCATCGCCGCGGGCGCCGACGCGATCTGCGTCGGCGGCGGCCTCGCCGACGAGCAGACGGTGGTCCGGCTCCGCGACGCCCTGGTCGCCGCCGTCCGCTCCGGCGACCTCTCCGAGGAGCGGCTGGCCGACGCCGCCGCCCGGGTCCGCGCCCTGGCGGCGTGGACCACCTCGACGCCCCGCGCGACGGGGGAGCGCACCCCGGACATCGGCCTGGTCGCCGCGCGCCGGGCCCTGGAGATCACCCGTACCGAGGGGCACCGGGCGCTGACCGGCACCCCGCACGTGGTCTCCTTCGCCCCGGTCGCCAACATCGCGGTGGGCGACGAGACCCCCTGGGGCGTCGCCGCCGAGCTGGCGGCCCGGCTGCCCGGCACCACCTCCGCCACGTACACCAGGCCGGAGGAGGGCGACGGGGAGCTGGCTGCCCGCGTCCTCGCCGGGGCCGAGGGGCGGCGGCTGATCGCGGTGGTCCGCGACGAGCACCGTCACCCGTGGATGGCCCGGACGCTGGACGCGCTCCTCGCGGCCCGGCCGGACACCGTGGTGGTGGAGATGGGCATCCCGCAGTCCACCCCGCGCGGCTCGCTGTACGTCGCCACGCACGGCGCCTCCCGGGTCTGCGGCCAGGCCGCCGCCGAGGCCGTCACCACCTGACCCCGGGGCCGGGGCGCGCGCCGCCCCCTGCCCCGGAACGCGCCCGCCCCCACCACCCCGGGGGCGGGCGCGGTCGTCTCCGGGAACGGCGAAAGCCCGGCCGGAAGGGTCCGGCCGGGCTTCGTCGGTGCGCGTCGTCTAGAGCCCCTGCCACTTGGGCTTGGCGGCGTAGGTGTCGCGGAAGTACGAGGCGAGGCGGAGCTCGGAGGCGGCGGCCTCGTCCACCACCACGGTGGCGTGCGGGTGCAGCTGGAGCGCCGAGGCGGGCACCACCGAGGCGACCGGACCCTCCACGGTCTCCGCGACGGCCTGCGCCTTGCCCTCGCCGGTGGCGAGCAGCACCAGGTGGCGGGCGTCCAGGATGGTGCCGATGCCCTGGGTGATGACGTGGTGGGGAACGTCGTCCAGGCTGTCGAAGAACCGGGCGTTGTCGCGCCGGGTCTGCTCGGTCAGCGTCTTGATCCGGGTGCGCGAGGCGAGCGAGGAGCACGGCTCGTTGAACCCGATGTGGCCGTCGGTACCGATCCCGAGGATCTGCAGGTCCACGCCCCCGGCCGCGCCGAGCGCCGCGTCGTACGCCTCGCAGGCGGCCTGGACGTCCTCGGCGGAGCCGTCGGGCCCCATGAAGGACGAGGCCGGCAGCCCGAGCGGCTCGACCACCTCGCGCAGCACCACCGAGCGGTACGACTCGGGGTGACCGGGCGGCAGCCCCACGTACTCGTCCAGCTGGCAGATCCGGGCCCGCGAGGCGTCCACGGCACCGTCGGCGACCTTCGCCGCCAGCGCCTCGTAGACGGGGAGCGGAGTCGAGCCCGTGGCCACCCCGAGCAGGGCGTCGGGCTTGCGCCGCAGCAGGGCGGCGATGGCGTCGGCGATCAGCTCGCCGCCCGCCCTGGCGTCCGGAACGATGACAACTTCCACGCGTGGCCTGCCGATCTGAGGTGGGACAGCTGGTATAGACCAATCTAACAGAGCAGGGGATCTTTCCGGTGTGCGAATCGCGCCCCGCACCCTCCCGCGTCCCCGTTGCCCGCGCGTGGCCCGCACACGCGTCGGGCCCGGTACCGAGGAGGGTGAACCACCTCGGTAACGCGCCCGTGTTGAAGAAAGAGACGGCAGAGTGTGCTGTCGGCGCGCCTGGCGTGAACTACTGAACAAAACCTTGGTCGCACGCATGGACACGGGAGAATGGTCTAGTCCACAATGGCGACATCAGGCCTCCGCCCTTCCCGCACAGAAGGGCGGACCGGGGACCCGGAACTCTCTGCCCTGACTGTTCCGGCTCCCCCAGACCGGCCCACGGGACCGCACACCCGACGGCCGGTGGTTGCTCCGGGCTGCGGTGCCGGGCGGGTTGAGGGTCCCACCCAGGCGCCGCGGCCCGCGGGTGCTTCCGGGGCCCATGCTCCCCGCCCTCGTCCCAGACCTCAGCCCGGCCGGCATTTGAGACCACCTGTGACCGGCACCGTGGAGCCAGACAGCAACCAAACTCCAGCCCGGCCGGCGGTTGAGGCCATCGTGAAGCGGCACCGTGGAGCCGGACACCGAGCAAAAGCCAGCCCGGCCGGCGGTTAAGGCCATCTGTGACCGGCGCACCGGAGCCGGAGAGCAACCAATCCCCAGCCCGGCCGGCGCTTGAGGCCATCTTGAAGGGACAGCCCGGCGCCGAGCCGAAGCACCCACGACAAGGCCCCCGGCGCCAGCCGGTACGCTCGCCGGTGTGCCGTCCATGAACGAACTCGTCCGCCAGCACACCGCTCTCGGTGACACCGACCTGGAGTGGCTCCACCTGCTGGTCTCGGAGTGGCAGCTGCTCTCCGACCTCTCCTTCGCCGACCTCATCCTGTGGGTCCCCACCCGGGACGGCACCCGCTACGTCTCGGTCGCCCAGATGCGGCCCAACACCGGCCCCACCTCGTACCAGGACGACATGGTCGGCCACCTCGTCCCGCGCGGGCGGCGCCCCATGCTCGACCTCGCCCTCGACGAGGGGCGGATCGTGCGCGAGGGCGACCCGGAGTGGCGCGAGGAGGTGCCGGTCCGCGTCGAGTCCATCCCGGTCTGCCGCGAGGGCCGCATCCTCGGCGTCATCGCCCGCAACACCAACCTCCTCACGGTGCGCACCCCGAGCCGCCTGGAGCTGACCTACCTCCAGAGCGCCTCCGACCTCGCGCAGATGATCGCCGCCGGAACCTTTCCCTTCGCCGACCAGCAGGGCGACACCGACGTCTCCCCGCGCGCCGGCGACGGGCTGATCCGCCTGGACGCCGACGGCCTCGTCCAGTACGCCTCGCCGAACGCCCTCTCCGCGTACCACCGGCTCGGGCTCGCCGCCGACCTGGTCGGCCACCACCTCGGCCAGACCACGACCGAGCTGGCACCGGCCCGGGGCGCGGTGGACGAGGCGATGGTGAAGCTGGCCAGCGGGTGGGCGCCGCGGGAGGCCGAGGTCGAGGGGAGCGACGGCGTCATCCAGTTGCGGGCGATCCCGCTGCGGCCCAAGGGCACCCGCATCGGCTCCCTGGTCCTGCTCCGGGACGTCACGGAACTGCGCCGCCGTGAGCGCGAGTTGATGACCAAGGACGCCACCATCCGGGAGATCCACCACCGAGTGAAGAACAACCTCCAGACGGTGGCCGCCCTGCTCAGGCTCCAGGCCCGCCGCATCGACTCCGAACGCGGGCGCGAGGCGCTGGTGGAGGCGGTCCGCCGGGTCGGCTCGATCGCCATCGTCCACGAGACGCTCTCCCAGAACCTCGACGAGCGCGTGGAGTTCGACGAGATCGCCGACCGGGTCCTGGCGATGGTCGCCGAGATCTCCCCCGGCCGGGTCGAGGGCCGGCGCACCGGCCGGTTCGGCATCCTCGACGCCGAGGTGGCCACCCCGCTGTCGATGGTCCTCACCGAAGTCCTCCAGAACGCCCTGGAACACGGCTTCGGCCCCGGCGACACCGGCGAGGTCGAGGTCTCGGCGGTCCGCGGCGGCACCCGCAAGGACGCCCGCCTGCTCATCACCGTGCAGGACAACGGGGTGGGTCTGCCCGAGGGGTTCGACGCGCACACCGCGGGCAACCTCGGCCTCCAGATCGTGCGGACGCTGGTGGAGGGCGAATTGGGAGGCACCTTCGACATGAGCGGTGCCCCCGAGGGCGGCACCCGCGTCCTGCTGGACATCCCGGTACGCGGCGATCTCTGAGCGGCCGGGACCGGGGGCGCCTCGGGTCGCCGGGGGAGCGCGCGGGGCGGTCAACGGGCGTGAGGCGCCCGGCCGTTACGCGCCCCGAGACGCGCCGAGCCCCCGGACCCTGGTGGGGTCCGGGGGCTCGTTTCAGTCTTCGAGCGCATCCGGGGGTACTGCGCGCTGCGTTTCAAGGGCGGGGTGTGCGTACACGTCGTACGCGCCGCCGGCCAGGCTCTGGGTGTCAGGCGCTCGCGTTGCGCGCCCGGTTGCGGGCGGCGCGGCGCTTCATCGCACGGCGCTCGTCCTCGCTGAGGCCACCCCAGACGCCGGAGTCCTGACCGGACTCGAGCGCCCACTGCAGGCACTGCTCAGCGACGGGGCAGCGACGGCAGACGGCCTTGGCTTCCTCGATCTGCAGCAGCGCAGGACCGGTGTTGCCGATGGGGAAGAAGAGCTCGGGGTCTTCCTCGCGGCAAACGGCGTTGTGACGCCAGTCCATGGCTGCTACCTCTCCGTGGTGTTACATGCAAGTTGCTTGTGAATGTGAACGCTTTCACGAATCCCTCAACAAGTGAAGGGCCGACAACCAGGCGGACTGGTGTGGTCCAGACTTTGGGGAGGGGTTCTGGCTCTCAGCGGAGGCCGGTGTTGCGGGCCGTCCCGAGCGCCATGTAGAGATTCCCAAACCTCGGCAGCGGATACAACCCCTTCCGGAAACTTTTTTTGGATTCCTCGGTGTCGGCTAGGTCACAGCCGTACTTCTATGGGGTGGACCCTGGCCTAAACGTTCGAGTGAAAGGACTTTTGCCCCTTCCGCTCACACAATCACACGCAGTGCACGGCGAACGCCTGTGAACGTCACGCTGGTACGCAGTCCCAGGTGGTCGCCGTCCATCTGAAAGGGCAGCGGAGCCTTCGAATGCAAGGTGAACTCGGTCAGGTCATGCCGTGACAGGGCGTGACGACCGCGAGGTCCGCGCTCGGGGCTCGATGCCAGCAACTGCGTGCCGTAGCGGGCCACCGCCATAGTGGAGAGCCTGCTCAGGCCGAAGATGTCCAAACCCGTGTCGAAGGAGGCGCGGGGCGAGGCGTATATCGGGCGGTTGCCCAGGTAGGTCCAGGGCGCGGTGTTGCAGACCACCGAGAGGACCAGGTCGTCGACGGGTTCCTGGCCCGGCTGCTCCAGGGTGATCAGCCCGTGCCGGCGGTGCGGTTCGCCGATGAACTGGCGCAGCACCTGGCGGACGTAGAGCGGGTGGGTGGAGCGGCGGCCGCGTTCGCGGTGCTGTTCGACTCGGCCGATCACCCCGGCGTCGAACCCCAGTCCGGCGGTGAAGGTGAACCACCGGCCCGGGACCGCCTCGTCGTCGGAGCCGGGCGTACCGCTCGCCAGGCCGAGGCTCACCGTGCGCTCGCTGCCGGCGCGCAGGGCGTCCAGCAGAGCGCCGGTCGCCTCCACCGGGTCGTTGGGCAGGCCGAGCGCGCGGGCGAAGACGTTGGTGGAGCCGCCGGGGACCACGGCCAGGCCGGGCAGCCGCTCGGGGTCGGGGCCGTCGTGGAGGAGGCCGTTGACGACCTCGTTGACGGTGCCGTCACCGCCGAGGGCGACCACCATGTCGACGTCGGCGCTGGCCGCGGCGAGCCGCCCGATGTCCCGGGCGTGTCCGCGGTACTCGGTCGTCACCGCCTCCAGCTTGACCTCGCTGGCCAGCGCGTGGATCAGCACGTCCCGCGTACGGGCACTTGTGGTGGTGGCTGCCGGGTTGACCACGAGGAGTGCGCGCATGCGGTGCAGCGTACCCACCGACAGGCCGTCGGCTCATCCCGGTCCCGCCCGCGCGGCCCCCCGGGGAGCCGTCCGCGGGCCGGGCGGGGCTACCCTGCTGAGGTGAGTACTGAGCAGACCCCCACCGACCCGGGCCCCCGGCCCACCCGGCTCATCGTGGCCGCCGCCCTCGCGGCGGTGGAGGGTCTGGTGCTGGTCGTCGTCGGCCTCGTCCTCGCCGTCCGCGCCCTGCTCGGTGACGGGGAGCTGCGGTCGGCCCTGACCGGCGGCCTCACCCTGGTGGCGCTCGGCGTCATCCCGCTCGCCGCCGCCCGTGGGCTGCTGGCCCGCCGGAGCTGGAGCCGCGGCCCCGCGATCATCACGCAGATCCTGGCGCTGCCGGTGGCCTGGCAGTTCCTCCAGGCCGACAGCATCCTCATCCCCGGCGGCATCGCGCTCGCCGTGATCGCGGTCAGCGCGCTGGTGATGCTCGTCAATCCGGCCACGACCGTGGAGCTCGGCATCCGGCCGCCCGGCGCCGAGCGCTGACCGGCCCCGGCGTCCCCGCCGGCTACTCCTCGACCAGGAGCTTCTCCCGCAGCTGCGCGAGGGTCCTGGCGAGCAGCCGGGAGACGTGCATCTGGGAGATGCCGACCTCCTGGGCGATCTGCGACTGCGTCATGTTGCCGAAGAAGCGCAGCAGCAGGATGCGCTTCTCGCGCGGCGGGAGGTCCTCCAGCAGTGGCTTGAGCGACTCCCGGTACTCCACGCCCTCCAGCGCCTCGTCCTCCGAGCCGAGCGTGTCGGCGACCGCGGGGGACTCGTCGTCGGTGTCGGGGACGTCCAGGGAGAGCGTCGAGTAGGCGTTGGCCGACTCCAGGCCCTCCAGCACCTCCTCCTCGGAGATGCCCAGCTTCTCGGCCAGCTCGTGGACGGTCGGTGAGCGCCCGTGCCGCTGGGAGAGCTCGGCGGTGGCCGAGGTGAGGGAGAGCCGCAGCTCCTGCAGGCGGCGCGGCACCCGTACCGCCCAGCCCTTGTCGCGGAAGTGCCGCTTGATCTCGCCGACCACCGTCGGGGTGGCGTAGGTGGAGAACTCCACGCCGCGCTCCGGATCGAAGCGGTCCACCGACTTGATCAGGCCGATCGTCGCCACCTGGGTCAGGTCGTCGAGCGGCTCGCCGCGGTTGCGGAAGCGGCGGGCCAGGTGCTCGACCAGCGGCAGGTGCATCCGGACCAGCCGGTTGCGCAGCTCCGCGTACTCGGGGCCGCCGGCGGGCAGTGTCCGCAGCTCGATGAAGAGTGCGCGGGCCCCGCTGCGGTCGTGCGGGTCGGGTCGCTCCACGGGGGCGGCCCCCGCCGGAAGGGCCTGGTCCCTCTGGTGCTCCGGCTGCTCGTCCCGCTGCTCGCCCCGCCGCTCGTCCTGGTGCTCGTCCTCGGTCATCCGTCCCGCCCGCTCCGCGACATCCCAGGGGCCGTGGTCCGCAGCCCGTCCGTCCTTCCCGCCCGTGGCGCCGGGCGGCCGCCGCTCCGCGCCCTCGGGGTGCTGCCGGGCCTGCTGCTGCCCGGGGAGGCCCCCCGGGGCGGCGGCAGGCCCGGCGGCCGGTCGGTCCCCGCCGCCGGTCGCGGGGGGACTCCAGGTGCTGTGCGTCTCCTCAGGCACCGGCTCCCCGTCCCTCACGCCGGACCAGGGCCCGCGCCGCGTTGCTTGTGCAGGCTGATCGAGACGGTGTTGTCCTCGGCGACCGAGGAGTCGACCTTGCCCGCGAGGGCGGAGAGCACCGTCCAGGCGAACGTGTCCCGTTCGGGGGCCTTGCCGTCGGTGGTGGGTGCCGACACCGTCACCTCCAGTGAGTCGTCGATCAGCCGGAAGACGCAGCCGAGGACTGAGCCCGGCACGGCCTGCTGGAGCAGAATCGCGCATGCCTCGTCCACGGCGATGCGCAGGTCCTCGATCTCGTCGAGGGTGAAGTCCAAACGCGCCGCGAGGCCGGCCGTGGCCGTCCGCAGCACCGACAGGTAGGCACCCGCTGCCGGCAGCCGGACTTCCACGAAGTCCTGGGTCCCGGGCTCGCCTGCGATAGGGGACACCCTCACCTCCAAGGTGGTACAAGCACTTTCGGGGCTCCGGGGAGGAGTCCCCGGGTCGCGCCACCGTTCCAGCCGTGACGCTACCGCGCCGTCGAGGTCCGTGTCCCAGGACCCCCGCCCCTGTGCGTTACTCATAGTAAGCACAGATGCACGCAGGGTGGCTAGGGGTCTGCGGAGCTCAAATGGAAAGTCCGGGCGCCGGGTTGACGTACCCAGCGCTCAGACGATCGAACCGTCCGCGTAGCACCAGCGCCACGACTCGCCCGGCTCCGCGGTGCGCATCACCGGGTGGCCGCTCTCCCGGAAGTGCGCCGTCGCGTGCCGGTGCGGCGAGGAGTCGCAGCACGCCACCTGGCCGCAGTGCAGGCACTTCCGCAACTGCACCGGGTTGCTCCCGACCGCCAGGCACTCCAGGCAGGTGTCCGCCGACGGGGCGGGTTCGGGGTGCGGCAGCTCGGCGACATGGGCGCATTTGTTCATGATGGGCAGGTTAACGCGGTTCCGGCGGCGCATGTCGCGGTATGCCGCCCGCCGCCGGGAAGGACGGGGCCACCCGCCATGGACGTACTGCCGCTGCTGCTCCTCGTCGCGGGCAGCACCGCCGTCGCCGGAGCGGCCCGGCGCACGGCCGTCCCCGCCCCGCTGCTCCTGGTCACCGTCGGCCTGCTCGTCTCGTACGTCCCCGGTGTCCCTGACTACACGCTCGACCCGGAGATCGTGCTGCCGATGGTGCTGCCTCCGCTGCTCTACACGGCCGCCATGGACAGCTCCTACCTGGACCTGCGCGCCCAGCTCCGGTCCGTGGCCCTGCTCTCCGTCGGCTACACACTCTTCGCGACGCTCGTCGTCGGCTGGGCGGTCCACCTGATCGTGCCGGACCTGCCGCTGACCGCCGCCCTGGTCCTCGGTGCGGTCGTCGCGCCGCCGGACGCGGTGGCCGCCACCGCCGTCGCCCGGCGGGTCGGGCTGCCCTCCCGCATCACCACGATCCTCCAGGGCGAGTCCCTGGTGAACGACGCCACCGCCATCACCGCCTACCGGGTCGCGGTCGCCGCCGCCGTCGGGGAGAGCGCGGGACTGCTGCACGCCGGGGCCGAGTTCCTCGTCGCCTCGCTCGGCGGCGTCGCCGTCGGCCTGGTCCTCATGGTGCCGCTCCACTGGCTCCGCACCCACCTGCGCGAAGCCCTGCTCCAGAACACCCTCTCGCTGCTCATCCCGTTCGCCGCCTACGCCCTCGCCGAGTACGCCGACGCCTCCGGGGTGCTGGCCGTCGTGGTCGTCGCCCTCTACCTCGGCCACCGCTCCTGGCAGGTCGACTTCGCCACCCGGCTCCAGGAGGACGCCGTCTGGAAGATGGTCGCCTTCGTCCTGGAGTCGGCCGTCTTCGCGCTGATCGGCCTCCAGCTCCCGGTGGTCGTCGGCGAACTCGGCGACTACCACGCGGGCGAGGTCCTCTGGTACGCCCTCGCGGTCTTCCTGGTGGTCGTCGCCACCCGGTTCGTCTGGACCTACCCGGCCGTCCACCTGCCGCGGCTGCTCTCCCGCCGGATCCGCGCCCGGGAACCCGACCCCACCTGGAAGGGGCCGTTCGTCGTCGCCTGGGCCGGGATGCGCGGCGTCGTCTCGCTCGCCATCGCCTCCTCGATCCCGCACACGGTCCACGAGGGCGGCGCCTTCCCCTACCGCAACCTGATCCTCTTCCTGACCTTCACCACCGTCATCGGCACCCTCGTCGTGCAGGGCCTCACCCTGCCCGCCCTCATCCGGCTGCTCCGCCTGCCCGGCCGCGACGCCCGCGCCCAGACCCTGCTGGAGGCCCAGGCGCAGAACGCCGCCTCCGAGGCCGCCGAGAGGCGCCTCGACGCCCTGCTGACCGATCCGCGCAACGCCTTGCCGCCGCCGCTCGCCGACCGGCTGCGGGCCGTGCTGGAGCGCCGCCGCAACGCCGTCTGGGAGCGGCTGGGCACCGTCAACCCGGAGACCGGCGAGAGCGCCGACGACACCTACCGGCGGCTCGCCCGCGGCATGATCGCCTCCGAGCGCGAGGTTTTCGTCGCCCTGCGCGACCAGCGCCACATCGACGACGAGATGCTCCGCGACCTGCTGCGCCGTCTCGACCTGGAGGAGGCGGCGGCCTACCGGGAGGACGGGTGAGCGGCGGGTGCGCGGGGGAGCGGCGGCCGCGCGGTGTCAGGCCGTCGGGAAGGGGCGGCCCGTGATGACCGCCGCCACCGCCGTGCCCCGGCGGAACCGTCCCCCGGCCGTCAGTGACGCCAGGCCGTGGAGGAGCTTGGCGACGTAGGCCCGTTCCAGGGCCAGCCCGTGCCGCTCCTCGAAGGCGGCGGCGAAGGTTTCCAGCTCCGGGCTGGTCCGCGCGTAGCCGCCGTGGTGGAAGCCGTCCTCCACGGTCCACCGGCCGCGCGGCCCGCCGAACGCGCCGCGCTGGTGCGCCGCCACCTCCGCGCCGAGGAAGCCGCCCTTCAGCACCGCCACGCCCACCGCCTCCTGCTCCGGGGCGAGCCCCGCCGCCAGCCCGGCCAGGGTGCCGCCGGTGCCGCACGCGACGGCGGCCACCGGCGTGGTCTCCCGCAGCGCGGCCAGTTCCTCGCCGAGCACGGCGCAGGCGCGGACCGCCGCGTGGTCCGAGCCGCCCTCCGGCACCACCCGCGCCGGCCCGGACCCGGCGGCCTCGGCCACCAGCTCCGCTCCGACCCGCGGGTCGCCCTTCATCCGGTACCGGGCGCGGCTGATGAAGACCAGGCGCATGCCGTCCGCGCGGCACCGGGCGAGGGAGGCGTTGAGCGGCCGGCCGGCCAGCTCCTCGCCCCGGACGACGCCGACGGTGGGGAAGCCGAGGAGGCGCCCGGCCGCCGCCGTCGCCCGCAGGTGGTTGGACCAGGCCCCGCCGAACGTCACCACCGTCCGGCTGTCGGCCTCGGCGAGGACGGGCGCGAGTTTGCGCCACTTGTTCCCCGGGATGTCCGGGTGGATCAGGTCGTCCCGCTTCAGCAGCAGCCGGACCCCGTACCGCTCGAAGGCGGGCTCGCGCACCTCCTGGACCGGCGAGGGGAGGAGCGGCCGGAGCCCGTGCGGGGACCGCCCGTCCGCCGGGCGGGGGGCGGGCGGGACCGGAGGCGGCGGTACGGGGCCGTGGCGGGTGCTCACTCCTCCATTGTCGGCGCCGCCCGGCCGCGCCTCACTTGAGGCGGCCCTTGATGCGCTCGCGCATCGACGCCATGGTGAAGCCGCGCGGGTCGACCTTGCCGGGCTGCCACTCCAGGTGGCCGATGACGGAGCGCTCGTTCCAGTCGTGGAAACGGCAGACGGCGGCCGAGACGCGCTCGATCGCGTCGAGCTGGGCGTCCGGCCAGGGGTCCTTGCCGTCGCCCATGTTCTCGCACTCGAAGCCGTAGAAGCGGGCGTTGCCGTCGGTGTTGGCCTCGTTGACCGGGGGGTAGCCGGCGCGCTCGGCGATGACGGCGGCGAGCACGTCGTCGTCGCCGAGTCCGGCGTGGTTGGCCCGGCCGTAACCGACCAGGTGGACGCGGCCGTCCTTGGTGATGACGCCGTGGCAGAGGGGCCCTGGGAGCGAGGCGTGGCCGTTCCGGCAGATGTCGACCGTGCGGGCGCTGCCGGAGGTGACCGTGTGATGGAGCATCACGCCGTGCACGGGGCCCCAGGCGCCCTGGCCGTTGCGGTTGTGGCCGCGCCAGCCGCCCACCTCGACGACGGTGACCCCTTCGTCCTTGAGGGCCTTGAGGAATCTGTCCGCGGACATGGGTGGGGCCATGCCGCCTCCTTCGGGTGCGGAGCGGCGCCCGCCCGGTGCGCGGGCACCTCGTGTGGATCGCTTCGTACCCGCAATCGGCCTCCGTCAAGACCGTGAGTCGCCTACAGGACGGGTGTGCGACGCGATCCGGCCAGGCGGGCGGCCCCACGCGGGCGCCGACGGAGCGGCGGACCGGCCCTGACGGGGGCCGGCCGCCGCGGGGCCGCCCTGCCGGACCGTCAGCGCAGGCCCTGCTCCCCATGGGTGGCGATGTGCTGCTCCAGGGCGCGCAGGGCGTCCTGGGTGGCGCGGGGGTCGCCGCCACGGCGCTGCTCGGCGTAGTACGCGGAGCCCAGCTTCTTCAGCAGGTCGGCGCCGGCCCGCTGCACCTGTACCTCGTCGATCTTCTGCTTGCCCTGGGCGAGGCCGCGCTGGGCCTGCTCCTTGGCGCGGTCGAGGAATCCAGCCATGGTCCGTGCTCCTTCTGTGCTGGGTGCCCCGCTCGGGGCCCCGGTGTCCGCGAGGCGCGGGCCGCCGCCCGGGCCCCGTGGCCCGGTGACGGCTTCCGTCCCGCTCAACGGGCCGCGCGCACGGGTGGTTCCCGGCGGTTCGCCGGCATCGGCTGCCCCCGGTCGTCGCCCTCCTGCGCGAACTGGCCGACACCGCGTACGCGGGCCGCGTCACGGTCGTCCACGGCGACCGGAACCCCGGCTCCCACCCCCTGCGCGCCGCCCACCTCGGCCTCACCGCCCGGCTCCGGGAGGCCGACGCCCACTTCTGGTACGAGGAGTCCGACGCGGCCGGGCCCGGCGCCCTCACCGGCCGCGTCGGCCTCAAGCCGGTCACCGTGGACCCCGGCACCCGGGCCTACCTCTGCGGGCCGCTGCCGTTCATGCGGTCGGTCCGCGAACAGCTCCTGGAGCAGGGCGCGCGCGCCGCCGACACCCACTACGAGGTCTTCGGCCCGGATCTGTGGCCGGCCTCGGCGGAGCGGACCGGCTGAACCCTGCCCCGCCACCGGACACGCCGGCGGCGGAGGCGAGGAGGAGCGGGGCGGGGCGGCCGTCCGCGCCGGGCGGGCGGTCGAGGACGAGGTCGCCGTAGGGCGCGGAGAGTTCCAGCAGGTCGCCGGCGCGGGTGCGGGCGTGCAGGCGGGGGCCTCGACGAGGCCGAGGTGCTGCAGCCGGGCGACCGCCTTGGCGGTGTGGGTGTACGGGACGCGCATGCCTGCGGCCACCTCCCGGGTGGTGGGGAGGTCGTCGGTGGTGTCCGGGTCCTCGACGGCGAGCCGCATGAGGGCGCGCGGGGTCAGCTCGGTGAAGCGCGTGAGCCGCATGAGGGCGCGTAGAAAAGTTACCCCTGTGACGCAATCAAGGGCCCGGTCGGGGGCTGTTCGAAAGAGACATCAAGCTGCCCCGCCGGAGAGTCGATCATTCCCACTCGTTTGTGTAATGGCGTGAGTGCGCAGCGTGATGGAAGTCTGGGCGCCGAGTCCAGTGCTTGATCGGGAGGGCAATTTCATGTCGGTAGGCGAAGAGATCCGCGCGGAGCAGGCCACACCCCAGCAGAGTCTGGCCACCTCCGCCGCGCGGAACCTGGCCACCACGACCAAATCCGTGCCGCAGATGCAGGAGATCAGCTCGCGCTGGCTGCTGCGCACGCTGCCCTGGGTGGACGTGCAGGGCGGTACGTACCGGGTCAACCGCAGGCTCAGCTACTCGGTCGGCGACGGCCGGGTCACCTTTGTGAAGACCGGGGACCGGGTCCAGGTCATCCCCGCGGAGCTGGGCGAGCTGCCCGCGCTGCGCACGTTCGAGGAGCTGGACGTCCTGACCGAGCTGGCCTCGCGCTGCGAGCAGCGCGAGTTCGAGGCCGGTGAGACGCTCGCCTCCTTCGGCAGCCGCACCGACTCCGTCTTCCTCCTCGCGCACGGCCGTGTCGAGAAGATCGGCACGGGCCCCTACGGCGACGACTCCGTCCTCGGCGTCCTCGCCGACGGGTCGTACTTCGGCGAGCAGGCCCTCACCGACCCGGAGGCCATCTGGGAGTACACGGCCCGCGCCGCCACCCGCTGCACCGTCCTCGTCCTGCCCAGGGACCAGGTCGATCAGGTCGCCGAGCGCGCCGAGCCACTCGCCGCCCACCTGCGGCAGCTCCGCTCCCTGCCGCAGCAGCGGACCAACAAGTACGGCGAGGCCCCCATCGACCTCTCCGCCGGCCACGTCGGCGAGGCCGTGCTCCCCGGCACCTACGTGGACTACGAGGCGTCGCCCCGCGAGTACGAGCTGAGCGTCGCCCAGACCGTGCTGCGCATCCACAGCCGCGTCGCCGACCTCTACAACCAGCCGATGAACCAGACGGAGCACCAGCTCCGGCTGACCGTCGAGGCGCTCAAGGAGCGCCAGGAGCACGAGCTCGTCAACAACCGCGAGTTCGGCCTGCTCAACAACTGCGAGTACGACCAGCGGCTCCAGCCGCACGACGGCGTGCCCGGCCCGGACGACATGGACGAACTCCTCAGCCGCCGCCGGGGGTCGAAGCTCTTCCTCGCCCACCCCCGCGCCATCGCCGCCTTCGGCCGCGAGTGCAGCAGGCGCGGGATCTACCCGGAGTCGGTGGAGATCGCCGGGAACCGCCTGCCGGCCTGGCGCGGCGTCCCGATCTACCCGTGCAACAAGATCCCGGTCACCGAGGCCCGCACCAGCTCCATCATCTGCATGCGCACCGGTGAGGAGGACCAGGGCGTCATCGGCCTGCGCCAGAGCGGCATCCCGGACGAGATCGAGCCCAGCCTCTCGGTCCGCTTCATGGGGATCAGCGAGCAGGCGATCATCTCCTACCTGGTGACGACCTACTACTCCGCGGCCGTCCTCGTCCCGGACGCCCTCGGGGTCCTGGAGAACGTCGAAATCGGCCGCTGGCACTGAGCGGTCGCTGATGAACCGCACCCACCACGGTCCGCCCGGCCGGTCGTCCGCCCAGGGCGGCGGGCCGGGGGCCCCGGCTACGCCCGCCACCTCGGGCCCACCGGGCGGGCGGCTCAGGGCCACCGTCCTGCGGGCGGGGCGGTGGGCGTTGGCCGCACCGCTGCGGCTGCTGTGCACCACCCTCGCCCGTCTCCTGCCCGGCTCCCGGTCGGGCGGGGGCCGGGCAGGGCAGGACACCGAGGCAGCCTCGCTCGGCGATCTGCCCGCACCCCGGGGGCCGGCTCCCGCGGAGGGCGGCCGCGCCGCCTCGCCTCCGGCCCGGCGGAGACCGGCGCCCTCCCCCTACTGCGCGATGCCGCACGTCCCTCGCGTCGCCCGCTGCCCGCACCGCCCGCCACCGGCGCCTCGTCGACTGGGGCGCAGGTGAGGGTCGGACGGGCGGCCGGCCCGAGGGCGGCGCGTACCGGGCCGAGCCCTGAGGCGACGCGAGCACGTGGGGCGCCGGCTCGCCGGGCGGCTTCGTGGGCCGCGCCTGGGGACCCGGCCACGCCGGTCCATCCGGGGGGAGGGGGGGAGGAGCACGACAGAGCGGATCGAGGGGGAGCGGGGCACGGCGGCGCGTACGCCGGGGGCGGGCGAAGGCGGGCGGCCCGGAGCGGCGAGGCGGGCCGCGCCACGATGGTGGCCGCTGACCGAGTGAGGGCCGGGCGGGCAGGGCCTTCGGCGGGCTCGGGTTCCGCTGTCGCGGCGGGCATCGGGTGCGGGGGAAGTGGGGGACTCGGGAAGGTCGCCCGGCGGGAGGGCGGGATGGCGGACGCGGCGGCGCTCGGGGGCGCAAGGTGTGGGCGGTGAGGGCCCGGGCGCGCGGGCGTACCGGCGGCACGCGGGGGAGGGCGGTATCAGCGGCGGAGGAGATGGCGACGTCAGAACCAGATGCGAGGAGGCGGGGGGAAGCGGCAGATTCCCTGACGGGAGAGGCCGCCCGTCGCGGAGCCGGGAGGCGGACGCGAACTCCTGTCGTACGGAGACCGGTTCATGGGCAGGAACAGATCGCCGGTCGAGCAGGGCGTGCACACGTGCGGCCCGGCGCCGACGGGCGGCCACCCTGCTGACGCCGTGCCGACCGGCCCGGCGGGGCGGGTGGGAGGCGTGCGGCGAAAGGTGGAACGCGTGCCGTCGGCGGTCAGCGGTCGGCGTACGGACGGCCGCCGGAACGCCGGAGTGAGGGCGCGAGCCGACCGCGACCGCGGCGGCCGGGCGGTGGCACGGAGAGCACAGCATGACGGCGGGACCGGGGAGAAGGGGAGAACACCGATGACCAACACCACGCAGAGCAGGGCCGACAGCCACGAGGCCGCGGCGATCCTGGACGAGGCGAGGGCGGTGGTCGGGCCCGAGCTGCGCCGCGCCGTCGACACGCTGCCCGCGCCGGTACGCCGGGTCGCCCGCTACCACTTCGGCTGGGAGGACGCGGCGGGGACCGCCACCGGCGCCAACGGCGGGAAGGCGGTGCGTCCGGCACTCGTGCTCGCCGCCGTGCACGCGCTGGGCGGACGGCCCGAGCGCGCCCTGCGCAGCGCCGCCGCCGTCGAACTCACCCACAACTTCACCCTCCTCCACGACGACGTCATCGACCGCGACCGCACCCGGCGCCACCGGCCGACCGCCTGGACCGTCTTCGGCGACGCCGACGCGATCCTCGCCGGGGACGCCCTCCAGTCCCTCGCCCAGCAGTGGCTGGCGGAGGACCCGCATCCGCGGGCCGGAGCGGCCGTCGCCCGCCTCGCCCGCTGCGTGATCGAACTCTGCGCGGGCCAGCACACGGACTGCGCCCTGGAGGAGCGCTCGCCCACCGATGTCTCCCTCGACGAGTGCCTGACCATGGCCGAGTCGAAGACCGGCGCGCTGCTCGGCTGCGCCTGCGCGCTCGGCGCCCTGCACGCCGACGCCGAGCCGGACCAGGTCGCCGCCCTCGACGCCTTCGGACGCGAGGCCGGACTCGCCTTCCAGCTCATCGACGACATCATCGGCATCTGGGGCGATACCTCGCGCACCGGGAAACCCGCGGGCGCGGACCTGACGGCGCGCAAGAAGTCGCTGCCCGTGGTCGCCGCCCTCACCTCCGGCACCCCGGCCGGCGCCGAACTTGCGGAACGGTACGCCGGGCCGCCCGAGCCGGACGAACTGGCCCGCACCATCGACCTGGTGGAGAGGGCCGGCGGACGCGACTGGGCGCAGGCTGAGGCCGCCGACCGGATGGGGCGCGCCGTGCAGCAGCTCGCGCTGGCCGTCCCCGACCCGGCGCGGGCGGGCGGACTGCTCTCCCTGGCGGAGTTCGTCACACGCCGCACCCATTGATCCCCGGGCCGCCCCCGGGAGGCGGCTCGATCTCCACCCGCCCTGCTCGCGGATGCCCTACGCTGCAACGGGCCTGCGCCGGCAGGGAGTTGATCAGCTCACCGGTGTGGGGCCGTTCCGTGACCGCGGTGTGCGCCGGGTGGCAGCGGGCCGCCAGGGCAGCCGCCGGGCCGCCTGGGCAGGGCGGGGGAGAGAGGGGCGACTGTGGGAGTGGCGACGCGTACGGCGGAGGCGGCCGACCGGGACCGGGTGGCGGCCCTGCTCGACACCGCCTTCCAC
The DNA here is from genome assembly GCF_042723275.1 of Streptomyces sp. NPDC058373. Taxonomy (NCBI): domain Bacteria; kingdom Bacillati; phylum Actinomycetota; class Actinomycetes; order Kitasatosporales; family Streptomycetaceae; genus Streptomyces; species Streptomyces sp. NPDC058373. The sequence continues at coordinate 146,083 of NZ_JBHXJE010000007.1, read as the reverse complement.
GACGACCCGGTGAGCAGTTGGGTCTTCCCCGACGTGGAGCGCCGCAGGGCCGCCCACGGCGTCTTCATGGGCGTCTTCCTCGACGCCGCGCTGGACGAGGGGCGCGTCGACCTCCTGGAGGACGGGTCGGCCGCGGCCCTGTGGCTCTCCGTCCCGGCCGGGGAGCCCGAGGAGGAGGACGACATGCCCGCCCGTATGCGGCGGATCGCCGACCCCGACAACGAGCGCACCGAACTGGTCGGCCGCCTCACCGGCGCCATCCACCCCACCGACCGCGCCCACGCCTACCTGCTGCTGATCGCCGTCGCCCCCGGCCGGCAGGGCGAAGGGCTGGGCACCGCCCTCCTCACCCCCGTCCTGGAGCAGTGCGACCGCGACGGCCTCCCCGCCTACCTGGAGGCGAGCAGCGCCCGCAGCCGCGACCTGTACCTCCGCCTCGGCTTCACCGACCACGGCGAACCGCTCCGGCTGCCGGACGGCCCCCTGATGTGGCCGATGTGGCGGGAGCCCGCGGCGCGTTAGCGGCTGGGCTCGGCGGCCCCGGCCCACCAGCCCGCCGGCCTCGCCACTCCCGAGCGGCCACGGGCCGCTCGTGGTCGGCCTCCGGGGAGCCGTACGCCGACGCGATGAACCAGAAGTCCTCACCGATCTTCTCGCGCGCCGTGGTCTCGATCTCACTGCGGGCCGCCTCGAACTCCGCTTCCAGCGCGTTGAACGCCTCCGTGGCGGCGCCGGTGAGTGCGTGGAGGGCGGCGAGGCCGGCCGGTCGCTCGGCCTCGACCCGTTCGCCCAGGGCGGTCAGGACCGCCGTCCCCTTGTCGGGGTCCCGGTCGTGCGGGCCATACGCGGGGCGAAAAAATCCGCACCCGGCCCATCAGGAACGCCATGTTCGGCGTTCTGCGGGCCGGGTGCGGGTGCGTGGGCGGTTCGGCCCGGGGAGGGCGGACCGCCGCACGGGATCACGCCTTCTTGGTCTCCCAGAAGATCGTGTCGATCTGGGCGATGTAGTCCAGCGCCTTCTGGCCGGTGGCCGGGTCCGACGAGTTCTTGGCGGCCGAGAGGGCCTTCAGGGTGTCGTTGACCAGCTGGTGCAGCTCCGGGTACTTCTCGAAGTGCGGCGGCTTGAAGTAGTCGCTCCACAGGACCGAGACGTGGTGCTTGGCCAGCTCGGCGCGCTGCTCCTTGATGACGATGGCGCGCGTCTGGTACTGCGGGTCGTCGTTGGCCTGCATCTTCTCCTGGACGGCCTTGACGGACTCCGCCTCGATGCGGGCCTGGGCCGGGTCGTACACGCCGCAGGGCAGGTCGCAGTGGGCGCTGGCCTTCACCTTGGGGGCAAACAGGCGGGAAAGCATGAGGTGCTGTCCTTCCTCGTGATCGTCTTCTCGCAGGTGACACTACTCCGTGAGAGGCGGGTTTTCTCGGTCGCCCCCGGGGGCCTAGGGCGAAAGGACGGGGTGAGACCGGGACCGGGGAGGTGCCGTCCGGCGCGCGGACGGGTAGGCGAGTGAGGCGGACGGAAAGGCGAGAAGGTGGCGAGGAGACGAGGCGAGACGGGGGCCGTCGAAGTGTCCGGCGGGCGGCGCGGCCGGGGGCGTTACGGGATGGTCGAGGTGGACGGGCCGTCCATGGTGCCGACGCTGGAGCACGGCGACTGGCTCCTGGTCCGGTACGGCGCCCGCGTCCGCCCGGGTGACGTGGTGATCCTGCGCCACCCCTTCCAGCAGGACCTGCTGGTGGTCAAACGCGCCGTGGAGCGCCGCGAGGGCGGCTGGTGGGTGCTGGGCGACAACGCCTTCGCGGGCGGCGACAGCACGGTGTACGGCGTGGTGCCGCGCGCCATGGTGCTGGCGCGGGTCACGGCCCGGCTGCGGCCGCGCGGGGCCGCCGGGCCGGGGCGCGAGCCGGTGCGCGGGGTGCGCGGAACGCTCGGCTGGGCCTACTCGGCGGTCCGCCCGGTCCGCTCCGACGTGTCGCTCTCGCGGCGCTTGCGGGCCCGGTAGGCGGCGACGTTGGCGCGGGTCGCGCAGCGGTCCGAGCAGTAGCGCCGGGAGCGGTTGGTGGAGGTGTCGAGGTAGGCGTTGCGGCAGGGCGCCGCCTCGCAGAGGCCGAGCCGGTCGGCGCCGAACTCGGTGAGGTGGAAGGCGAGCCCCATGGCGGCGATGGCGGCGTACCCGCTGGTGGCGTTGGACGGATGGTCGGCGAGGTGCATGTGCCAGTCGGGGCGGCCCTCCGCGTCGAGTTCGCCGTGGCCGGAGATCTGCGGGCTCACCGGGAACTCCAGCAGCAGGGCGTTGAGCAGGTGCACCGCCTGCGGCTGGTCCCCGGAGGCGGCCGCCTCGAAGACCGCGCGGAGCCGGCCGCGTACCGAGCGGAACCGGGTGACGTCCGCCTCGGTGGCACGGCGGGCCGCCTGGGTACTGGCTCCGAAGAGGGCGCGCACCGCGTCGACGGAGGTGAGGGTGTCGGTGCCCCGAGCCGGTTCCTCGCTGTTGACCAGGCGCAGGGCGTAATCCGAGTAAGAGGCGAGTTCCACTTGTAGTCCTTACGGGCTCAGTCTAGGGTCGGTCGTACAGGGCGGCTGTAATGACTAGGTCTGCCTTTAGGGTATTACGCTTACGGAGGAGTTCGGATGACGGACGCAGACACGGTGGCGGGCGGCGCCGCCGGCGCGGGTGCGGTGCAGACCGGAGCCACCCCGGGGGCCGACTGGGCCGCCTGGCAGATCAGCTGGGACCAGCAGCAGGAGTGGTACCTCCCCGACCGCGAGGAGCGGTTCCGCGTCATGCTCGACATGGTCGAGGCGGCGGTGGGCCCCGAGCCGCGCGTGCTCGACCTCGCCTGCGGTACGGGCAGTATCACGGACCGGCTCCTCAAGAGGTTCCCGAAGGCGCAGAGTACCGGCGTCGACCTCGACCCCGCGCTGCTCGCCATCGCCGAGGGCACCTTCGCCGGGGACGACCGGGTCACCTTCGTCACCGCCGACCTCAAGGACCCCGACTGGCCCGCGCTGCTGCCGCACGACAGCTACGACGCGGTCCTCACCGCCACCGCCCTGCACTGGCTGCACAGCGAACCGCTCGCCGCGCTCTACGGCCAGATCGCCGGGATCGTCCGCGACGGCGGCGTCTTCCTCAACGCCGACCACATGCCCGACCCGGCGACCCCGCGGATCAACGCCGCCGACCGCGAGCTGCGCCACCGCAGGATGGACGAGGCCAAGGCGGAGGGCGCCCTCGACTGGTCGGCCTGGTGGCAGCTGGCCGCCGCCGACCCGGTCCTCGCCGGTCCGACCGCCCGCCGCTTCGAGATCTACGGGGAGCACGCCGACGGCGACACGCCCCCCGCCGAGTGGCACGCCCGCACCCTGCGCGAGGCCGGGTTCGCCGAGGCCCGCACGGTCTGGCAGTCGCCGTCCGACGCGATGGTGCTCGGCCTGAAGTAACCGCCAGGCCGGTGCGCAACGCCGCGGGGGCGGTACGGAACACCAGGTTCCGTACCGCCCCCGTCCGCGTGCCGAGCCTGTCGGCTCCGGCCTCGCGAGGCTCAGAGCACCTTCGAGAGGAACGACTGCGTCCGCTCGTGCCGCGGGTTGGTCAGGACCTCACGCGGATCGCCCGCCTCCACGACCACGCCGCCGTCCATGAAGACCAGCGAGTCGCCGACCTCCCGGGCGAAGCCCATCTCGTGGGTGACGACGATCATCGTCATGCCCTCCTCGGCGAGCTGGCGCATCACGTCCAGCACCTCGCCGACCAGCTCCGGGTCGAGCGCCGAGGTCGGCTCGTCGAAGAGCATCAGCTTCGGGTCCATCGCCAGCGCGCGGGCGATCGCCACCCGCTGCTGCTGGCCGCCGGAGAGTTGCGAGGGGTAGTTCCCCGCCTTGTCGGAGAGGCCCACCCGCTCCAGGAGCTGGCCGGCCCGCTCCCGGGCCGCCGCCTTCGGGACTCCCCGGACCTGGACGGGCGCCTCCATCACGTTCTCCAGCGCCGTCTTGTGCGGGAAGAGGTTGAAGCGCTGGAAGACCATGCCGATGTCCCGGCGCTTCAGGGCGACCTCGGCGTCCTTCAGCTCGTAGAGCTTGTCGCCCTTCTGCCGGTAGCCGACCAGGTCGCCGTCGACGTAGAGCCGTCCGGCGTTGACCTTCTCCAGGTGGTTGATGCAGCGCAGGAAGGTCGACTTGCCGGAGCCGGAGGGGCCGATGAGGCAGAACACCTCGCCGGTGGCGACCTCCAGGTCGATGCCCTTGAGCACCTCGACCGGGCCGAAGGACTTGTGGACGCCCTCCGCCTTCACCATGGCGGTCATCGGGACACCTCCGAACGGCTGGAGAGCGAGGTCAGGTGCGCGCGCACCTTCTGCCAGGGGGTCTGCGGAAGCTGCCGCAGCGAGCCGCGGGCGTAGTACCGCTCGACGTAGTACTGGCCGACGCTGAGGATCGAGGTGAGGATCAGGTACCAGGTGGCGGCCAGGAAGAGGGCCTCCACGGTGGCACCGGAGGTCATGCCGATGTCCTGCGCGTGTTTGAACAACTCGTAGTACTGGACGGCCGCCACCAGGGAGGTCGTCTTCAGCATGTTGATGACCTCGTTGCCGGTGGGCGGCACGATCACGCGCATCGCCTGCGGCAGCACGATGCGGCGCAGCGTCTTGCCCTGGCTCATGCCCAGCGCGTGGGCCGCCTCGGACTGGCCCTCGTCGACCGAGAGCAGACCGGCCCGGCAGATCTCCGCCATGTACGCGGCCTCGTTGAGGCCGAGGCCGAGCAGCGCCGTCAGGAACGGCGTCATGAAGTCCGACCACTCGTCCTTGTAGAACGGGCCGAGGTTCACGTACTCGAAGACGAAGCCGAGGTTGAACCAGACGAAGAGCTGCACCAGGACCGGGGTGCCCCGGAAGAACCAGATGTAGAACCAGGCGATGGAGGAGACCACCGGGTTCTTCGACAGCCGCATCACCGCCAGCAGCACACCGCCGACCACGCCGATGACCATCGACAGGAAGGTCAGGATCAGCGTCTCGCGGACGCCGCTGAGGATGCGGTCGTTGAAGAAGTAGTCGGGGATGAAGCCCCAGTTGATGTCGCCCTGGGAGAACGCGTACACGACGGAGCCCAGCGCCGCGAGCGCGATCAGCGCCGAGACGTAGCGGCCGTAGTGGCGGACCGGGACGGCCTTGATAGGGGCCGCCTGGGTGGGCGCCGGACCGGGAGGGGTGGCCTCCGGGTCCTTCTTGTGGATGTCAGCAGACACAGGTGTTGCCTTTCAGCGACGCCGGAGGGGTCACTTGCCGCCGTTGACGACCGCCTCGGTGACCGCGCCGTCCTCGACGCCCCACTTCTTGACGATCTTCTCGTACTCGCCGTTCTCGATGATCGCGTCCAGCGCGGCCTTCAGCGCGTCGCGCAGCTCCGGGTTGGACTTGGCGATCGCGATGCCGTACGGCGCCGCCTCGACCTGGTCGCCGACCAGCTCGAAGTGCTTACCGCCGCCCGAGGTCTTCACCGCGTACGCGGCTACCGGGAAGTCCGAGGAGCCGGCGTCGGCGCCGCCGGACCGCAGCCGGGTCTGCGCCTGCTGGTCGTTGTCGAAGGTCTCCATCTTGATCTCGCCCTTCTCGCACTTCTTCGACTCGGCCTTGGCCAGGTCGTGCGAGACGGTGCCGCGCTGGACGACGATCTTCTTGCCGCAGAGGTCCTGCCAGGTCTTGATCCCCTGGTCGTCGCCCTTGTTGGTGTAGATGGAGACACCGGCGGTGAAGTAGTCGAGGAAGTCGACGCCCTCGCCGACCTTCTTGCCGGTCTCGGAGTCCAGGCCCTCCTGGCGCGCCTTGGTGTCGGTCATCGCCGACATCGCGATGTCGTACCGCTTGGAGCGCAGACCGCCCAGGAGCGTGTCGAAGGTGCCGTTCTCGAACTGCAGCTCCACCCCGAGCTGCTTCCCGAGGGCGGCGGCGAGGTCCACGTCCAGACCGACGGTCTTGCCGTCCTTGTCCTTGAACTCCACCGGCGGGTACGCGATGTCCGAGCCGACCTTGACGACACCGCTGTCCTGGTACTGCTTCGGCAGCTTGTCGGCGAGCGGGGCGGCCGTCTCCTTCTTCTCTCCGGAGTCCTTGGCGCCCGCGGTCTGGTCGCCGCAGCCGGTGAGGAGGAGCGCGCCCACGGCCGTGATCGCGCCGGCCGCGGCGAGACGGGAGCGAAGGGGCCGGGGGCGACGCGTGATGCTGGCGGTCATGGGGGATTCCTCCGACGGGTGAGCGGATGGCGAGGGTGGCCGACGGGTCGTTGGCACACACCTTCGGGTGTCGCGACCTCGTGCGATGGGTGGCATCTTGCCATTCGGACCGCGCGGAACGCGGTTCCGCCCATGTCAAAATCGGATAACGGGTCCCCGTGCGACCCCAACGGCCCTGCGCGCAAAGGGCTTCGGCCATGCCGTCCGAGGGCGTTACTTAGGTCACCCACATACGGCACATCTCGCCATGCGGGACAGAGATGCGGCACCGGGGGAGGTTCCCGGGAAGTCGGACATGTGAGCGGACCGCGTGGCCAATTCGGCTCGGCACGCGCACGCGCGATCAGGTAGAAAAGACGGTTACACCCCTCATCCGGGGCTCAGGACGCGTGTGCGGCGCGTCCGCGCGTGCGACCTCCCCCGTGTGGAGGCGGGCCCATCCGCCCGGACACGGAACGCACGCGGTGCCCGCCCACCCCCCATCCCGGGGGTGGCCAACCCTCGAACGCTCATGACTTAAGGGGTCACCAACGTGGCAGCGGAGATCGTCAATCCTCGCAGCGACAGCGCGCCGGAACCGGACGGGGAGAACTCTCCCCTCGACTCGTTCGACCCGGCCTTCGCTCTGCATCGCGGCGGCAAGATGGCCGTCCAGGCGACCGTCCCGGTCCGGGACCGGGACGACCTGTCCCTCGCCTACACGCCCGGCGTCGCCAAGGTGTGCAGCGCCATCGCCGAGCAGCCCGAGCTCGTCCACGACTACACCTGGAAGTCCCAGGTCGTCGCCGTCGTCACGGACGGCACCGCGGTGCTCGGCCTCGGCGACATCGGGCCGGAGGCCTCCCTCCCCGTGATGGAGGGCAAGGCCATCCTCTTCAAGCAGTTCGGCGGTGTCGACGCGGTGCCGATCGCGCTCGCCACCACCGACGCGGACGAGATCGTCGACACCGTCGTGCGGCTCGCCCCGTCCTTCGGCGGCGTCAACCTGGAGGACATCTCGGCGCCCCGCTGCTTCGAGATCGAGCGCAAGCTCCAGGAGCGCCTGGACATCCCCGTCTTCCACGACGACCAGCACGGCACCGCCATCGTCACCCTCGCCGCCCTGCGCAACGCCGCCAAGCTCACCGGCCGCGAACTGGGCGACCTGCGGGCCGTCATCTCCGGGGCGGGCGCCGCCGGTGTGGCCATCGCCAAGTTCCTCCTGGAGGCCGGGATCGGCGACGTCACCGTCACCGACCGCAAGGGCATCGTCAGCCAGGACCGTGACGACCTCACCGAGGTCAAGCGCGAACTGGCCGAGATCACCAACCGCGCCGGACTCGCCGGCTCCCTCGACCACGCCCTCGACGGCGCCGATGTCTTCATCGGCGTCTCCGGCGGTACGGTCCCCGAGCCCGCCGTCGCCTCGATGGCACCGGGCGCCTTCGTCTTCGCGATGGCCAACCCGGACCCCGAGGTCCACCCCGACATCGCCCACAAGTACGCGGCGGTCGTCGCCACGGGCCGCAGCGACTTCCCCAACCAGATCAACAACGTCCTCGCCTTCCCGGGCATCTTCGCGGGCGCCCTCCAGGTGCGGGCCTCCCGCATCACCGAGTCGATGAAGATCGCCGCGGCCGAGGCCCTGGCCGGGGTGGTCGGCGACGAGCTCTCCGCCGACTACGTCATCCCCTCGCCCTTCGACGAGCGCGTGGCCCCCGCCGTGACCGCCGCCGTCGCGGCAGCCGCCCGCGCCGCGGGAGTGGCCCGCCGCTGACCCTCCCCTGAGAGGAGTCGCCTCTCCGCTCCGCTCCTCCTCCCCGCCCGCCACTGCTCCGGTGTCGAGCACCACGCCGCGAACAGGCCGGGAACGACGAGCCTCACCCCCAGCCCCGTCCCCGGGGGCGTCCTCAGCGACTGCCCGGGGGCGGGGTTGGGGCGTGAGGTGGGGCGCGAGGAGCCGGCTTCGTCTCACTCTTGGCCGGTCCGCGGTCTGCCGGTTGCACGGGCCAGCCCCGGCTTTTCTCAGCCCGGCCGGCGCGTGAGGACGTCGGTGACAGGAACCGTCGGCGCCCGGGGCCGAAAAGCTGCCGCAGCCCAGCGCGAGAGCGCGCCCCTTCATCTACGGCGCCCCCGGCGCCGATGAGCGGTGCGGGTCACACCGCGTGGCGGTTCCGTCGCGCGGCGGCGCGTCCTAGGGTCAGGGGCATGTTCGCCGCCTACGCCGCACGCATCGACCGCGACCAGCCCCTCAACGGCCTTGAGTTGGGCGAGCGCCCCGCCCCCACCGCCCGACCCGGCTGGACCACGGTCCAGGTCAAGGCGGCCTCGCTCAACCACCATGACCTCTGGTCGCTGCGCGGCGTGGGCCTCGCCGAGGAGAAGCTGCCGATGATCCTCGGCTGCGACGCGGCGGGCGTCGACGAGGACGGCAACGAGGTCGTGCTCCACTCGGTCATCGGCCAGAGCGGCCACGGCGTCGGCCCGCGCGAGCAGCGCTCGATCCTCACCGAGAAGTACCAGGGCACCTTCGCCGAACAGGTCACCGTCCCCACCTGGAACGTCCTGCCCAAGCCCAAGGAGCTCTCCTTCGCCGAGGCCGCCTGCCTCCCCACGGCCTGGCTGACCGCCTACCGGATGCTCTTCACCAACGCCGGCGTCCGCCCAGGCGACTCCGTCCTCGTGCAGGGGGCGGGCGGCGGCGTCGCCACCGCCGCGATCGTCCTCGGCAGCGCCGCCGGACTGCGCGTGTACGCGGTCAGCCGCGACGAGGCCAAGCGGCGCCGGGCCGTCGAACTGGGCGCCACCGAGGCCTTCGAGCCGGGCGCCCGCCTGCCGCACAAGGTCGACGCCGTCATCGAGACGGTCGGCGCCGCCACCTGGTCGCACTCCGTCAAGTCCCTGCGGCCCGGCGGCTCCCTCGTCATCAGCGGCGCCACCAGCGGCGACCGCCCCTCGCACGCCGAACTGACCCGCATCTTCTTCCTGGAGCTAAAGATCGTCGGCTCCACCATGGGCTCCAAGGACGAGCTGGAAGACCTGCTCAGCTTCTGCGCCACCACCGGCGTACGCCCGGTGATCGACCAGGTCCTGCGGCTGGACCGGGCCCGCGACGCCTTCACCCGGCTGGCCGCGGGCGACCAGTTCGGCAAGATCGTCCTCACCACGGAGTGAGCCACCGGCCCGCGAGCCCGGGCCCGCAGCGCGGTTCCGGAACGAAAGGCGAGCAGGGATGCACTCTCGACCGGCGGAGACGGCGGCTCCCGCCACCCTGCCCGACGCGCGCGGGATACGGCTGCGGTTCTGGGAGCCCTCCGACGCCCCGGCCGTTCTCGGCGCCTTCGCCACGGCCGAGATGGCTCGCCAGAGCGGCCGCCCGGTCACCACCCTCGACGAGGCCGCCACCTGGATCACCGAGCGCCGCACCGCCCGGGAGGCGGGGCGCGAGTACTCCTTCGCGGTGCTGGCTCTCGGAACGCCGGCCGCGGCCAAGGGCGGCGGCGACCTCGGTCACCCGCCCGCCCCCGAGGGCCGCCTGCTGGGCAGCGTCACGGTCGGCGCGGTCGACCCCGTCCACCAGACGGGCTGGATCTCCTACTGGACGCTGGCCTCCGCCCGCGGCCGGGGCGTCGCCACGACGGGGCTGCTCGGCCTCGCCGACTGGGCCTTCACCGAGCTGGGCCTCTTCCGCCTGGAACTGGGCCACCGCACCAACAACCCCGCCTCCTGCACCGTGGCCCGCCGAGCCGGTTTCGCCGTGGAGGGCCTGGAACGAGCCCGCCTCCGCTACGGCGACCAGCGCTACGACGTGGAACGGCACGCGCGGCTGGCTACGGACGGGGTGGAGGAGGGTGGCGCCGGGGGCTCGGCGGGCCCGGACTGAGCCTGCCTGCGACTCCGATCGGGGCCGACGCTGCCGGAGCGGGCCCCGGCAGCGTGCCCGGCGCGGCTTATGGGGTCCCTGGTCGCGGCCACCAATGGCCCGGCTGGCCGCTCAGCCCTGCTCCTTCCCCCCTCCGCTCTCCTTCTCCCCGTCCGTCGCCCTGAGTGTCACTCCGATGTGGGCCGCTGCTGTGGAGAGGTGGCGGCGGGTTTCGCGGAGTTGGTGTTCGGTGACGCCGTTGTCGCGGGCGGCGTCTCGGATGTCGTCGCGGAAGCGGTCGAGGAGGCGGTCCAGGTCGCGGGCCGGGTCGCCGGAGGAGGGCTCGCGGGACCATTCCGGTTCATAGGCGAAGAGGTCGCCGGCCGGGTCGGGGGAGTCGAAGACAGGCGCCTGGACGGGGGGAGGGGTCTGGCCCTGCTTCTCGGTGCTCGGCTTCGTCGGGGCGTCGCCTGCTCCCGGGGCGGGCTGCTTCTCGGTGCCCCAGCCGAACCGGGCGAACTCCTTGCCGATCTCCGACAACCCTTCCCGCACCCCGGCGGGCCAGTCGCCGCGCGAGAAGTGGCCCTGGACCTGGTCCTGGACGCGCTTGGCCATCCGGCGCATCTCCTCCTGTGCCTGGCTGGCCTGCTCGCGGGCCCGGTCCTGGGCCTCCCGCGCCTGACTGCGGGCGCGCTCCGCCTCCTCGCGGGCGCGGCGGCTCTCGTCCTTGGCGCGGCGCGCCTGGTCCTTCCACTCCTGCTTGGCGCGGCGCAGCTCCTCCTTGGCGAGCTGCCACGCCTCCCGCTCCGTCGAGCCGGGGCCCGCCGCGGAACCGGACTCCTCGCCGGGGCCACCGCGGGTGCGGGAGGCGGCGGCCCGCATCTCGCGCCGCAGGTCGCCCGCGGCGCCCCGCACGTCGTCGCGGATCTCCGCCGCCAGCTCGGCGACCGAGTCGCGGATCTCGATCTCCAGGTCGGCCAGCTCGCCCTGGCGGTCGGCCAGTTCGGCGCGGCCCGCATCGGTGATGGAGTAGACCTTGCGGCCGCCCTCCGTGGTGTGGCGGACCAGGCCCTCGGCCTCCAGCTTGGCCAGGCGCGGGTAGACCGTGCCGGCCGAGGGGGCGTAAAGGCCCTGGAAGCGCTCTTCGAGGAGGCGGATCACCTCGTAACCGTGGCGGGGGGCCTCGTCGAGGAGCTTCAGGAGGTAGAGGCGCAGGCGGCCGTGGGCGAATACGGGGGGCATGTCAGAGCACCTTCTTGTCGTTCGGTCCGGCGGGGTCCGCGGGCGTGGTGGAGGTGGGGCCCTCGGACGGGGGGCGCCGCAGGAGGGCGATCGAGCCGGAGACGGTGCTCGCCTTCAGGCGGCCGCTGCCCGCGCCCAGCTTGCCGGTGATCTTCTTCATGCCGAACTGGCCGGTGACCCGCAGGTCCTCGAAGGCGTGGGAGAGGGAGCCGCTGGTGGTGTTGGCCTCGACGCGGGCGTCGGCCGGATGCGGGAGGCGGACCGCGATCTCGCCGGAGACGCTGGAGAGCTCGATGTCGGCGGGGGAGTCGGCCTGGTCGACGTCGACGATCATGTCGCCGTTCACCGAGTCGGCGCGGAGGGTGGGGCTGGTGCCGTCCACCACCGTGAGGTCGCCGGAGACCGCGGCGACGGTGAGGGCGCCGGTCACGGACTGTGCCTCGACGCGGCCGGTGACGGTGTCCGCCCGCACCGGGCCGGAGAGGCCGACCAGGGTGGTCTCGCCCGAGACCGCCTTGACGTCGGTGAAGCCCGCGACGTTGGAGACGACCGTGTCCGCGCCGACCGCCCGGACGTCCAGCCGGGCGGACTCGGGGACCGCGACGGAGACGACGGCGCGGTGGTCCAGGGTGCGCGCGTCGGGGAGCTTGCCGCGCTCGATCAGCCGGCGCAGGCCCTGCCAGCTGAACTCCTCGTACTCGACGGTCAGGGTCTCCCCCTCGCGCCGCACGGTGAGGGGGCGGCCGGACAGCTCGGAGATGTCCAGGTGGGTGGTGGGGTCGGGGGAACCCACGACGTTCACCGCGCCGTTGACCACGCGGATGCGGAGGGTTGTCAGTGGGCCCTCGAAGGACATGCGGCGCGGGGCGTCCACGGACCACGTGCCGTCGCCCGTCCCGCCGTCCGCGCCCTGGGAGGGTTCCGCCGCTCCGGGCACGGGCGACGAAAGGTGTGGGGACTCGGACATGGTGCTGACCTCCTCGGCCTGACGCACGGCGACGCGTCATATCGCATCACCTGTGACACACGATATATCGCGGTTGCGGGAAGTCAAGGGCTCGCCGGGAGGGGAGGCGACCGGAACGTGGAAGTGGCCGAAAAGGCACGATGGTCCTTCGTGTCCTAGCGTGTGCACCATGCCGACGGACGCCGCGCGGAAACGGGAACAGCCCCTGCGGGGCACCGGTGGGATCCTGCTCTGCCGGGCCGCCCCCGATGCCGTGGCACCTGCGGCCGGCCTGCTCAGGCGCCCCACCCTGCTGGCCCCCGCGGGCCGGGTCTGGAGCGTGCTGGTGCCCTGCGAACTCCCCTGGCAGGGCGAGGACGAACCCGTCGACCTGGTCCTCTCCGGCTGGGCGGCCGCTCTCGCGGTGGGGGCACCTTGGCCGGTTCTCGCCCTCTGGTGGGACGCCGACCGTGGAGGCTTCAGCCTGGCCTCCGGGGTCCGCCGGTCCGTGGGCTACGTGTGGCTCGCCGACGGGAGGCCGGCCGGGGAGGACGAGGCGATGCGGACCTTCGCCGCGCGTCTCGGGCTCGACCCGGTCTTCGCCGTCGAGGCGCTCGACGGGCTGACCCGCCCGGACCCTGACGCGGACGCCGCGGCGCGGCTGCGCGGGGTGCTCGCCGTGCTCGCCCATGACGGGCTCGCGCTGCCCACGGGGCTGGTGCCGGTCCGCCCGGCCGACGCACTGGCCGATGCCGCCGGGATGGCCGGCGGCGTGCGCCGGGCGGACTGGGCCGGGTGGCGGGAGGTGGTGCGGCCCGAGTTGGTCGAGGCCAGTGTGGTGGGGCCCCTGATGCGGGGGCGCCGGGCCCGGCTGCTCGCCACCGGGCAACTGGCCGCCGGGGTCGCCCTCGGGGCCTGGGGGCTCGGGCGCCGTAGTGGGGGGTGGGTCGCGGCCGGTGGGGTGCTGCTGGCGCAGGGCTTGGGTGGGCTGGCGTACGACTGGCTGCGGGGGGCTGCGCCGCGGGGCTGAGGGACGTGGCCTCAAGCGCCGGCCGGGCTGAGGGGGTGGCTGGGCTTCGGATGGCCCGCTTCGGTCAAAGATCGGCCTCAAACGCCGGCCGGGCTTGAGGCGCCCTGCGGACTCGCCGGGCTTGAGGCGCCCTGCGGACTCGCCGGGCTGAGGCGCCCCGCGGGCTCGCCGGTGCTTGAACGCGCCCAGGCTCCGAGGCGGGCGGGGTCTACTCGTCCTCGTCCTCGTCGTCCAGGCGGGCCAGCCAGGTGGCGAGGCGTTCTACGGGGACCTCGAAGTCGGGGTTGAGGTCGACGAAGGTGCGGAGTTGTTCGGCGAGCCACTCGAAGGTGACCTCCTCCTCGCCGCGCCGCTTCTCCAGCTCCTCGATGCCGCGGTCGGTGAAGTACATGGGCGTGCTCCGTCACAGGTCGCAAGGGGTACGAGTGGCCGCTGAGGGCCGACGGCCCATGATAGGCGCGCCCCCGAGCGGCATGCGGGGCCCTCGCCACCCCCGGTCACCCGGGGCTACCCTGCCACCACCCGCGGGCAGGCACAGGGGAGACGCGGGGGACGGGGGACCGGGGCATGACCGCAGAAGGAGAAGTGGCCGAGGTGGCCCCGCGCACGGTGCTCGCCGCGCGCTCGGGCGCACCCCGGCGTGAGGGGCGCGTACGCGCTACCGGAGCGGGGCGGTGGGCGGGATGAGCGGGGACTCGCGGGTCGCGTACGTGGAGCTGCCCGACGGGACGCCGGTCTGGGCGCGCATCTCGCAGGCCGACGAGTTGGAGTTGCCGGGGGAGACGCCGCTCTACACCGACGCCGGGTTCGCCGGGCGGGCGGGTGAGCGGGTCCAGGCGCAGGTCGCGGGGCTCGGCGGGCTGATCACCGGGGTCGCCCGGTCGGTCGCGCAGGGGCTGCGGGCGGTACGGCCCGACGAGGTCAGCGTGGAGTTCGGGATCGAGCTGACGGGCAAGGCGGGCAAGGTCGTCGGGCTGCTCGCCGACGGGGAGGCCAAGGCCGCGCTCACCGTCACCCTCACCTGGCAGAACGGCGGACCGCCGGAGCTCTCGGACGACGCGGAGCCGGAGGGGGCCGGGAGGGACGACGCCGCCGGGACCGGGACCTGTGGCCCGGACCAAGGGGGCGCGATCCCCGGCGCACGGCAGCAGTCCGGGGACGGGGGGAGCGACGCCGGGGCCGCGCCGTGACGGGGGAGGGCTCCCCCGGCGCGACCGGCGCGTTACCGGGGGACGAACCGCCCCTGGAACACCTCATCGCGGCGGCCACCGTACGCATCCATGGACGGCGGCCCGGGTATGACCCCAGCGGGCCGGACGAGGGCGTCCGGACTTTTCTCGGGAGCGGCTTCTTCGTCGCGCCGAACTGGGTGCTGACCTGTGCCCACGTGGCGCTGGCGGAGGGAGGGGGCCACGTGGACATCGTCCATGAGCCGGAGCCAGGCGGTCCGCCCGCCGTGGTGCCCGGCGAGGTCGCCGTCGCGCTGCCCGAGACCCCGCCCCGGCCGGGCGAGGGCTGGGCCGCGCCCGATCTCGCGCTGATCCGTCTCCAGAAGCCGACCGAGCACGCCTGCGTCCACCTCGCCGAGCAGCCGCTGACCGACTACGGCCGCCCCGCCGCGTCCTCCGGCGGCCGCTCCGGGGAACTGCTCGGGTTCGCCGGGTGGTTCCGCTCCGGGCGCCGCCTGAGCAGGTACGACGGCACGGTCACCGTCCTCGGCCGGATCGGCTGGGGCGCCGACGAGGAGCTGCGGCTCGGCGACGACGACCTGCCCGACGGCGTCTCCGGCGGCCCCGTCTTCGACCCGCACCGCGGCGAGGTGGTCGCCCTGGTCAAATCCCGCCGCACCCGCGAACAGGGCGGCACAGCCGTCCGTACCGGCCAGCTCCGCCACCTTCCCGTCATCGCCGCGCCGCCATCCGGCGCCGTGCGCGCCCCGGCCGGCGCGGGCGGCCACACCCCGGCGTACGCCCCGGGCGGCCCCGCGCCCCTGTCCGCCGAGGACGCCAGACGGTTCGGGCCACCGGAAGTCGCCCGCGACGCCCCCGGCGACCTCTACCAAGAAGTCCTGCGCGGCCACGACCGCTTCCACCGCGACCGCCTGCGCCACGCCGACCGGGACGGTGCGCCGCCCGCCTGGGCCGACACCCAGGCCGTGCTGGACGGCGCCCGCACCGTGCCGTTCGGCCCCCGCGAGCGGACCCGGCTCCTCGGCGCCCTCGGCGAACTGCCGCCGCCCGCCTCCACCGCCGACCTCGGTGCGCTGCTCCGCTCCGTGCCCGGCTGCGCCTCCGCCGCGCGCGCCGTCCCGCCGCCCCGCGCCTGGCGCGACGGACTCGGCGGGCTGTACGAGAGCCACGCCACCGACGAGGGCCGCCGGCTCTCCGTCCTGCGGTACGTGGTCGCCGTGCTGCACGCCCCCCGCGCCCGCCACGACCCGGGCGCCGCCGAGGCCGAGGCCGCCCTGCGCACCTGGCTGCACCGGACCACCGCCACCCTGGACCGCCCGGTGCGCGGTGAGATCACCGCCGAGCTGCGCCGCCACGCCGCGGCCCCGCCACCCCCGCCGCCCCCGCCCCCCGCCGCAGGCGCCCGCCACAGCGTCCTGCTGGAGCTGACCCGGCGCCCCTGGGAGCGGGACAGCTTCGACTGGCGGATCGGCCTGCTCCCCGCGCCGGGCGCGCCCCGCCCCGCCGGAGCGCCCGCCGCGGCCGACGGCGTACCCGAACCCCCGGAACCCGAGCCGCTCCACGACGACCACACCGGTACGGCCCTCTCCGAGCTCCCCGACCGCCTCGCCGGACCGCTCGCCCGGGCCTTCGGCCTCGCCGACGAGCCCGGCAGCCCCGCCCTGCTCCAGGTCGCCCTGGAGCGCGGCGCGCTCGGTCTGCCCGTCGACACCTGGCCGGTCCGTCCGGGCGGACCGCTGCTCGGGCAGGTCCGCCCGGTCGTCGTCCGGCCCGCCGAACCGCCGGGCGGGGCGGGTGAGCCCGACCCGGCCGCCGCCGACCGGTACGACCGCTGGCGGTGGACCCACGACGACGCCCCGCTCGCCCCCGGGGTCCGCGGCAGGGTCCTGGACTGCGACGCGGGAGCGCGGGTACCCGTACCGTCGACGGACCAACTGCGTTCCCTGGCCCACGCGTCGGTGCCCGTGCTCTGCCACTACCGGGAGCCCGGGGACCCCGGCTCCGCCGAGGCGCTCGCCCGGCTGGTCGACGGCGGGTTCGGGGTCGCGCTGTGGCGCCGGGACGTGGGCGCACCGGAGCGGATGTGCGCCGAGTTCCACCGTCGCGCCGAGGCCGAGCTGGCGCGCGCCCGTACCGCCCAGCGGCTTCCGCACCTCGTCCACGCCCTGCGCGCCGCCCTCGGCGAAGGGCGTACGGACAGCTTCTGGGCGGAGGGACTGGCCCTGCTGTACGACGATCCGCACCAGCCCCTGCCCGGCTCCGACGACCTGTTCGCCCCACTCTGAGCAACCACCTGACGACCCGCCGCGCGGCTCGCTACCGTGAGCCGCGAACCGGCGCCGACCGGCCGGGCCCCGCGGCCCGGCCGCCCGAGACCTGTGCGACCCAGCGACGACGAGGATTGCTATGAGCGCACCCAACGAGTCCGGCGAGTGGCTCATCTACCGAGGCGCCGGGGAGCCCCACGACGGCATCCTCCGGCTGCCCGACCCGCCGCCCTGGCGGGACTTCCGCCGCCGTGAGGGCACCGGCACCACCGAGACCCGCCGCCTGGGCGCCTACCGCGACCAGGCCGTGTCGCTGCGGCCCGACGCCGAGGAACTCGAAGTCATCAACGCCGCGCTCTACCTGCGCCGCCCCCTCCTCGTCACCGGCGGCCCCGGCGTCGGCAAGAGCAGCCTCGCCCACTCCGTCGCCGACGAACTCGGCCTCGGCGACGTGCTGCGCTGGCCGGTCGTCAGCCGCTCCACCCTCCAGGACGGGCTGTACCACTACGACGCCATCGCCCGGCTCCAGGACGCGCAGATCGCCGCCCACAGCGGCACCGCCACCGAACCCGGCGCCCCCGGCTCTGTGGAGTCCATCGGCGACTACCTGCGGCTGGGCCCGCTCGGCACCGCCCTGCTCCCCGGCGAACTGCCCCGGGTCCTGCTCATCGACGAACTCGACAAGAGCGACATCGACCTGCCCAACGACCTCCTGAACGTCCTGGAGGAGGGCGAGTTCACCATCCCCGAACTCCAGCGCATCGCCGACCGGCTGCCCGACAGGACCGCGCACGTCCTCACCCACGACGGCCGCCGCGTCCCCGTCCGGGACGGGCGCGTGCAGTGCACGGCCTTCCCCTTCACCGTCCTCACCAGCAACGAGGAGCGCGACTTCCCCGCGCCGCTGATGCGCCGCTGCATCCACCTGGAGCTGGGCCGCCCCGACCACGCCCGGCTCGCCAGCTTCGTCCGCGCCCACCTGGGCCGCGACCGCGAACGCGGCGGCAACGACCTCATCGTCCGCTTCCTGGAGCGCTCCCGCAGCGAACTCCTCGCCGCCGACCAGCTCCTCAACGCCATCCACCTCACCCAGACCGCCCCCGACCTGGACCGGGAGCGCCTCGCCGACCTGCTCATCCAGCGACTCGACCGGCCGAGGTGAGCGAGGGTGACCGGAGCATCCGCCCGCCACGGCCCGGACGGCCGCCCTGACCGGGCCCCCGCCCCGCCGCGGCGCCGGCCGTCCACCGACCCGCTCCCCGAGCTGGTGGCCCGGCTGCGCGGCGCCGGGCTCGACATCGACGCCGAACACCTCCTCGACGCCCTCTGGCTCGCCCACCGCACCGGCCGTGCCCCCGCGCCGGCCGACGCCCGGCCCGCCGGCGCCGAGGCGGAGCCGGAGCCCGGGCCCGACGCCGCCCAGGGCGGGGTGCGTACCGTCGAGGGCCGCGCCGGTGGCGGGCTCCCCCCGCCGGCCGAGCGGCGGACCGTGCCGTCCCGCCCCGCGCCCGCCCCCGTCGCCCGCGTCCCCCTCCACCCCCGCCCCGCCGACGGGGGCCCCGGCAGCGGCCCCGCCGCCGGCGCCCTGCCCGTCGGCGTCCCGGCCGCCCCGGTCCTCGCCTCGCCGCTCGGCCTGCAGCGCGCCCTGCGCCCGCTCCAGGCGTACCGCACCGGCGCCGCCCCGCGCCGCCAGGTGCTGGACGAGGCCGCCACCGCCGAACTCACCGCCCGGGCGGGCGGGTTGGTGCTGCCCGTCTTCCGGCCCGTCACCCGCCGCGACGCGCTGCTCCAACTGGTCCTGGACGCCTCCGGCTCGATGGGGGTCTGGCAGCGGCTCTTCGACGAGCTGCGAGAGGTCTTCGGCGGCCTCGGCGCCTTCCGCGACCTGCACGTCCGCTACCTCCACGCCACCGACGACGGCCGCGCCGCCGTCAGCCGCAGCCCGCGCCGCGACGGCGCGCCCCTGCACTCCACCGACCGCCTGGTGGACGCCACCGGACGCCGCGTCACCCTCCTCGTCAGCGACTGCGCCGGGCCCCTCTGGCACACCGGCGCCGCCCACCGCACCCTGCACCGTCTCGCCGGACAGGGCCCGGTCGCCGTCCTCCAGCCGCTGCCGCAGCGCCTGTGGCCGCGCACCCGCCTCCAGGTCACCTTCGGCGAACTCCGGCGCGGCCAGGGCGTCAGCGGCGCCGGCCTGCTCAAAGTCGTCTCCGACGGCCCGCCGCCCCCGCCGGGCGCCCGACCGGTCCCGGTCCTGCCGCCCACCGCCGCCGCCCTCGGCTCCTGGGCCCGGCTGCTCTCCGGCACCGGCCCCGCCCGCACCCCCGGCGCCGTCGGCTGGGTCAGCGCCGCGCAGGAACCGGCCCGGCCTGTCCGGCCCCGCCGCGCCCTCACCCCGCTCCAGCTCGTCAGCCGGTTCCGCTCCACCGCGTCACCCGCCGCCGGCCGGCTCGCCGTCTGCCTCGCCGCCGCCCCGCTCAACCTCCCCGTCATGCAGCTCGTCCAGCGCACGATGCTGCCCGACTCCGGCCCGGCCGAACTCGCCGAGGTCCTCCTCAGCGGCCTCCTCGTCCGTGCCGACGAGCCGGGGGCGGGGGACCAGGAGCAGTGGTACGACTTCGTGCCCGGCGTGCGCCAGGCGCTGCTCGGGCCACTCGGCCGCGACGAGGCGATGCTCGTCCTCAAGCACTGCTCCGAGTACGTCGAGCAGCGCTTCGGCAAGGGCGGCCCCAACTTCCCCGCCCTCGCCTACGCCCAGCTCGGCCGGGACACCGGCACCGGCCCGCTCCCCGCCTCCGCGCGCTCAGGCCGGGCGCCCGGCCGGGGCGGACCGGCCGACAGCGCCGGCGGTCCCGGCGAGTCCGGCGAGGAGAGCTCCGCCTCCTCCGTCCCGCAGCCCTTCGCCGAGGTCGCCGCCGACGTGCTGGAGCGCTTCATGACCGTCCCCCTGCGCCCCACGGCTTCCTCCCCGGGCCCCCTGGGCGAGGACCACCCCGCCCTAGCGGCCGCCGCCGACCTCGGGCGGCGGTACGAGGAACAGGGCATGGTCCAGTACCTGATGGACGCCGTCCAGCTCCTGCGCGGCGCCGCCGAGAACACCGCGGGCCCGCCCGCCGCCGCCCTCTGGGCCCGGTACGCCCGCGAGGTGCTGCGGCTGTGGCGCGTCCAGGGCGGCCGGGAGCTGCTCACCGAGGCGCGCGCGGCCGCCGAGCGGGCCGCCACCGACGACGAGGCCACCGGCCACGCCGGGCACCGCGACGTCCTCGCCGCCACCCTGCACGCCACCGCCGACGACCGCCGCCGCAGAGGCGAACGCCACGAGGCCCTCGACCTGCTGCGCCGCGCCGACCGCGAGTACGCCGTCGCCTGCGCCGCCCCCGGCCTCGGCCCCGACCAAGCGCTGCGGCTCACCCTGGAACGCGTCCGCGCCCTGGAGACCCAGTGGCGGCTGGGCGGCGACAGCTCGCTGCTCCAGGCCGCCGTCGGCATGCTCGAAGCCTTCACCGACATCTGGCCCGACCAGCACCGCCGCCCCCCGGCCCTGGCCCTGGCCCACGGCCGCACCCTGCTGCGCCTCGCCGGTACAGGCCCGCCCGGCGACCAGGCCCACGTCCACTCCCGGCAGGCCGCCCGCGCCCTGCGCACCGTCGTCGAGGCGGACGACCCCGCACCGGAGGCGGGCGGCCTCGCCCCCGCCGACCGGGAGGCGGCCCTCCTCGACCTCGCCGACGCCCTGTTGCGGGCGGGCCCCGAGTACCACCAGGAGGCCGCCGACCGCGTCGAGGCGGCCCTGCACGCCACCCCGCCGCCCTCCGCCCGACGCCGCTCCGCCCTGCTGACCCGCGCGGGCCGCGTCCACACCGCCCGGTACGAGGAGAGCGGCGATCCGGCCGAACTGACCCGGGCGGCGGCCCGGTTCGAGGAGGCGGCCCCCGGCATCCCGCGCGACGCCCCCGCCCACGCCGCGCTGCTCGCCGAATGGGGCGAGGCGCTGCTGCGGCGCGCCCTGCTCGGCGACGGCACCCGGCACGAGCGGCTGGAGCGGGTGGTGGCGGCGGTCCGGGTGCTGCGCGGCTGCCGCGTCGAGACCCCGCGCGGCGACCGGGCCTTCGCCCACCGCCTGGTGCTGCTGGGCCGCGGCCTGATGGCCCGCCACCGCCTCACCGGCGACCGGGTCGACCTGCGCGAGGGCGAGCACCTGCTGGGCCTCGCCGCCCAGGAGGCGGTGGGTGCGCTGGAGAGCGCGCGCTGCCTGCTGGAGCTGGGGCAGGCCCGGTTCGAGGCGGCGCAGACCCTCGCCCGGCCGACCCGCCTGGACGAGGCCGCGGACGCCTTCCGGGCGGCCGCCGACGCCGCCCGGCGGGCCCGCGCGGAGGCCGCATCCGAACGGGCCGCCGCGGAATCCGCGACGCTGGGGGCTCAGGCGGAGCACTGGCGGGGTATGACCTATGAGGCCGCGGGGCGTCCGCGCGCGGCGCGAGAGGCGTACGGGGCCGCCCACCGGGCCTGGGGCCAGCTCCCGCCCGGTACGCGCCCCACCGTCGAGCCGACGCCCCGGCAGACGGCGCAACGCCTGGCCGAGCTCGCCTGAACGGGCCCGGCCGCACCGGGAAAGGAAGGACCCGCCATGCCCGACCCCCGCCGCCAGGCCACGCCCTCCTGGCAGCCCGTCCCGGAGGCGCCCGGTCCGCCGCCGCAGGCCCCGGCCGGGCCGCCGGGCGCCGAGACGGGCGCCGCCGTCCTGCCCGACCTGCTCGGACTCGACCTGGAGTCCCTGCGGACCCTGGACCACCCCGTCCTCACCGAACTCCTCGACGACCTCCGCGGCCGGGCCTCCGGCCCGCGCGAGATGCTCTGGAACTTCAACAGCTCGTTCTGAGGGGGCGGCGGGACCGCCTCCTGTCGGCGGCGTTCACGGGGGCGGGGGGCGCTGGACCACGGGCGCGTCCGGCATCGGCGGTCCGTCGCGGCGCGAGCCACTTCGGCGTCGTACCGCACCGCGTCGAAAGGGAACTCCGCCGGGCGAGGCCGCCATGGTGACGCGCCCTTCCCTGTCCGACCACTTCACGCTCTCCCGGGACGGGGCCGCCACCCGGCGACGCGTCCGACACGTACGGTCCGCGGCCGCCCGCGCCGACAGCGGAGAGCCGTCCGGAAGCGTGACGCCCGGCCCCGGCCCCGGCGCAGACCGGGCCTACGGCTACCGTCGCCCGGTGCCTCAACTGCCGTTCAGCGCGCGGTCGAGCAGGGGGAGCAGCCGGTCCCAGTGGCGCCGCAGCCCGTCGGCGTCGAAGGCGTCGGTGTCGGACATGGTGAAGCCGTGGACGGTGCCCGGGTAGAGCTCGATGGCGCGGGTGACCCCTGCGTCGTCCAGGGCCTGGTCGAGCTCACCGAGGGCCTCGGGCGTCAGGTCGCCTTCGGCGAGCCCGAGGTGGAGCTCGGCGGTGAACTCGCCGAGTTGGCGGTGCGGGCTGTCCGGCGCGTCGGTGACCAGGAAGCCGGGGTGGAACCCGGCGACGGCCGCCACCCGGCCGGGGTGGGCCGCCGCGGTGCGCATCGCCAGGGCGGCGCCCACGCAGTAGCCGATCGCGCCCACCGGTCCCTCGCAGACCTCGGGCCGGCTGGTGAGGAACCGCAGGTAGGCGTCGGCGTCGCGCAGGATCCGTTCGGCGGTGTGCTCCTGGAGCAGCGGCATCAGCCGGGCGATGAGGGCGGAGCGGACGTCTTCCCCGATGTGCTCGGGAAGTTCGGTCACCGGCGCCGGACCGTACCGGTGATAGAGGTTGGGGACGAGTACGTAGTACCCGTGCCCCGCCAGTTCGCGGGCCTTCTCCTCGATCTCGGGCCGCAGCCCGAAGGCGTCCGTGTAGAGCAGCACCCCCGGGTGCCGCCCGTCCCCGTCGGGGAAGGCGGCGAAGGCGTCGGCCTGGCCGTCCTGGGTGGGAATCCGCAGGGTCTCGGTGGGCATGGGTCCTCCTGTCGTGGTCGGTGCGTGGAGCCTGTGCGCGACACGGCGGAGGCGGGGCGCGCGCGGTGGCTCGGGGCCCTCGGCCCGGCGGCGGCGCGGCGGCCCGTACGGTGCTCAGCGGAGCACCGGGGCGCCGAGGTGTGTGCGGCGCGAGGCCGTCGCGGTAGCCATCGCCGCACAAGGTAACTCACCTGGCGAAACCGATGCCCGCGTTCCGGCGCGCCCGCCCCGGGCCGGGCGCGCCGGAGCCGGGCGTTCCCTCCCTCCGCTCCCGCCCGGGGCCCGAGCGGTGCTCCCGGCTCCCGTGCCCGAGCCCCCTGCTCGCGGCCCGGCGCCGCCGTGTCGAGCAGACAGGCCGGCTCGGCCTCGGCAGGGATTCCTCCGCACCCGTCGCGACCGCCCGCCGGGAAGCTGATCCACCCAGGGTGCGGGCAACCCGGCGGTGAACCGGACGAGGTGCGCGGGCCCGTTGACGGCGGGCGGGCGCACCGGCCGGGCGGGGGCGTGTGAAAGCGGCAGTACGACCCGCCCCGACCCGCCCCCCACCTTTCAGCCACCTTTCCCCGCCCGAGCCGGGCCAACAGGACAGCGGTGCCGCCCCCGGTTTCGCTCCGGCCCGGGACCGGGCACCATCCGGGTCGGGCCGGCCGGAGAGGCGCGGGGAGACGGTCCGTGCCCGGGACGGGGCGGGCGGACGACACGGGGGTGCCGATGCCACGACCAGTGACCCCGTCGCGCCCGCACGCCACCGGCGGGCCACCCCACCCGTTCACCCAGTTCATCGTGAAGGTCCACGGGCGCTGCAATCTGGCCTGCCGCTACTGCTACCTCTACGAGGGCCCCGACACCGGATGGCGCGACCGGCCCGCCGCCGCCTCCGACGCGGTGCTCGCCCTGACCGCCGACCGCATCGCCGAGCACGCCGCCGCCCACCGCCTTCCCGCCGTCTCCCTCGTCCTGCACGGCGGTGAACCCCTGCTGGCCGGCACCGGCCGCCTGGCCGCCTTCGCCGACCTGGTCCGGCGCCGCGTCCCGGGCCCCACCCGGGTGCGGGTCACCCTCCAGACCAACGCGACCCTCCTGACCGCCGCCCGCGTCCGCGACCTGGCCCGGGCCCGCATCGCCGTCGGCGTCAGCCTCGACGGCGGCCGGGCCCGCCACAACACCGCCCGTGTCGACCACGCCGGACGCCCCTCCTGGCCCGCCGCCGTCCGGGGCGTACGGCTCCTCGCCGAGTACGCGCCCGAGGCGTACGCGGGCATCCTGCTCGTCGTCGACCCGGTGCTCGACCCCCTCGACGTGTACACCTCGCTGCTGGAGCTGCGCCCGCCCGCCGTCGACCTGCTGCTGCCGCACGGCAACTGGAGCGCCCCGCCGCCCGGCCTCCACCCGCCGCCGGGCGCCCCCGCCCGGGCCGCCGCCACCGCCCCCGCGCCGTACGGCGACTGGCTCAACGCCGTCTTCGACCGCTGGTGGGCGGCGGGCCGCCGGGAGACCCGGGTGCGGCTCTTCGAGGAGGCGGTGGCCGCCCTGCTCGGCCTGCCGGCCGGCACCGAGTCGCTCGGCCTCGACCCGTTCACCGCGGTCGTGGTCGAGACCGACGGCTCCCTCGAACAGGTCGACTCCCTCAAGTCGGCCTACCCCGGCGCCGCCGCCACCGGACTCGCCCTCGAGAGGAACACCTTCGACGACGCCCTGGCCCACCCCGGCATCGCCGCCCGTCAGTCCGGCGCCACCGCCCTTGCCGCCGACTGCCGCGCCTGCCCCCTCCTGCACGCCTGCGGCGGCGGCCACTACGCCCACCGCCACCGCGCCGGGAGAGGCTTCGGCCACCCCAGCGTCTACTGCGCCGACCAGCAGCGGTTCCTCCACCACGTGGCCGCCGCGCTGGCCCGCGCCACCGGCACCGGACCGGCCCGTGACCCCACCACGGCCGGGGAAGGAGGAACGCGGTGACCGACCCGATCCCCCACCACGTCCTGTACGAACTGGGGTGCACCGAGGGCTCCCCGGCCACCCTGCGGCTCCTCGCCCGCGACCAGGACCGGCGCCGGCTCCTGCTGCTGCGCGCCGTCCTGGACGCCGCCGGCGCCGCCCCCGCCGACCGCTGCCCACCGGACGCCCGCCGCGCCCTCGCCGAGAGCTGGGCCCTGCTGGAGGCCGCCGAGCGCACCGGCCCGGGCCCGGCCGCGACCGTCCGCTCCCTGCTGCTCGCCCCCCTCGTCGGCCCCTGGGCCGAGCGCGCCCTCGCCCTGCTCACCGGCGCCGGACCGCCCGACCCCGCCGCCACCGCCCGGTGCCTCGGCCACCTCGCCCCGCTCGCCGCCGCCGCGGCGGTCCGGGCCGGTCTGCCGTTCCGCCTGCGGCTCACCGCGGCCGGCGGGAGCCTCGCCCTGCCCACCCTCGGCGCCCTGCGGACCGGCCCCGGCACCACCCCGGTCGACGCGCACCACAGCGCCGGGAAGCTGGTCCTGCGGACGGCCGGGGAGCGGAGCGTCACCGTCCGCCCGCAGCGGGGACACGGCGCCTGGGCCGCCTCCCCGGCCTGGCGCGCCGCGCACGCCCTGCCGCCGCTCGTCCCCGGCGGCCACCTTGTGCCGCTGGACGACCTGGACCCGTACCGCGTACCGCACCACCCCCGCCAGCCGGGCTTCACCGGCATCACCGATCTCGACGACCTGGCCCGCAAACGCTGGGGCGCGGCCTGGTCCGCCACCGCCGCCCTGCTCGCCCCCGGCGGCCCCCACCGGATCGCCGAGGCGGTCACCCTGCTGCGCTGCCTGGTCCCGCTGGCGCCGCCCGGCGGCCCGGTGGCAGGCGAGCCGCCGCCGGGCAGTTGCAGCGGGACCCGGCGCGAGGCCTTCGGCGCCGTGCTGAGCAGCGAACCGGCCGACGCGACCGGCTTCGCCGAGACCCTCGTCCACGAGACGCAGCACATCAAACTCGCCGCGCTCGCCGCCCTCACCCCGCTCCACCACGCCGACCCCGCCCCCCTCCACTTCGCGCCCTGGCGGCCCGACCCGCGCCCCTTCGACGGGCTCTGGCACGGCGTCTACAGCCACCTCGCCCTCGCCGACTGGTGGCTGCGGTACGCGCGCGCCGTCCCGCCCGGCCCCGCCCGCGACCGGGCCTGGGCCGAACACGCGCGCCGCCGGGAGCAGGTCGGCGCCGCGCTGCCGGTCCTCGTCGGCTCCGACGCGCTGACGCCCGCCGGGCGCACGGTCGCCGAGGGCATGGTGACGGCGTACACCCGCCTCACCCACGCCGAGGTGCCCCCCGACCACCTGGCCCGCGCCGTCGCCTATGTCGCCACCACCCGGGCGCTCTGGCTCCAGCGGCAGGGCGGAGCGGGTCGGTCCGCCGGATGACGCCCGCCCGGCCGCCACCGGTCCGCCCGCCCACCGGCCGGAACGCGTCCCTCCTGATCTTCTTCCGTGAATCACCCGTGTGGGGCCGTGAACACTGCTCCAATTGTGGGAAGTTGAACGGAGGATGTCCGGCCCGCCAGGCCGGTCACCGGCCCAAGGGGGCCCGCGGGGGCGAGTTCGGCCGGACGCGCCCGCCGGACCCGTCGACGCATCAAGAGGAGCAGGAGAGGGCCCCATGAGTCAGCCCCTCACCCCGGAGGCGGGAACCACCGGGGGCGGCGCACCGCACCCCGTGACCATCAGCTTCGCCGGATTCGACCGCGCCTGGGCCGCCTGGATCGGCGGCCTGCTGGAGCGGCGCGGCCACGGCGTCGTCCTCCAGCGCTGGGACCCCTCCGTCCGCGAGCCGCTCGCCGACTCGCTCCGCGACCTGACCCTCGCCCCCGGCCCCGTCCTGATCGTCCTCTCCGGCTGGTACGTCCAGCTCGGACCCAGGACCCACGAGGAGTGGAACGCCGCGCTGCGCGAGGTCGCCGCCACCCACCCCGGCCGCTTCGCCGCCGTCTCCGTCACCACGGCCTCCCTGCCCACCGCCACCTCCGCCCTGGCCGCGGTCAACCTCACCGGCATCGGCGCCGACGAGGCCGAGCGGCGCGTCCTGGCCCGCCTCGGCCTGCCCGACACCCCCGTGCAGGCGCCCCGCGCCGAGGGCGCCCCCCGCTTCCCACTCGACACCTCCGAGGTCTGGGGCGGCGTCCCGCGGCGCAACACCCGCTTCACCGGCCGCGAGCGCGTCCTCACCGACGCCCACCAGATCCTCCAGGACGCCGCCCGCGGCACCGGCGTCGTCACCCTCCACGGCATGCCCGGCGTCGGCAAGACCCAGCTCGCCGCCGAGTACGTCTACCGCTTCGGCTCCGAGTACGACGTCGTCTGGTGGGTCGACGCCGAGAGCCGCGCCTCCTTCCGGCTGCGCGTCGCCGAACTGGCCACCGCGCTGCGCCTGGACACCGGACCCGAGTACGGCGAGCGGCTCCGCGCCGTCCGCGACTCCCTGCGCCGGGGCAGACCGTACGGCCGCTGGCTCCTGGTCCTCGACGGCGCCGACGAGCCGCACCAGATCTCCGACCTCGTCCCCACCGGACCGGGCCACGTCCTGATCACCTCCCGCAACCCGGAGTGGGGCGAGCACAACAGCCGCATGCTGGAGATCGGCGTCTACGACCGCGCCGAGTCCGTGGCCTTCGTCCGCCGCCGCGCCCCCCGGCTCGGCAGGGCCGACGCCCAGCAACTGGCCGAGGCCCTCGGCGACCTGCCGCTGCTGCTCGACCAGACGGCCGGCTGGCTCAACGACTCCGACCTCTCCGTCGACGACTACATCGCCCTCCTGGAGGGCGGCATCGACCAGGACATCGTCAAGGTCTCCCAGGACTTCCCGCTCGCCTTCCAGACCGCCTGGTCGATACTGCTCAACAAGCTCCGCGAGACCGTCCCGGAGTCCGTCGCCCTGCTCGGCCTGTGCACCTTCTTCGCCCCCGGCACGATCCCCGTCCGCATCCTGCGCGACCTCGACCACCAGGAGGCGCCCGAGCCGGTCGCCGGGCTGCTCCGCGACCCCCTGCTGTGGAACCGCGCCGTCAACCAGCTCCGCCAGTACTCCGTCGTCAGCCTCGACTCCCACGAGTTCTCCGGCGACGACACCGCCCTGCCCGGCGAGGCCTTCTACCTCCACCGCATGGTCCACCAGATCGTCCACCGCGACCTCTCCGAGGCCGACCGCGCCCCCTTCGCCCAGGTCGTCCGCGCCGCCCTCGCCGCCGCCGACCCCGGCCGCCCCACCGACACCCGCCTCTGGCCGCGCTACGCCGAGATCGTTCCCCACCTCGACCACGCCCAGGCGCTGGAGTCCACCGACCCGGCGGTGCAGAACCTCGTCCTCAACTGCCTGCGCTACCTCTACCTCTCCGGTGAGTACAAGACCGGCGTCGCCCTCGGCGAGCGCACCCTGGAGATCTGGCGGCGGCTCTTCGGCGACGAGCACCCGCGCATCTGGGACCTCGTCCACCACTACGCCAACCTCCTGCGCGCCGGCGGCGACTTCGCCGGCACCGAGGTCATCGAGCGCGCCGCGACCGAGCGCCTGCGCGCCCTGGAGGGCCCCCGCGACCTCGCCTACCTGCGGGCCTCCAGCGGACTCGCCGCCGACCTGCGGGGCCTGGGCCGATACCGGGAGGCGTACCAGCTCTCCACCGAGATCATGGACGCCTACGGGGAACTCCTCGGCGACCAGGACTCGCGCACCCTCAGCGCCCGCAACAACGTCGCCGTCTCCCTGCGCCTGCTCGGCCACTACCAGCAGGCCCTCGCCCTCGACAAGGACACCATGGAGCGCCGCCGCGAACTCCTGCGGCCGCGCCACAACTGGACGCTCTCCTCCGAGCACTCCTACGCCCTCGACCTGCGCCTGGTCGGCCGCTACAAGGACGCCGAGTCCCTCCAGGCCAGGAACGTCCGCGAACAGCGCCTGGTGATGGGCCGCGACAACCCGGTCACCCTCGACGCCGAGCACAACCTCGCCCTCTGCCACTACCGCCTCGGCGACCGCGAGGGCGCCGGGGTCCGCCTCGCCGACCTCCTGGAACGCTGCGAGCGCACCGTCGGCGAGGACCACCCGCTGACCCTGCGCCTGACCGTCTCGCAGAGCTGCCACGCCCGCGAGCACGGCGACGTCGACCAGGCCCGCGAGCTGAGCGACTCCCTGCTGCGGCGCTACACCGCGCTCCTCGGCCCCGACCACCCCTTCGTCGCCGGTGCCCGCGCCAACCACGCCCTGGTCCTGCGGAACGTCGGCGAGCGCCGCGACTACGCCCGCCACGCCGAGCAGGCCTACGCGGACATGGCCGGGGCCGTCGGCGAGCTCCACCCCTGGACGCTCGGCTGCGCCCTCAACGTCTCCGCCGTCCGCAACGTCGTCGGCGACCCCGAGGCCGCCGCCGAACTCTCCCGCGCCACCGTCGACCGCGCCACCGAGTCCCTCGGCCGCACCCACCCGCTGACCCTCTCGGCCCGCGTCGCGCACGCCGCCGACCTGCGGGGGCTGCGCCGCCGCAAGGACGCCGAGAAGATCGAGGACGAGGCGCTCCTGGACTTCGCCGCGGTCCTCGGCGCCCAGCACGTCCACACCATCTCGGCCCGCTCCCGCAACCGCCCGTACTGGGACTTCGAGCCGTACTCGACCTGACGCGGCGCCACCGGGGGCCGGCCCCGGAAAGCCCTGAGGCCCGCCCCGCCGAAGCGGGAGCGGGCCTCAGGCCGGTACGGGCCGGGGTCAGGCGTCGAAGACCTCAGCGACGAGCTGGGCCTGCTCCGCCTGGTGGCGCTTGGCCGAACCGACCGCCGGGGACGACGAGTGCGGACGCGAGATGCGCCGCAGCCGCTCGGCCGCCGGAAGGTCGGCGCCGACACCCAGGTCGAGGTGGTCGATCAGGTTGAGCGCGATGAACGGCCAGAAGCCCTGGTTGGCCGGCTCCTCCTGGGCCCACAGGAACTTCTCGGCGTTCGGGTACTTGGCGATCTCCGCCTGGAGCTCGGCACCCGGCAGCGGGTACAGCCGCTCGACGCGGACGATCGCGGTGTCCGTGACGCCGCGCTTCTGCCGCTCGGCCTCCAGGTCGTAGTAGACCTTGCCCGCGCACAGGACGACCTTGCGGACCTGTGCGGCGTCCACCGAGTCGTCGCCGATGACGGGGCGGAAGCCGCCCGTCGTGAACTCCTCCGCCTTGGACGAGGCGGCCTTCAGGCGCAGCATCGACTTCGGCGTGAAGACCACCAGCGGCTTGTGGTGCGGGTTGTGCACCTGCCACCGCAGGAGGTGGAAGTAGTTCGACGGGAGGGTCGGCATCGCGACCGTCATGTTGTTCTGCGCGCAGAGCTGCAGGAACCGCTCAGGGCGCGCCGAGGAGTGGTCCGGGCCCTGGCCCTCGTAGCCGTGCGGCAGGAGCAGCGTCACACCGGAGTGCTGGCTCCACTTCTGCTCGGCCGAGGAGATGAACTCGTCCATGACGATCTGCGCGCCGTTGACGAAGTCACCGAACTGGGCCTCCCACAGCACCAGCGACTCCGGGCGGGCCAGCGAGTAGCCGTACTCGAAGCCCATCGCCGCGTACTCGGAGAGCAGCGAGTCGTAGATGTTGTAGCGGGCCTGGTTGTCCGAGAGGTACAGCAGCGGCGTGTAGTCGTCGCCGGTCTCCCGGTCGATGAGGACCGCGTGGCGCTGGCCGAAGGTGCCGCGGCGCGAGTCCTGGCCGGAGAGGCGCACCGGGGTGCCCTCCATCAGCAGCGAGCCGATGGCCAGGGTCTCGCCCATGCCCCAGTCGATCGTGCCGTCCTCGACCATCGCCGCACGGCGCTGGAGCTGCGGCAGCAGACGGGGGTGGACGGTGACCCGCTCGGGGACGTTGACCTGCGACTCGGCGATCCGCTTGACGACCTCCGGCGAGACCGCGGTGTTGACCGCGACCGGGAACTCCGCCTCGGGGCCCTCGGGCTGGGGCTGCACCGGGTGCGACGTGGCCTCGCGGACCTCGGTGAAGACCTTCTCCAGCTGGCCCTGGAAGTCCTGGAGCGCCTGCTCCGCCTCTTCGAGGGTGATGTCGCCCCGGCCGATCAGCGACTCGGTGTAGAGCTTGCGCACCGAGCGCTTCTTGTCGATCAGGTCGTACATCAGCGGCTGGGTGAAGGCCGGGTTGTCCGACTCGTTGTGACCGCGGCGGCGGTAGCAGATCAGGTCGATGACGACGTCCTTGTTGAACGCCTGGCGGAACTCGAAGGCGAGCCGCCCGACGCGGACGACGGCCTCCGGGTCGTCACCGTTCACGTGGAAGATCGGCGCCTCGATCATGCGGGCCACGTCGGTGGCGTACATCGAGGAGCGCGAGGACTCCGGCGCGGCGGTGAAGCCGACCTGGTTGTTGATGACGATGTGGACCGTGCCGCCGGTGCGGTAGCCGCGCAGCTGCGACATGTTGAGCGTCTCGGCCACCACGCCCTGGCCCGCGAAGGCCGCGTCGCCGTGCAGGGCGACGGGCAGGACGGTGAAGTCCGTGCCGCCCTTGTTGATGATGTCCTGCTTGGCGCGGACCACGCCCTCCATCACGGGGTCGACCGCCTCCAGGTGGGAGGGGTTGGCGGTGAGCGAGACCTTGATCTGCTCGCCGTCCAGACCGGTGAAGGTGCCCTCGGCGCCCAGGTGGTACTTGACGTCGCCGGAGCCGTGCATCGACTTCGGGTCGAGGTTGCCCTCGAACTCCCGGAAGATCTGCGCGTACGACTTGCCGACGATGTTGGCGAGGACGTTCAGCCGGCCGCGGTGGGCCATGCCGACGACGACCTCGTCCAGCCGCGACTCGGCCGCCGAGTCCAGGACCGCGTCGAGCAGCGGGATGACGGACTCGCCGCCCTCCAGCGAGAACCGCTTCTGGCCGACGTACTTGGTCTGCAGGAAGGTCTCGAACGCCTCGGCGCTGTTGAGCCGGCGCAGGATGCGCAGCTGCTCCTCGCGCTCGGGCTTGCCCGGACCGCGCTCCACCCGGTCCTGGATCCACTTGCGCTGCTTCGGGTCCTGGATGTGCATGAACTCGATGCCGGTGGTGCGGCAGTACGAGTCGC
The DNA here is from genome assembly GCF_042723275.1 of Streptomyces sp. NPDC058373. Classification (NCBI taxonomy): domain Bacteria; kingdom Bacillati; phylum Actinomycetota; class Actinomycetes; order Kitasatosporales; family Streptomycetaceae; genus Streptomyces; species Streptomyces sp. NPDC058373. The sequence goes on along the minus strand of NZ_JBHXJE010000007.1, from coordinate 114,325 downwards.
GCAGGACGCCGAGGATGTCGCGCAGCTTCATCATCGACTTGCCGGCGAAGCCGCCGACCGCGAAGGTCCGCTCCAGGTCCCACAGCGTCAGCCCGTGCTCGTTGATGTCGAGGTCGGGGTGCTTGCGCTGGTGGTACTCGAGCGGGTCGGTGTCGGCCATGACGTGGCCGCGGACCCGGTAGGAGTGGATCAGCTCGAAGACGCGGGCGGCCTTGGTGACGTCGTCGTCGTGCGAGGCGTCGATGTCCTTGAGCCAGCGGACCGGCTCGTAGGGGATGCGGAGCGCCTTGAAGATGTCGTCGTAGAACTCGTTCTCACCGAGAAGGAGGTTGGCGACGATCCGCAGGAACTCGCCGGAGGCGGCACCCTGGATGACCCGGTGGTCGTAGGTCGAGGTCAGGGTCATGACCTTCGAGATGCCCAGCTTGTTCAGGGTGTCCTGGGAGGTGCCCTGGAACTCCGCCGGGTACTCCATGGCGCCCACGCCGAGGATGACCGACTGGCCGGGCATCAGCCGCGGCACCGAGTGGACGGTGCCGATGCCGCCGGGGTTGGTCAGCGAGACGGTGACGCCGGAGAAGTCGTCCATCGTCAGCTTGTTGTCCCGGGCGCGGCGGACGATGTCCTCGTACGCCTGCCAGAACTCGAAGAAGTTGAGGGTCTCGGCCTTCTTGATGGCAGCGACGACGAGCTGGCGGTCGCCGTTGGGCTTGACCAGGTCGATGGCGAGCCCGAGGTTGATGTGCTCGGGCTTGACCAGGGTCGGCTTGCCGTCCTTCTGCGTGAAGGAGTTGTTCATCGACGGCATGGCCTTGATGGCCTGCACCATGGCGTAGCCGATCAGGTGCGTGAAGGAGATCTTCCCGCCCCGGGCGCGCTTCAGGTGGTTGTTGATGACGATGCGGTTGTCGAAGAGGAGCTTGACCGGCACCGCGCGCACGGACGTGGCCGTGGGCAGTTCCAGGGAGGCGCTCATGTTCTTCGCGACCGCGGCCGACGGGCCACGCAGCGTGACGAACTCCGGGCCCTCCGCAGGGGCGGCCGGCTCGGCGGCCTTCGCGGCGGGCTTGGCCGGAGCGGCCTTGGCGGGAGCGGCCTTCTCGGCCGGGGCCTTGGCGGCCGGCTTCGCCGGTGCCGCGGCCGGGGCGGGGGCCTGCTTCGCCTCGGGGGCCTTGGCCTCCGGGGCGGGCTTCGCCGGGGCGACAGGGGCCGCGGCCGAGGGGGCCGCGGTCTCCGCGGGAGCCGTGCCACCCCCGCCGGGCTTGTAGTCGGCGAAGAAGTCCCACCAGGCTCGGTCTACCGAGTTCGGGTCCTGGAGGTACTGCTGGTAGATCTCGTCGACGAGCCACTCGTTCGACCCGAAAGCGGCGGCAGGACTCTTGCCCTGCCCCGCTTGGTCGGTCGAGACGCTCGAATTACTGGGGGACTGTGGCGACACGGCGGCAACCGCCCTCTTCCGCTTCACAAGGTGGTGGACAGCGGGAATAAAGGCTACGCCTTCGTCACCGAGAGGTGCAGGCCGGGCCGGGCATCCGTCGTGAAAGTCACACCAGATCCCGTGTTTCGGGGCTCTGATTGGCGGGAAACAAGCGGGATTTCCCTCCAGGCCGGACGCCTCGGCGCTCGGCTGCGGTCCCTCGGGCCCGCATCCCTGTCAGTTGGCACGTCGTTACTGCGTTACCGCTATGAACAGTACGCCACTCGGGCGTCAACCGTGCGCCTCGGGCGACCCCGGCAGGCTGACGCGAATACGGCAGCCACGTGCGGATTCGGCCACTCCGATGCGCCCGCCGTGCAGATCCACCGCCCACCGGGCGATGGCCAGGCCGAGCCCCGTCCCGCCGTCCGCGCCGGGCTCGTGCGGCTTGGCCGCGCTGCCCCGGTTGAACCGCTCGAAGACCCGGTGCCACTCCGACTCGGGGATGCCGGGACCCTCGTCCAGCACCTCCAGCTCCAGCGACTGCGGGCCCTGCCCCGGGCGGGCACGGACAGTGACGGCGCCGCTCGGCGGGGAGTGCTTCACCGCGTTGTCGATGAGGTTGGCCACCACCTGGTGGAGCCGCTCGATGTCCGCGTAGGCCGTCAGGTCGACCGGCTCCACGTCGAGGATCAGATGGACGTCGGTACGGCTGTGGTTGCCCGACCCGGAGGTGGTCCGGCGCTGGGAGGCGACCAGGTTGGCCTCCTTCAGCACCCCCGAGAGGTACGGCCACACCTCGAAGCGGTGGGCCTTCAGCGGGACGACACCGTTGTCGAGGCGGGAGAGGTCCAGCAGCGTGTCGACGAGCCGGCCCAGCCGCTCGGTCTGTTTCAGCGCCGTCCGCATCGTCTCCGGGTCGGCCGCCGAGACGCCGTCCACGACGTTCTCCAGCACCGCGCGGAGCGCCGCGATGGGGGTGCGCAACTCGTGCGAGACGTTGGCGACCAGCTCCTTGCGGTGCAGGTCCTGCGACTCCAGCTCGTCGGCCATCCGGTTGATGGTGTGCGCCAGGTCGCCCAGCTCGTCGCGCCGGTCCGCCCCGCGCGCCCGGCGGGTGTAGTCGCCGTGCGACACGGAGCGGGCCACCGAGTTCATCTCGTCCAGCGGCGCCGTCAGGCCGTGCGCCACGAACTGCGTGATCAGCAGCGTGGCGATCATCGAGAAGACGGTGATGAACCGCAGCTCCGTGTCGGTGCGCACGGCGACCATCAGCAGGCCCGTGGTGATCAGCACGGAGATGACGACCAGCGCGCCGAGCTTCGTCTTCACGGAGAAGGGCCGGTACCCGCCCTGGGGGGCCGCTGGGCCACTCATGGCGTCGGCGTCTCCAGGGCGTAGCCGACACCGTGCACCGTGCGGATGCGCTCCGCGCCGATCTTCCGCCGCAGCGCCTTGATGTGGCTGTCGACCGTCCGCGTGCCGGAGGCGTCGGCCCAGTCCCACACCTCCGCGAGCAGCTGCTCGCGGGAGAGGACGGCGCGCGGGGTGTTGGCCAGGCAGACCAGCAGGTCGAACTCGGTCGGCGTCAGGTGGACGTCCTCGGCCTGGACCCGCACCCGGCGCTGGGCGTGGTCGATCTCCAGTTCGCCCAGCCGCAGGATGCCGCTGCGGGGCGTGGCCGCGGCGAGCGCCGCCCGCTCGACGCGGCGCAGCAGGACGTGGACCCGGGCCGCCAGCTCCCGCATGGAGAACGGCTTGGTCATGTAGTCGTCCGCGCCGACGCCGAGCCCGACCAGCATGTCGGTCTCGTCGTCCCGCGCCGTGAGCATCATCACCGGCACCGGACGCTGGGCCTGGACTCTGCGGCAGACCTCCAGGCCGTCGAAGCCGGGCAGCATGATGTCGAGAATCAGCAGATCGGGCTGCCACGCCTCGGCGGTGTCGACCGCCGCGGGTCCGTCCGTCGCCGTCTGCACGAGGAAGCCCTCGGCCCGCAGTCGGGCGGAAATGGCTTCGACGATCGTGGTGTCGTCCTCGACCACCAGCACCCGGCGCTGTGCACCCGGCGTCGCCGCCGAATTGCCGTTGTGGGAGGTCTGTGTGTGCTCCATCGCCCGCCCCTGGAAGTGCGCCTGGTTGGTATGCCGGACCTCATGGGGAGATCCGGGGGATGGTGAGCAGCGTAAGGGCTGGACGGGGCTGGGGGCTACGCGGCCTTGACGGCGAGGTGCACAACGTCCGGGACGCCCCGGGCAACGGGGATTTCTTCGGTACGGACCGCCCGGAATCCGCATTTACGCAACGTTCTTTCGAAAACGGAGGACGGCTGGGCGGACCAGACGGCGAGCACGCCGCCGCCGGTCAGCCGCGCCGCGCAGGCCGCCAGACCGGTCGGCGCGTACAGCCCGTCGTTGTCCTCGGTCACCGTCCAGTCGGGCCCGTTGTCGATGTCGAGGCAGAGCGCGTCGTACGTCGCGGAGGTGGTGCGCAGGTGCGCCAGCAGGTCGGCGCGGACCACCTCGGTGCGCGGGTCGGCGAGGGCCGCACCGGAGATGCGGGCCAGCGGAGGCCGCTCTCCCGCGGTGTGCCAGTCGATGACGGCGGGCTCCCGCTCCACCACGGTGATCCGCCCCCACGCCGGGTCGGCCGCCGCGTGCGCCAGCGAGAAGCCGACGCCCAGCCCGCCGATGAGCACCCGCGGTGCGTCCCGTCCGTCCAGGGCGTCCCGCGCGGCGTCGACCAGCAGCCGCTCGGAGCGCCCGTCGGAGGTGTCCATCAGGAACGTCCCGTTGGCGATGATCTGGAGCAGCCCGCGATGCCGCCGCAGCACCACCTCCCCGTACGGGCCCTCCCGGCGGTCCAGCACCTCGGGCGCGGCGTCCTCGGCGCCGAAGGGGGCGGGGTGCGGGGCGGGCATGTCGGGGACCTCCGGGTGCGGGTCGGGCGGACGCGGGATGCGCGGTGGCGGCCCCATCCTGGCCGGGGCGCGGCCGGGCGGACAAGCGGATCGGTCGAGCGCCACCCCGGCGAGGTGCCGCCCGGCACGGGAGGACCGGCCGCCCGCCGCGCCGGGACCTTGCCGCGGCCGGGCCTCACCCCACTGCCGTCCGCTCCGCCCGCGGCCCGCGCACCAGCCACACCGCGACCCCGGCGGCCCCCACCGCCAGCGCCGCCGCCCAGGCCCATGGCGCCCCCGCCTCGGCCGCGGGCCAGGCCGGCACGTCGTACCGGCGGCCGTGCGCGGGCGGCGCCGCCAGCCACACCGCCGCCGCGTGGGCCACGCCGAGCAGCCCGCCGAGCGGAGCCCCGGCCACGACCGAGGCGCCGGCGGCCAGCCCGGCCGCGCCGACCGCGTTCCGCACGGTCACCGCCGCGTCGGCGCCCGGGGCGCACGCCACCAGGACGGTGGTCGGCACGGAAAGCGCCAGCAGCGGCCAGAGCCGCAGCCACCAGCGGGCCCGGACCGTGCCCGCCTCGACCTCCGGGCCGCGCGAGGCCGAGGCGCCGACGGCGAGCGCGGCCGCCAGCGCCGGGGCGAGGGCGGCGAGCGGGGCCCTGTCCGGGTCGCCGATGCCGACGGTCGCGCCGCCGGTCCACCAGACGGCGGCGACGAGCAGGGCGAGGCAGGCGGCGGCGGGGGCGAGTCCGTGGAGGCGGGCGTGGAGCAGGGGCGGGGCGGTTCCCGGGAGGGTTGTCATCAGAGGTCTGGTCCAATCTGGGCTCGGCGATCTCCGGGGAGGCGCTCGGGGTGGCGGTGCGGGGGGCGCCGCCCTCCCCTCGCGGGGCGGCGTTCCCCGCACGGTCAGAGGGTCGGCAGGGCCGAGGAGTCGCACCGCTGGGCGGCGGACAGGTACGCACCGAGCCAGGCGGCGCGCTCGGCCTCGGGCAGGGCCCGGAGCCGGTCGAGCTTCTTGAGCGCGGTACGGGTCCTGGCGACCTCTTCGGTACGGCCGTACCGGTTGGCCCGTTCCAGTGCGGCGGCCGGATCGGTCAGGTTCCGCTGATGGGCCGGGGCGAGGTGGCTCCACACCACCTCCTCCAGCTCGCCGCCGACGGGCTCGGGGCAGTCCGGGGAGAGCAGCGCGGCCGTCGCCTCCCACGCGAACACGGCGTGGTCGGTCAGCTCGCCGCGCACCACGGTGCGGCCGAGCGGGGTGAACATCGGCAGCTGGACCTCCCCGGAGCCCCGCCGGACGCGGTGGCCCCGCCGGTCCTCCACGAACCGCTCGGGCAGGCCCGGCGCTCCCGCCAGCCGCTCCCGCAGCCCCGCCAGCGCCTCCCCGGCCGGGGCGAGCATGTTCCGGTGGCGTTCGGTCACGCAGATCCGCGGCGCCCCGCCGTCGCAGACCAGGCGCTGGGCGCGGGGGTCGGTGCGCCATGCGTCGCCACCGGTCTGGACCAGTACCGTCCCGGCGAGGGCGGCCGCCACCAGCGGAGCCAGTGCGAGGAGCTTGCGCCGCGCCGTGTGGCCGGTCAGCGCCGTCAGGGCGAGGCCGCCGGTCCACACCGCGATCACGGGGGCCAGCCACAACGCGGGCACGTCCTCGCTCAGGCCCGGCTGCCGCGCCGGGGTGAGCCAGGTCAGCGGAGTCCCGACGTACGTGGAGATCGAGAAGAGCACGTAGCAGGCGAGCGCCACCAGCAGTCCGGCGCCCCGCCACCGCACCACGCGCCCGACCACGAAGCCGACCGCCGTGAGCCCGGCCAGCAGCACGGTGTCCGCCGCGTGCAGCAGCCCGTGCCCCCCGGGTGGGCCCGCCGCCCATGGAGTACGGCCACGTCGCCAGGTACACCCCGGCCGCGCCCACGAGCTGGGCCGCCACCACGCAGACCACCAGCGGACCCAGCGCCGCGAGCGTCCGGGCCGGGCGCCCGCGCACCGCCTGCCGCAGCAGGTCACCGGTGCCCCGGCGGGCCTCCCGGCCGCCCTGCAGGCAGCCGGCGGCGGCCACCAGCGGGCCGAGGACCAGCATGGTCGTCCACCGCAGCAGGCCGTGGGTCCCGGCCCAGTCGCCCTGCCACTCGGCCGCCTTCGCCCCCATCGTCACGGCACTCGTCAGCAGCACCGCGACCCCGGCCCAGGGCGCGATCCCGCGCCGCAGTTCGCTGCGCCAGGGGTGCGGTGCCGCCCCGGTGTGCGGCGCGGCCGGTGCCGGACGGGCCGTCGTGGGCGCGCTCATCGCACACCCCCGGCGGAGCGGTGGTCGCGCAGGGCCAGCGTGTAGCCGCGCTCCAGCGCGTTGCCGCCCAGTTCCTCCGGTGCCTTGGTGCCCTTGCGGGCCAGACCCGAGGGGGTGTCGCGCAGGGCGACCCGGCCCGCGTCGAGCAGGGTGACCGTGGAGCAGGCGTCGGCCACGTCCTCCACCAGGTGGGTGGAGACCAGCACCGTCGCCTCGTCGGCCAGCGAGCGCAGCAGCGCCCGGAATCCGACGCGCTGCTCGGGGTCGAGCCCGGCCGTGGGTTCGTCCAGCAGCAGCACCGCCGGATCGTTGACCAGGGCCTGGGCGATCCCGGCCCGCCGCACCATGCCGCCGGAGAGCCGCTTCAGCGGGGTCTCCGCGCTCGCGGTGAGCCCCACCCGGTCCAGCGCGCCTTCCACCGCCCGCGGCGCGGAGGCCGCCGGGACCTCCTTGAGCCACGCCATGTAGGAGACGAACTCCCGCACGGTGAACCCGGGGTAGTGGCCGAAGTGCTGCGGCAGGTAGCCGAGCCGCCGCCGCACCTCGGTGCGTCCGGCGCGCCCCGCCAGGTCGTGGCCGAGTATCTCCACCCGGCCCACCGCGGGCCCGGCGGCGGTTGCCAGCACCCGGATCAGCGAGGTCTTCCCGGCGCCGTTCGGCCCGAGCAACCCGTGGACACCGGTGGTGAACTCGAGGTCCACCCCGTCCAGGGCGGCGCTCCCGCGGTGGCGGACGCGCAGCCCGTCCACCCGGATCGTGGTCGCGTTCACGCGGTCTCCAGTCGGTCGAAGGAATGGCGGCGCACGGCGAGCAGCGCGGCACAGCACACGGCCGCGCCGGCCCAGCCGGCCTGCGCGGCGGGGGAGGAGAACCAGGGGGCGAGACTCTGGGCGAGGAGTTCCGCGGGGAGCGCGCCGTACCGCACCGCCACCGGTGCCAGCACGCCGAGTGACCAGAGGCCGCCGACCACCGCCACCGCGTTCCGGCACCCCAGGTACGACCCGAGGGCCAGCGCGCCGAGCGTCAGCGCCAGCGCCGGGAGCAGCCACGCCGCCGGTCCGGGCCCGCCCGCCACCGGTGGCAGCAGCGCCCCGGCCACGGTCAGCGGCGGTACGCAGACCGCGAGCACGGCGCCCCCGCGCACCAGCAGCAGCCGGAGCCCGCCGCCGGGCGAGGTCGCCACCAGCTCGTGCAGCGGATCGGTGTGCGGCCCGTACGACAGGGCCACCCCGGCCAGCGGCAGCAGTGGCGCCACCAGCAGCAGGGCGGGCCGCACGCCGGGGAACGCGCCGCCGTGCGCCAGGAGCAGCGCCACCAGCGCCCCCGCCCCGGCCGGCGCGCGGGGCCGGTGGCGGCGGCAGCGCCTGCTCAGCCGCGCCTGGAGCCACCCCGCGTGCCGGTCGTAGAGCCTGGCCAGGGCGGCCGAGTCGCCCGCGGCGACGGCGCGCAGCAGGGCCGCGTCGTTCTCCTCCGGTGCCCCCAGGGGGCGGAACAGTCTCACGTCCCCTCTATCGACGGGTGGGGCGCGTGTGGTTCACGGCGGTTCGCGGCGACGGCTCCGGCGGGGCCTCCGACCTGGCGACGTTGCATGAGCATGCGTTCTGTTGCATAGTCTTGCTATGTCCAAAGTCCTGACCTCCCTCCCCACCGGCGAGCGCGTCGGCATCGCCTTCTCCGGCGGGCTCGACACCTCGGTCGCCGTCGCCTGGATGCGCGACAAGGGCGCCGTCCCCTGCACGTACACCGCCGACATCGGCCAGTACGACGAGCCCGACATCGCCTCCGTGCCCGGCCGTGCCACCGCCTACGGCGCCGAGATCACCCGTCTCGTCGACTGCCGTGCCGCGCTGGTCGAGGAAGGGCTGGCGGCTCTGGCCTGCGGCGCGTTCCACATCCGCTCGGGTGGGCGGCCGTACTTCAACACCACGCCGCTGGGCCGCGCGGTCACCGGCACGCTGCTGGTGCGGGCGATGCTGGAGGACGGGGTCCAGATCTGGGGCGACGGCTCCACCTTCAAGGGCAACGACATCGAGCGGTTCTACCGCTACGGTCTCCTCGCCAACCCGCACCTGCGGATCTACAAGCCCTGGCTCGACGCGGACTTCGTCTCCGAGCTCGGCGGCCGCAAGGAGATGTCGGAGTGGCTGCTCGCCCACGGGCTGCCCTACCGGGACTCGACCGAGAAGGCGTACTCCACCGACGCCAACATCTGGGGCGCCACCCACGAGGCCAAGACACTGGAGCACCTGGACACCGGGATCGAGACGGTCGACCCGATCATGGGCGTGAAGTTCTGGGACCCCGAGGTCCAGATCGACACCGAGGACGTGACGATCGGCTTCGAGCAGGGCCGCCCGGTCACCATCAACGGCAAGGAGTTCGCCTCCGCCGTCGACCTCGTCATGGAGGCCAACGCGATCGGCGGCCGCCACGGTCTCGGCATGTCCGACCAGATCGAGAACCGGGTCATCGAGGCCAAGAGCCGCGGCATCTACGAGGCCCCGGCCATGGCGCTGCTGCACATCGCCTACGAGCGCCTGGTCAACGCCATCCACAACGAGGACACCGTCGCCGCCTACCACAACGAGGGCCGCCGCCTCGGCCGGCTGCTCTACGAGGGCCGCTGGCTGGACCCGCAGGCGCTGATGATCCGCGAGTCGCTCCAGCGCTGGGTCGGCTCGGCCGTCACCGGCGAGGTCACCGTGCGGCTGCGGCGCGGCGAGGACTACTCGGTCCTCGACACCCAGGGCCCGGCGCTCAGCTACCACCCGGACAAGCTCTCCATGGAGCGCACCGAGGACTCGGCCTTCGGCCCCGTCGACCGCATCGGCCAGCTCACCATGCGGAACCTGGACATCGCCGACTCCCGCTCCCGCCTGGAGCAGTACGCGGGCATCGGCATCGTCGGCACCGAGCACCCCACGCTGATCGGCGCCGCCCAGGCCGCGTCGACCGGCCTGATCGGCGCCATGGACCAGGGCGGCGCCGAGGCCATCGCCTCACGCGGCGAGACCACCGAGGAGACGGCGCTCGACCGCGCCGCCATCGAGTCCGGCACGGACTGACCCCGGCGCGTACGCACCGCCGCCCGGCGGGCTCGGCCACCACGGCCGGGCCCGCCGTCGCGCGTCACCCCTCGCCGTCGGCGGCCTCCCCCGCGATCCGCTCGGCCACGGCCCGCCGCAGCCCCGGGTCGAGCCGCTCCCCGGTCAGCGACTCGTACAGCCACAGCCCGTCGGCGGCGAGCCGGGCCACGAACCGGTCGAGCGCGACCGGGTCCGCCGAACCCGCCGCGGGCGGCGCCCACCGCTCCAGGACCGCGTCCCACGAGGCGGCGTGCTCGGGGGTGGTCGACCCTTCGAGCATGAAGAGCAGCTCGGCCCGGGTCGCGCTCTGCGTGGTGACCCGCGCGTACGCCGCCAGCCGCTCGGCGGCGGTCGCCTCGGCGGCCGGTTTCCCCGCGGCCGCCGCCATGTCCGCCTCCCACCGGTCGGCCAGGTGCTGGTGGATCGCCCGGACCAGCTCCTCGCGGGTCGCGAAGTGGTACAGCAGCCCGCCCTTGGTCAGCCCCGACTCGGCGGCCACCGACTCGAAGGTGACGCTCTTGACCCCCTCGCGCTGGACGAGGCGGGCGGCCGCGTCGAGGATCTGGGTCCGCTTGCTGGTGCGCATGGTGCTCCCGGGCCGTGAGGGTGAGGGTCAGGGGGACACGGGGCCGGTCAGTGCCGAGCCCGGGCCGTGGCGGCGTAGCAGCACGCCGGTGGCGACCGTACCGACCGCCAGCACCCCGGCCACCACCAGCATCACCGCCCCGTACGCCCCGTCGAACGCCCTTGAGGCGGCGGCGATCAGCGAAGCGTCGGACCGCGCGCCCTCCCCGGCCAGCGCCAGCGCGGCGTCCAGGCTGTCGCGCGCGCCCTCCGGAGCGCCGGCGGGCAGCTGGAGCGTCGCCGAGTAGACGGCGGTCAGCAGACTCCCGAGCAGCGCCACCGCGACCAGGCTGCCGAACTCGTACGACACCTCCTCGACCGAGGAGGCCATTCCCGCCCGGCGGGCCGGGACGTTGCCCATGATCGCGCTGGAGGCGACGGACATGGCCGCGCCCAGACCGGCGCCGGTGACCAGCAGCCCGGTGACGAGCAGGGCCATGCTGGTGTCGAAGTGGAGCAGGACCAGCACGGCGCCGACCGTGCTGAGGGCGAGCCCGCCCGCGACGATCGGCAGCAGGCCGACCCGGTGCAGAGTGGCGCCCCCGGCCACGGCGGTCGGCAGCGCGCCCAGCGCGACGGCGGCGACGAGGACACCGGCGCGCAGCGGCGTGAACCCCTCCACCAGCTGGAAGCGCTGGGTGGTGATCAACTGGACGCCCGCGATGGCGAACATGGAGAACCCGGCGGCCAGCACTCCGGCGAGGAAGGCCCGGTTCCGGAAGATCGCGAAGTCGAGCAGCGGATCCGGCAGGCGGCGCTGCCGCCGGGTGAAGGCCCACCCGCCGACGGCGGCCGCCAGCAGGGCGACGGCGGCGGCCACGAGCGAGGGGGACGCCTTCGCCGTCTCCTTGATCGCGACGACCAGGCCGACCAGCGCGACCAGCGCCAGCAGCGACGACGGCAGGTCCCAGTGCTTGCCCGGGTCCGCGCCGCCCGCGGGCGCAAGCACCAGCGTGGCGATGAGCGCCACCACGACCACGGGGACGTTGACCAGGAAGACCGATCCCCACCAGAAGCTCTGGAGGAGCACCCCGCTGACGATCGGCCCCAGTGCGCTGCCCACGATCGCCAGGCTGCCCCAGACGGCGATGGCGACGTTCCGCTCCCGCTCGTCGGCGAAGGTGACGCGGATCAGGGCCAGCGTGGCGGGCATCATCGCCGCCGCGCCGACCGCCAGGAAGGCCCGCGCCGCGATCAGCGCCTCCGGCGCCGGGGAAAGGGCGGCGGCCAGCGAGGCCGCCCCGAAGACCACCAGCCCGATCAGGAACATCCGCCGGTGCCCCACCCGGTCGCCCAGCGTCCCGCTGCCCAGCAGCAGCCCCGCCATGACCACCGGATAGGCGTTGATGATCCACAGGCTCTGCGCGCTGCTCGCCCCCAGCTCCTCCACCAGCGTCGGCAGCGCCGCGTACAGGATCGAGTTGTCCAGCGTGATGAGCAGCAGCCCCGCACTCACCACCGCCAGCAGCAGCCACCGCCGCCGCGCACTCAGCACCATCCCGCACCCGCACCCTTCCGCCGACCCGTCCGCCGAGCGGCGTAACTGTACCGTACGGAAGGTACAGTTACGGCGCCCGGTGCGGGTCCGTTGAGGCTCTGACCTGCGACGATCCCTCGTTCTGCGACTTCAGGCGAGCTCGTGCACCCCTCCGGCGGCGCGCCCTCCGGCCGACAGGAATCCATCCGGGCCCCGTGCTGTTGCCCCGAGTGAGGCCGGCCCTCGAACGGGGGCCTCGGTCGGCATTGATCCCCGTTCGCCCACAGCGAACGCCCTTGGGGGAACATCCCGGAGCGCAGAAGCATTGAGTCGGTATAGCTCAACTTGACTGCCGAAGGGGAGATCATGGCTGCTGAGTCCCAGGCCTTCACACCGCTGACTCTTCCGGTGCTGCCGCTCGATGACGAAGTGGTGCTGCCCGGGATGGTCGTGCCACTGGACCTCAACGAAACCGATGTACGGGCCGCCGTCGAAGCCGCGCAGGCCGCGGCCGGGCCCGACGGGGGCAAGCCGCAGGTGCTGCTCGTCCCGCGCGTCGACGGCACGTACGCCGCGGTCGGCGTCCTCGCCACCGTGGAGCAGGTCGGGCGCCTGTCCGACGGAGACCCGGGCGCGCTGGTGCGCGGCCGGAGCCGGGTGCGGATCGGCGCCGGGACGACCGGTCCCGGTGCCGCGCTCTGGGTCGAGGGGACGCCCGTCGAGGAGTCCGTGCCCTCGCCGCTGCCCGGCTCGGTGACCGAGCTGATGACGGCGTACAAGGCGCTGGCCGCCTCCTGGCTGCAGAAGCGCGGCGCCTGGCAGGTGGTCGACCGCATCCAGCAGATCGACACGCCGGGCACGCTGGCGGACAACTCCGGGTACTCGCCCTTCCTGACCACCGCGCAGAAGGTGGCCCTGCTGGAGACCGGCGACCCGGTCGCCCGGCTGAAGCTCGCCACCGAGCACCTCAGCGAGCACCTCGCCGAGCAGGACGTGGCCGAGACCATCGCCAAGGACGTCCAGGAGGGCGTCGACAAGCAGCAGCGTGAGTTCCTGCTCCGCCGCCAGCTCGACGCCGTCCGCAAGGAACTCCGCGAGCTGAACGGCGAGGGCGAGGAGGACGAGAGCGACGACTACCGCGCCCGCGTCGAGGCCGCCGACCTCCCCGAGAAGGTCCGCGAGGCCGCCCTCAAGGAGGTCGAGAAGCTGGAGCGGGCCTCCGACCAGAGCCCCGAAGGCTCCTGGATCCGCACCTGGCTCGACACCGTCCTCGAACTGCCCTGGAGCGAGCGCACCGAGGACGCGTACGACATCCCCGGCGCGCAGGCCGTGCTCGACGCCGAGCACGCGGGTCTTGAGGACGTGAAGGAGCGCATCACCGAGTACCTCGCCGTACGCAAGCGCCGTGCCGACCGCGGCCTCGGCGTCGTCGGCGGGCGGCGCGGCGGTGCCGTGCTGGCCCTCGTCGGCCCGCCCGGCGTCGGCAAGACCTCGCTCGGCGAGAGCGTCGCCCACGCGATGGGCCGCAAGTTCGTCCGGGTCGCCCTCGGCGGCGTGCGTGACGAGGCGGAGATCCGGGGCCACCGGCGGACCTACGTCGGCGCGCTCCCCGGCCGCATCGTGCGGGCGATCAAGGAGGCCGGGTCGATGAACCCGGTGGTCCTGCTCGACGAGATCGACAAGGTCGGCTCCGACTTCCGGGGCGACCCGGCGGCGGCGCTGCTGGAGGTCCTCGACCCCGCGCAGAACCACACCTTCCGCGACCACTACCTGGAGGTCGAGCTCGACCTCAGCGACGTGGTCTTCCTCGCCACCGCCAACGTCCTCGAATCCATCCCCGAGGCGCTCCTGGACCGCATGGAACTGGTCCGCCTCGACGGCTACACCGAGGACGAGAAGGTCGTCATCGCCCGCGACCACCTGCTCCCGCGCCAGCTGGAGCGGGCGGGCCTGGAGCCCGGCGAGGTGGAACTGGCCGACTCGGCGCTGCGCAAGCTCGCCGGCGAGTACACCCGTGAGGCCGGTGTGCGGAACCTGGAGCGTTCCGTGGCCCGGCTGCTGCGCAAGGTCGCGGCCCAGCACGAACTGCGGGAGCGGGAGCTTCCGTTCACCGTGACCGACGCCGACCTGCGCGGCCTGATCGGCCGGCCGCACCACGTGCCGGAGTCCGCCCAGGACCCGTCCGAGCGCCGCACGTCGGTGCCGGGCGTGGCCACCGGGCTCGCGGTGACCGGCGCGGGTGGTGACGTGCTCTACGTCGAGGCGTCGCTGGCCGACCCGGAGACCGGCGCGTCCGGACTGACCCTGACCGGTCAGCTCGGTGACGTCATGAAGGAGTCGGCGCAGATCGCGCTGAGCTTCCTCCGCTCGCACGGCGCCGAACTGGAGCTGCCCGTCGCGGACCTGAAGGACCGGGGCGCGCACATCCACTTCCCGGCCGGAGCGGTCCCGAAGGACGGGCCGAGCGCGGGTGTCACCATGACCACCGCTCTCGCCTCGCTCCTCTCCGGACGGCTGGTCCGCACCGACGTGGCGATGACCGGCGAGGTCTCGCTGACCGGCCGGGTGCTGCCGATCGGCGGCGTCAAGCAGAAGCTGCTGGCGGCGCACCGCGCGGGGATCACCACCGTGGTCATCCCCAAGCGGAACGAGGCCGACCTGGACGACGTCCCCGCCGAGATCCTCGAAGGGCTCGACGTCCACCCGGTGAGCGACGTCCGGCAGGTGCTGGAGATCGCGCTCACCCCGGCCGGAGTGGCGGTTCCGGTCGCCGCCTGACCGGACGGGCCGCCCCACGGCCCGCCCGCACGGAAGCCCGGGCCGGGCCCCTCCCCGAGGGGCCCGGCCCGGGCTTCGTCCTGCGCGGCGCCCGCGCGGCCGGGCCCACGGTGACCAGCAGGGAGAGGGCGGCGAGGAGGACCCCGGCCGCGGTGAGGCGGGAGCGGGCACGGCGGGCTCCGGATCTGGGGACGGGCGTGACGGGCCTCCATGGACGCGGGGGGAGAGGTGCTGTGGCGTGTGCATGCCGCACGAAAGCTACGCACGTGGAAGGGGGCCGAGGGGCCGCCGGTGGTCTACTCCTGCGGAGAACTGCGCCAAGCTGGAGGGAGCCGGCCCCGGCGCGGGGAATCTTTCAGAGACGGAAATCGGTACATGGGTGTTGACGACGGCTCCCCCGGCGAGGCGGACGCGGAATTCCTGGCCCTGGAGCGCGAACTCTCCCTGCTCTTCCGGCGGGCCCGGGCCGGACAGGCGGAGCTGGCACGGGCGGTCCACCCCCAACTGGAGCCCGCCGCCTACGGACTCCTCGTACGCCTCATCGAGGGCGGGCCCCAGCGGGCCACCGACCTCGCCGCCTACATGGGCGTCGGGAAGGCCACCATCAGCCGACAGCTCGGGGGGCTGGAGGAACTCGGCCTCATCGACCGGGCGGTCGACCCCGGGGACCGGCGCGCGTCCCTCTTGCGGGTGACGCCGCTCGGCGCCGAGCGGGTGGCGGCGGTGAGCGCTGCGCGGCGGGGGGTCTATGTGCGGAGGCTTGCCGATTGGGATCGGCGGGATGTGGGGGAGCTTGCCCGGCTTCTCCGTCAGCTCAACGGGGTGCTGACGGAGGGCAAGTAGGTGTATTGATCACGAGCGTTGTCGACGCCGACCGGGCTCCGGGGGTGGCCTCAAGCGCCGGCCGGGCTGGATTCGTGGTGCGTCCGGGAGTCGTCACGGCCGACGGGTCTGTCGGCATCCGTCACAGATGGCCTCAAGCGCCGACCGGGCTGAGAGGTGGTCGGCCGGGCTGAGAGGTGGTCGGTTGGGCCGGGAGCTGCCGGTACCGCGCCGCAGTCGAGATTCGACCGCACCCCTTGCAGCCCGGCCGGCGGTTGGGGCCGCAGTTGAGCCTGGCCGGCGTTTGAGGCCATCTTGTGCAGCCCGGCCGGCGTTTGGGGCCACATCGAGGCCGGTCGGCGTTTGAGGCCATCTTGGTCAGCCTGACCGGCGCTTGAGGTCACCCCGCCGTAGCCCGGTTCACAGGGCGATGTGTGCCGCTGTCGCGTCGTCGTGGCGTTTGCCGCGGGGGGAGGGGACGGCGTGTTCGAGGTCGCGGACGGCCTGGAGGAGGTGGGCCGTGCCCTGGGTGCGGATGAGGTCGAGGGTGCCCGCCCAGGTGCCGCCGAAGCGGTCGACCCAGCGGGTCGCGCCGTCGGTGAGCGCGGTCAGGGAGCGCAGCTCCGTCCGGGGCGTGCTCCCGGTGACGGCGAGGCGGGCGACGCCAGGATCGGCCGCGGCCGTGTGAAACCCGCCCTCGGCGTTGCGCAGCGCCTCGACCGCGTCGACGTAGGCCCGTACCGCGGCCTCGCGCTGCGGCAGCGGTGTGTGGTCGGGCAGCGCCCGCACCGCGTCCCGCAGTTCGGGAACGGGTGAGGGAAGCACGTCGAGCCGCGTGTCCTGGACGGGCACGAGCGTCCCGTCGGCCCGCTCCAGCAGCAGCGTGGAGTCGGACAGGACCAGGTGTTCGACCGCCTCGTCCCCCCAACGCGCCAGCACCACCGTCGCCTGAGGCGTCCGGGCGTGAGAAAGGTCACAGGTTGAACTGTGCGCTTCGGCGGTACGCGCGACACCCTCCGCCAGGATCTCCCCGAGCGTCATGTCCCGCCGGGAAACGGACAGTTCGCCCAGCGCCCCGCCGAGCCGCGCGGTGAACCAGTGCACCGAGTGCGTACACCCGTCGTTCCCGGCCGGAGGCGTGACCCCGTCCAGCAGGACGAGGCAACCTCCTTGCCCGTGCGCGGGAAGCGCGACCGAGCAGTAGTCCTCGTTCGGGTGATCCGGGGCCCCGGCTTCCGTGGTCAGGTCGATGTGCACCGGCTCAGTCTGCATGATGGGCTCTGGCTGCGGCAGCATGTGACGGGCGCTCGGCCACGCCGCCGGGTTTTACCTGGAATGATCAACTCCGGCTCTGTGGCGGCGGGGCATCCTGCCAAAGCGGACGGGTAACGTCCAACCGGCGCTCCGCGCACGTCCTCAGCGGGGGAGGGGAAGACTTGCCCGCCAACTCCCGGTCGATGTTCACTCCTTCGGGTGGCCCGGCACACGATGCGCGACCACTGCTCACACGCACTGGGAGGGTCGAGAGCCGTTCCGGAAGGGAGCTCGTGCTGACAGGACGTCACCCGGGCCCTTGGGTAGACGAGTCAAGAATGCGAGCACCGGTGCAGAAGAAGAGGCCTCGGGGCAAGGACGACCGGACGGTCAACCAGTCGGACGCGTCCGCCCCGACCCCCGAACCCGCCGCCCCTCCCGCACGCAAGGCCCGCGTGCGCAACCGCCTGATCATCGCCGTCGCGGTCGTCGCCGCCGCCGTCGCGGGCGCGGGCGTCCCCTCGGTCGTCGCCGCCTCCGGACAGGCGACCGACGCCCAGGAGCTGGTGGAGTTCTCCGAACTGACCCAGCAGGCGGTGACGCTCTCCCACTCGCTGGCCGACGAACGCGACGAGGTCACCGCCTACATCGCGGCCGGACGGCCCGAGGGCAGCGGCCTCTCGGAGAAGCGCAGCGCCCGGGTCGACCGGCAGGTCGAGGAGCTCCGCGAGGGCGCCCCGCACACCCTGCGGGAGACCCTCGACACCATCGGCGCGGTCCGCCGCCAGGCGCTGACCGGCAAGGGCGACGCCCTCGACGCCCACAACGCGTACGCGACCGCCATCGGCGAACTCCACGGCACAGCCCAGGAACTGGTCGCCAAGCTCCCCACCCGCAGCGGCGCCGGCCGGCTCGCCCTCACCGACCTCGACCGGGCCGTCGAGCAGGCCACCGCCACCCGCGGTCTGCTGCTGGCCGCGCTCGCGGTGCCGAGCAGCGCCCCGCAGACGACGATCGACCCGGTCACCGGCCTGCCCGTGCAGAGCCAGGGCGGCACCGCCGAGGAGAGCCGTACCCGTAACGCGCTCAGCGCCGCCGCCCAGCAGGCGCAGGTCGCCGAGCGGGCCGCGCTGGCGGCGTTCGAGCGGGGTGCCTCCCCGGAGAACAAGGCCTCGTACCGGAACACGGTCAGCGGCCCCGAGGTGACGACCGCCGAGAAGTACCTGGCGCGGCTCACCGGCGCGCCGACCCTCTCCGCCGAGGACACCGCGCTCGAGCCCGACAAGGTCGACGCGGCCCTCACCGCCAGGATCGAGCAGATGCGCGGGGTGGAGAACGCCCTGGCGGCGGCCCGTACCGGCCAGCTCGCCGAGCAGCGCGACGACGACGTGCTGGCGCTGGAGATCCAGATCGGCCTGGTCGGTCTCTGCCTGCTGCTGGCGGTCGGCATGAGCATGGGCATGGCCCGTTCGCTGACCCGGCCGCTGGCCGTGCTGCGGCTGGGCACCGCCCGGCTCGCCGCCGACCCGGCGGGCGAGGAGCCCATCAAGTTCACCGGGCGCGACGACGAGTTCGCCGAGGTCGTCCGCTCCGTCAACGCCCTGCACGCCCATCTCACCGGTCTGCACGAGCGGCTCACCGGCCTGGAGGCCGACCGCAAGCACCTGGTCGGCGAGCGGGTCTCGATGGCCGAGGAGCGCGACGCCCTCCGCAAGGAGCTGGCCGCCTCCACCGCCCACCTGGAGCGGGCCCGCCAGTCCATCCACGGCACCTTCGTCAACCTGGCGCTGCGCTCCCTCGGCCTGGTCGAGCGCCAGCTGACCGTCATCGAGAACCTGGAGGAGAGCGAGCAGGACCCCGACCGCCTCGCCACCCTCTTCAAGCTCGACCACTTCGCCACCGTGATGCGCCGCCACAGCGAGAACCTGCTGGTCCTCGCGGGCGCCGAGCACGGCCACAGCCACGCGGGACCGGTGCCGCTGGTCGACGTCGCGCGCGCCGCCGTCAGCGAGACCGAGCGGTACGAGCGCATCCGCATCTCCACGCTGCCCCCGCACTCGCACCTCGCGGGCTTCGCCGCGGACGACCTCAGCCACCTGCTCGCCGAACTGATGGAGAACGCCACCTCGTTCTCCCCGCCGGACGCCCACGTCGAGGTCTCCGGCTGGCTGCTGGAGAGCGGCGAGGTGATGCTCTCCGTGCAGGACGAGGGCATCGGCATGGCCGAGGAGCGCCTGGGCGACCTCAACAAGCGTCTCGCCCGCGTCGGCACCGACGGCCTCTACGAGCCGGACGGCGACGGCGGACTGGGGCTCGGCCTGTACGTGGTGGCCCGTATCGCCGCCCGGCACGGCATCCGCGTCCGGCTCCGCACCCAGCAGCAGGGCGGCGTCACCAGCGTCGTGGTGCTGCCGAAGTCGATCCTGGCCGCCGCACCCTCGGGCACCCTGCCCGCCTCCGCCGACGCGGCGGGCGGCTCGGCCCCGGTCCAGCTGCCCGGCGCGGACGCCGAGGCCAACTCCAACGTCCTGCCCGCCCCGCGCCGCGACGGCCAGGACGACGGCGCCCTGGCCCGCGACACCGCCGACCCGGTCATCGCCGCCGCCGAGAAGGCGGTACGCGAGCGGGGCACCGAGGACCCGGCCGACGCCACGGAAGGTGCCGACTCCGCCGAGGCGGGCCCCCGCGACACCGCCGCGCCGGCCGCCGGGGAGGCCCCCGGCAAGGACACCCCGGCCGAAGCCGCGGCCCCGGACGCCTCCGAGGCCGATGCCGCTCCGGAGCCCGCCCGGGAGTCCTCTCCCGAGACGACGATGGAGCTCCACCTCCCGTCCCCGCGCCGCGAGCAGCCCGCCGCCCCCGCCGAGGACCGGGCCGCCGAGGAGGAGGCCCCCTCGCCCGAGGAGCCGCGGGAGGCCGACGAGCCCGCCGCCCCGGGCCCGTACGCGATAGGACCCGACGCGCACGAGCGCACCCGGGACGAGGCCGCGGCCCCGTCCGACTCCGTGCCGGCCCCCAGGCCGGCTCTCGACCAGCAGCCCGCCGAGCCCGCCGAGCGGGTCACGGTCAAGGGGCTGCCCAAGCGCACCCCGAAGCTGACCGCCCCGACCACCGCGCCGAAGAAGCGCACCGGCGGCGTCGACGCCGAGAAACTCCGGCGCCGGCTCGGCGGTTTCCACTCGGGGGCCCAGGCCGGCCGCCGCGATGTCGAAGCCGAGATCGCGGAGCAGCCGGGCCTGGGAGGAACAACCGGTGAAGCTCAGGGGGACTCAGCCGAGGAGGCTCGCAGTTGACTGCGTCCAGTCCAACATCCGCTACTTCCCGTCAGAACGGACTCAGCTCAGAGGCACGGAACCTGCACTGGCTGCTGACCAACCTCGTGGAGGAGGTGCCGGGCCTGAAGTCGGTCGCGGTGGTCTCCTCCGACGGGCTGATGCTGCTCTCCTCCGACCCGGGGAGGAACGAGCCGCAGGAGAGAGAGGCTCCGCACGGACCGAAGGGCTCCAGCGCCGACCTCGCCACCATCGTCTCGGGCGTCGGCAGCCTCACCATCGGGGCGTCGAAGCTCATGGAGGCGGGCAACGTCAAGCAGACGATGGTCGCCATGGAAGAGGGCAGCCTCTTCGTCATGTCCATCAGTGACGGCTCGCTGCTCGGTGTCCACGCCACCCCCGACTGCGACATGAGCGTCGTCGCCTACCACATGGCGCTGTTCGTGGGCCGGGCCGGGCACGTGCTCACCCCCGAACTCCGCAGTGAACTTCGCCAGTCGATGGAGAGCACCAAGTGAGCACCACCAAGCTGCCCCGCAGGGGAGGCGACCGCAAACCCGCCCGCGTCCGCCCGTACTCGCTGACGGGCGGCCGGACCCGGTTCGGGCACGTCCTGCTGGTGGAGACCTTCGTCGCCGCCCTGGAGGCACCCGAGGAGCGCAAGGAACTGCCCAACGGCACGTTCGGCGCGGCCCGGATCATGCCCGAGATGCAGGCGATCGTGGAACTCTGCCGCCGCATGCGCACCGTCGCCGAGATCGCCGCACTGCTGAAGATGCCGCTCGGCGTGGTGAGGGTGCTCCTGAGCGACCTCGCCGACCAGGGAAAGATCCGCGTGTACGGCAACGGGCACGGCCCGGGGCAGCCCGATCGCGCACTGCTCGAAAGGGTGCTGAATGGACTCCGCCGTCTCTGACCTCCTCCCCGCCGCCGAGTCGGAGGAGACGCTCCAGCCCTGGCAGCGGGACAAGACCCGGGCCCCCATAGCCACCAAGATCGTGGTGGCGGGCGGCTTCGGCGTCGGCAAGACGACGCTCGTCACCACGGTCTCGGAGATCACCCCGCTGCAGACCGAGGCGCTGATGACGCAGGCCAGCGAGGAGACCGACGACCTCACCGAGACGCCGGGCAAGACGACGACCACCGTCGCCATGGACTTCGGCCGCATCACCCTCGACGACGACCTGGTCCTGTACCTGTTCGGCACGCCGGGCCAGCAGCGGTTCTGGTTCATGTGGGACGACCTGGTGCGCGGAGCCATCGGCGCCGTCGTCCTCGCCGACACCCGGCGGCTCTCCGACTGCTTCCCCGCCCTCGACTACTTCGAGAGCTGCGGGCTGCCGTACGTCGTCGCCGTCAACCATTTCGACGGGAGTACCAAGTTCGAGCCCGAGGACGTACGGGAGGCCTTGACAGTGCCGCCGCACATCCCTGTGATCGTCATGGACGCCCGCATGCGGGTCTCGGCCATCGAGACGCTGCTCGCGCTGGTCGGCCACGCGCTCGACGTCACCCCCGAATAGCAGCAGGCGCGCCGCGGCGGACCGGCCGCGGCGCGCGCAACGCAAGGAGAACCCGCCATGCGGAGAATACTGATCGTCGGAGCCGGCCAGTCCGGGCTCCAGCTCGCCCTCGGGCTCCAGGCGAACGGCTATGAGGTCACCCTCATGTCCAACCGCACCGCGGACGAGATCCGGACCGGACGGGTCATGTCGACCCAGTGCATGTTCCACACCGCCCTCCAGCACGAGCGGGACATACAGGCCAACTTCTGGGAGTCCCAGGCCCCGAAGATCAAGGGGCTCGGCGTCTCCGTCGCCGCCCCCGACTCCTCGCGCGCCGTGGACTGGGTCGGCATGCTCGACGGCTACGCCCAGTCCGTCGACCAGCGGGTGAAGATGGCCGGCTGGATGGAGACCTTCGCCGAGCGCGGCGGCCAGGTCGTCATCCACGGCGCCGCCGTCTCCGACCTCGACTACTTCGCCCGCACCTACGACCTGGTGATGGTCTCCGCGGGCAAGGGCGAACTGGTCTCCATGTTCGAACGCGACGCCTCGCGCTCGCCGTTCACCACCCCGCAGCGCGCCCTCTCCGTCGCCTACGTGCACGGCATGGGCCCGCGCCCCGAGCACCCCGAGTTCGACGCGGTCCGCTGCAACCTGGTGCCCGGCGTCGGCGAGCTCTTCGTCATGCCGACGTACACCACCTCCGGCCGCGCCGACATCCTCTTCTGGGAGGGCATACCCGGCGGCCCGCTCGACGCCTTCCAGGGCGTCAAGGACCCCTCCGAGCACCTGGCGCTGACCCTGGAGCTGATGGAGAAGTTCACGCCCTGGGAGTACGCGCGCTCCACCCAGGTCGAGCTGACCGACGCGGGCGGCACGCTGGCCGGGCGGTACGCCCCGACGGTCCGCAAGCCCATCGGCCGGCTCCCCTCGGGCGGCCTGGTCCTCGGCGTCGCCGACGTGGTCGTGGCCAACGACCCGATCACCGGGCAGGGCTCCAACTCCGCCTCCAAGTGCGCCGCCTCCTACCTCTCCTCGATCCTCGGACACGGCGACCGCCCGTTCGACGAGGAGTGGATGCAGGCCACCTTCGACGGCTACTGGAACACCGCCCAGCACGTCGTGAAGTGGACCAACGCCATGCTCGGTGTCCCGCCGGAGCACGTGCTGAAGCTGATCGGCTCCGGCATGCGGTACCAGCGGGTCGCCGACCGCTTCGCCAACGGCTTCGACGACCCGGCCGACTTCGAGAACTTCTTCTTCGACCCGGAGAAGACCGAGGCGTACCTGGCCGAGGTGGCCCAGGCGGACGCTGCCTGACCCGCACCTCGGACGTCCGGCCGCCCCCGGTGAGACCGCGGGCTTGCCGACGCGCGACGGCCCACGAGCCGCCCACCGCGAACATCCGGTGGGCGGCTCACGCCGTTCCCGGTGTCCGGTTGCTCTAACATCCCGGGATGAGCGACGATCCCCTGCGCCTCACCGTCCTCGGGTCCGCGACGCCGTACCCGAGCGCGGACAACCCTTGTTCGGGCTACCTGGTGTCGGGGCGCGAGGCGGTGGCCCGCGCCTCGACCCGGTACGCGGGGCCGGTCGAACACGCCTTTCCGGGCGCGGTGTTCACCGTCGGCCGGGCTCCGGTCGGCCCTCCGGTCGGCCCCTCCGAGGTCTAGGGAAGCCTGTGTCCCCGGCGGGCGAGAGCCTTGGCGCGCCCCTCGGAGCATCGCCGCCGGCCTTCGGTGCGGGGGCCTCCACCCCGCCCACCCCGGACATACGGGAAACCGCTGGGCGCGAGCGAAGTGACAGGCCATCATGGCCGACGCGCCCGCCCGTCCGGGCGCCCTCCGTCGCCGATCGTCCGAAGGGCCTCCCTTGCGCAAGCTCGTCTACTGTGTCGCCTCCACCCTCGACGGCTTCGTCACCGGGCCGGACGGCGGCAACCCGACCGGTCCGGACGGTTTCTGAACCCCCGTCGACGAGGACAGCCTCGCGCACCTGATCGCCGGGTACCCGGAGACCCTGCCCGGCCCCGCCCGCGACGCCCTCTCCGTGACCGCCCGGCACCCGGTTCGACACGGTCCTCGAAGGCCGCGCCTCCTACCAGGTGGGGCTGGCGGGCGGCGTCGACGACGCCTACCCGCACCTGCGCCACCTGGTCTTCTCGCGCACGCTGGAGAAGGGGCCGGGCCCCGCCGTGGAACTGGTCCGCGGCGACGCGGTCGAGCGGGTCCGCGCCCTCAAGCAGGAGGAGGGCAAGGCATCTGGCTGGTCGGCGGCGGCAAGCTGGCCGGTTCCCTCTACGGCGAGATCGACCGGGTCATCCTCAAGCTGGCCCCCCTGACCGCCGGTACCGGCACCCCGCTGTTCGGCGCCGGTGCCGCCTTCGAGCCCCGGCACTGGGAACTGACCGGCCACACGGTGCTGAAGGCCGGCTTCGTCCACCTGACGTACGACCGGAGGCAGCCACCCGGGAGGGGGAGCCCGCAGGCCTCACTCCGCCGGCGCCTCCTCGTCCCGGTACCCGGTGTCCGCCCCTTCCCGCGCCCCCTCCGGCAGCTCCGGCGGCTCGTACACCGGGACCGGCGCCCCGTCCGGGTCCGGGCGGACCGCGCCGAGGACCGGGTTGGCGGCGAGCGGGGAGACCTTGACCTTGGCGCCGGGGCGGGGGGCCTGCACCACCAGGCCGTCGCCCAGGTAGAGGGCGACGTGGGTCGCCTTCGGGAAGTAGACCACCAGGTCTCCGGGGCGCAGGTCGCGCAGCGGCACCCGCGGCAGCTCGGCCCACTGCTCCTGGCTGGTGCGCGGGACCTGGGCCCCCGCCGTCTGCCACGCCTGCGAGGTCAGCCCGGAGCAGTCGTACGAGTCGGGGCCCTCGGCGCCCCAGACGTACGGCTTGCCGATCTGCTCCACCGCGAACCGGACCGCGCGCTCGCCGCGCCGGGTCGGCACCGCGCCCGTCGTGCTGAGGCCGCCCGCCGCCACCAGCTCGCGCTGCGCCTCCTCGCCGCGCTCCGCCTCCACCCCCTCGACCTCGGCGAGCTGCTCCGGCGAGAGCGCGGAGATCAGCGACTCCACCTCGTCCAGCTTGCCGCGCGCCGCCTCCCGCTCCGTACGCTGCCGCGCGGCCAGCACCTGCTCCCGGTCGAGCGCCGCCCGCGATTCCCGGGCCAGCTGCGAGGCACGCCGCTCGGCGGAGGTCAGCCGCGCCACCGTCGCGACCCGGTCGCGGGCGGCCCGGCGCAGCACGTGCTCCTGGTCGAGGGCGCCCTGCGCGTCGGCGGCCAGCAGCAGCCGCAGTGTGGGGGAGACCTCCACCACGCCCTGGTACTGCCGCCGGGCGAACTGCCCCGCCGCGTCCCGGCCCTCGGCCAGCGCGATCCGCGCCTTGACCAGACCGGCCCCCAGCCGCCGGTTGCGGTCGCGCTGCTCCGTCAGGGAGCGGCTGGTCGCCTGGTACGTCTCGGTCGCCTCGCCCAGCTCGCGGTGGAGCCGCTGAAGCTCCGTCAGCAGCTCGGCCGCGCCGCCCCCGCGTGGATCGGGGGCCGCCGGGGCCCCCGGTGCCGCGCCCAGCGCCATCGCCGCCAGCGCGGCGGTCGCCGCGGCCCTCCATCTGCCCGACACCCGCGCACCTCCCGGAACGGGGCGGGCCGTCCACCCCGTACCGCTGAGCCTGGTGCCGCGGGGGCCGGCCCGCGCCCGGTGCTGCGCCACCTCGGGGGCGCTGTCACCCGTTCCGCCGCACCGGCCCCGGGTCAGTCGCGGCCGGGCCGCTTCGACCAGGGCCAGCGCACGCGGCGCCCGCCGGGCGGGGCGTCGGGCGCGTACACGTACATCCAGCCGCGCACGATGCCGGTGCGGCGGCCCCGGGCGGCCGGTTCCCGGAGGTAGACGAGGGTCTCGCCCTCCGGCACGGGCACCTCGTAACGGGCCGGGACCTGGCCGGTCAGCCCGGTCACCACGGGCAGTACGCGGCCGTCCAGCGGCCCTCCGACGAAGGCGGTGTCCTCGGTTCTCACCCGCCCAGTGTCGCCCACGCGCCGGGCGCCGCCACCGGCGGACGGGCCGGACCGGCGGCAGGTTTTCCGGAGGGGCACCCGGGCACGCGAGTCGCGGGATCACCTTGCCGGTGTTCCCCTGGAGTGGACCTTTCGCCGATAGCGCACTGGGAGCCGTCGATGCACACCAGCGAACTGACCCCGGCCGTGCTGAAGGAGTTGCGCAGGCCCCGGCCCTATCCGGCGGTCTCGCTGCTCATGCCGACGCACCGCACCCGACCCGAGCGCGACCAGGACTTCATCAGGCTGCGCAACCTCCTCTCCGAGGCTCGCAAGCGCCTCCAGGAGGACCCCCAGGTGGAACGGGACGCCCGGCTGGAGCTGGAGAACGTCCTGCGCGAGGAGTCCTTCCGCGAGTTCGACGACATCGTCTACGCCGGGGACGGCCTGCTGCTCCTCGCGGCTCCCGGCGAGCAGCTCCAGACCTGGCAGCTCACCACCTCCGTGGACCTCCCCACCCGGGTCGAGTTCTCCGACACCTACCTCACCCGGGCCCTGGTCTCCGCCCGTCTGCACGCCCGCCCGTACTACGTCCTCGTCCTGGACCAGGAGATGTCCCGGCTGTGGATCGGGGAGGGCGAGCGGCTGACCGAGGTCGAGGACCACGGCTTCCCGGCCCCGCCGGAGATCCCGGACCCGGAGGACGCCATCCCGGGCCCGATCTACGGCCGCAACCCCAGCTCCATCCGCGACGAGCGGATCCGCCAGTACGTGACCGACGTGGACGAGCGGCTGACCCGCGCGCTGGACGCCCAGCCGTTGCCGCTCTTCGTGGTCGGGGGCGTGGAGGTCCTCTCCCGCTTCGAGCAGATCTCCCGGCACGCGGCGAAGCTGGCCGGGCGCGTCGAGGCGGCCGGACAGGACACGGACAGCTGGCCGAAGCTGTCCGAGCGGATCGCCCCGGCCCGCGAGGAGTACGCCAGGGAACTGGTCCGCCAGGACCTGGCCGCGCTGGACGACGCCCGGAGCGCCAAGCGGTTCAGCGGCGGCCTGGCCGAGGTCTGGAGCGTCGTCGCCGACCGCCGGGCGTCGCTGCTGCTGGTCGAGGAGAACTTCGCCGCGGCCGGCCGGATCGACGCCGAGCGCCAGTTGCACCCGGTGGAGCTGCCCGACGAGGGGCCGCCGCCGGAGGGGGTGGAGACCGACATCGTCGACACGCTGGTCGAGACGGCGCTCGACGGGGACGCCGAGGTCCGGTTCGTCCCCGACGGCACCCTCACCGAGGACGGCCGGGTGGCCGCCGTCGTCCGGTACTGACCGTCGGTGACCGACGCCGCGTGCCCCGGGCCGGGACTCCTGGCCCGGGGCACGCGGCGCTCACGCCCGGCCTCACAGCCGGCCGGGCCGAGGCTTGCCGCAGGCGACGCCAGGACCGAGCCCGGCCGGCGTGTGAGGCCACCCGTCCGGGCCGGGCGACGGCCGAGGCTACGGGACACCACCGCATCCGGGGCCCGAGCGACAGCACATCCCTGACCTGGGTGTAACCAAGGGTTACGGCACCCCGCCCGCCCGGGGGCCCACCCCGCGGATTCCCCCCGTACGGACGGTTGACCGTGTCAGGCGGCCGTGTGAGCCTGCGAGCGGGCGCCGCTGCCCGGCCCGGTGCGCGGTGCGCCCCGGACCGAGTGGAGGAGTGCCACCGTGTCGACCCGTGATCTGTACACCGAACCCCCCGCCGACCCCCTGTGGAAGGTCCCCGCCACCGGCGCGGCCCGCTTCAGCTGGGAGTACGACGAAGGCCGCGACCGCCTGCTCTCCCTGTACCAGAAGGGCAAGGACAAGCAGTGGGACGGCGCCCGCCGCATCGACTGGGAGCTGGAGGTCGACCCGTACGACCCGCTCGGCACCCCGGACGAGGCGCTGACCCTGCACGGCACCCGCCACTGGGCGCGGATGACCGAGCGTGACAAGGCCGAGCTGCGGCGGCACTACGCCTCCTGGCAGTTCAGCCAGTTCCTCCACGGCGAGCAGGGCGCGATGATCTGCGCCGCCCGCATCGTGGAATCCGTCCCCGACATGGACGCCAAGTTCTACTCCGCCACCCAGACCATGGACGAGGCCCGGCACGCCGAGATCTACGGGCGCTTCCTCCACGAGAAGATCGGGATGCTCTACCCGGTCAACGACAACCTCCAGTCGCTCCTCGGCGACACCCTGCGCGACTCCCGCTGGGACATGCCCTACCTCGGCATGCAGGTCCTCATCGAGGGGCTGGCGCTGGCCGCCTTCGGGATGATCCGCGACACCACCGACAAGCCGCTGCCCAAGCAGATCCTCGCCTACGTCATGCAGGACGAGGCCCGGCACGTCGCCTTCGGCCGGATGGCGCTGCGCGACTACTACCGCCAGCTCACCGACGCCGAACTCCGCGAGCGCGAGGAGTTCGTCATCGAGGGCTGCTACCTGATGCGCGACCGGCTGCGCGGTGTCGAGGTGCTGGAGAACTTCGGCATCCCCAAGGCCGAGGCCCGCGAGTACAGCGAGCAGTCCGAGTTCCTCCACCTCTTCCGCAAACTGCTCTTCAGCCGGATCGTCCCCTGCGTCAAGGACATCGGCCTGTGGGGCGAACGCCTCCAGCGGGCCTACGTCGACATGGGCGTCTTCGACCTCGGCGACCACAACCTCGACCTGCTGATGGCCCAGGACGAGGAGATCGCCGAGAAGCTCGACGCCGAGCGGTTCGCCGCCGAGGAGCAGGAGCGGGTCAGCGAGGTCACCGACGCCATCCGCGAGGGCGCCGGGAGCTGACCGCCCGGGCGGGCGGGGACGGCGGCGCGGGGCGCGGGCTCACCGCGCGAGCGCCGCCTCCATCACCGCCTTGGCGATCGGCGCGGCCGTCCCCCCGCCGCTGATCGCCTCCCGGCGCGCCCCTTCGTCCTCCACCACCACGGCCACCGCCACCGCCGGTTCGATCGCGTCCTCGGCGCGCGCCCAGGAGATGAACCAGGCGTACGGGACGCCCGCGTTGCCCACCCCGTGCTGGGCGGTGCCGGTCTTCCCCCCGACCTCGGCGCCCCTGATCGCCGCGTTCTTGCCGGTGCCGTCCTCCACGACGTCCCGCATCATCTCCCGCAGCACCGCGGCCGTCCCGGCGTTCATCACCTGCCGGTAGCCGGGCGGGCCGCCCGCCCAGACCGGGGATCCGTCCCCCGTCGTGGTCCCCTCCACCAGCCGCGGCGGCCGCACCGAACCGCCCGCCGCCACGGCCGCCGCCACCGACGCCATCTGGAGCGGCGTGGCCCGGGTGTCGTACTGGCCGATCGAGGAGAGGGCCAGCTGCGCGTCGTCCATCCCGGTGGCGAAGGTGCTTGGCGCCACCCGCGAGGGAATGCGCAGCCCCCGGTCGTTGAAGCCGAACCGCTCGGCGGCGGCCACCATGTCGGACGGCCCGACGCGCACCCCGAGCCCCGCGAAGACCGTGTTGCACGACCACTGGAAGGCGTACCGCAGCGAGGCGTCCGCGCACCCCTCCACCTCGTTGCTGAGCCGCGTCCCGCTCCCCGGCAGGGTGTACGGGTCGGGGGAGCGGGTCGGCGCGTCCGGGTCGGTGACCGTGCCCGAGTCGAGCGCGGCGGCCGCCGTCACCACCTTGAACGCCGACCCGGGCGGATAGGTCTGCCGGATCGCCCGGTTGAGCATCGGCTCGTCGGGGGCGCGGGTCAGCTCCCGCCACGCGCCGACCGCCGCCGGGCCGGTGCCGGAGAGGCGGCCCGGGTCGTAGGACGGCGAGGAGACCAGGGCGAGGACGCGGCCGCTGGACGGCTCCAGCGCCGCCACCGCGCCCTTGCGCCCGGCCAGCCCCTCGTACGCCGCCTTCTGCACCGCCGCCTTGACGGTGGTGGCGACCCGGCCGCCGGGGTTGCGGCTGTTGGTCAGGTCGTTCCAGAGCGGCAGCGGGGCCAGCGCCGGGTCGGTGCCGGCGAGGACGCCGTCCTCGGCCTCCTCCAGCAGGCTGGTGCCGTACTGCTGGGAGGCGAAGCCGGTCACCGGGGCGAAGAGCGGGCCGTCGGTGTAGGTCCGCTCGTAGCGCAGGAGTTCGCCGGTGTCCCGGGAGCCGGTGACCGGGCGGCCGTCGACCAGGATCTCGCCGCGCGGCTGGGCGTAGCGGGTGATGGCGGCCCGCCGGTTGGCGGAGCTGTCGGCGACTTCGGCGCCGGTGAAGAGCTGGAGGCGGGCGGTGTGGACCAGCAGGGCCAGCAGCAGGAGCAGGCAGAGCACGCCCGCGCGGCGGATGCAGCGGGTCACCGGAGTTCCTCCGCGAGGGCGGGCGCCTGGCGGCGGGCCGAGTCGCTCAGCCGGATCAGCAGCGCCACGATCACCCAGTTGGTCACCACCGAGGAGCCCCCCTGCGCGAGGAAGGGCATCGCCATGCCGGTCAGCGGGATGAGCCCGGTCACGCCGCCCGCGATGACGAAGACCTGGAGCGCCACGATCGAGGCGAGCCCCGTCGCCAGCAGCCGTCCGAACGGGTCCCCCAGCGCCAGGCCGCACCGGAAGCCCCGCTCCACCAGCAGGCCGTACAGCACGAAGAGCGCGGCGAGGCCGGTCCACCCCAGTTCCTCGCCGGCGGTCGCGAGGATGAAGTCCGACTTGGCGGCGAAGCCGATGAGGACCGAGTGCCCGGCGCCCAGCCCGGTGCCGAAGAGGCCGCCGGAGGCGAAGGCGAAGAGCGACTGGGCGAGCTGGTTGGAGCCCTCGCCGGCCTCGATCGACGCGAACGGGTGCAGCCAGTCGGTGACCCGGGCACGCACGTGCGGCTCCAGCCGCCCCACCGCCCACGCCCCGGCGCCCGCCAGCACCAGCCCGACGGTGATCCATCCGGTCCAGCCGGTCGCCACGTAGAGCATCACCACGAAGAGGCCGAAGAAGAGCAGGGAGGTGCCGAGGTCCCGCTCCAGCACCAGGACGCCGACGCTCAGCAGCCACACCGCCACCACCGGACCCAGCGCCCGCCCGGTCGGCAGCCGTACCCCCCAGACCTTGCGGCCGGTGTCGCGCAGCACGGCGAGCCCGGCCGCCAGGTGTCCGGCGAAGAAGACGGCGAGCAGGACCTTGGCGAACTCGGCGGGCTGGAAGGAGAATCCACCGAGCCTGATCCAGATGCGGGCGCCGTTGACCGGCGGGAAGAGGGCGGGCAGCACCATCAGGGTGAGCGCGGCCGCCACCGACAGGAAGGTGTACCGCTGGAGCGCCCGGTGGTCGCGGACCAGCAGCACCACCAGGATGAAGAGGGCCACCCCGGCGGTCGACCAGATGAGCTGGGCCCCGGCCGCCTGGTCGCGCGGGGTCTCCTGGTCCAGACGGTGGATCAGCACCAGGCCCATGCCGTTGAGCAGCACCGCGATGGGCAGCAGCAGCGGGTCGGCGTACGGGGCGGTGAGCCGGATCGCGCCGTGCGCCAGCAGGGCCAGCGCGCCGAGCCCGGCGCCGTACCGCAGGGTGTCCGGCGGGGGCGCGCCGTGCAGGGTCAGGCCCACCACCAGGTAGCCGGAGACGGAGAGCAGGACGGCCACCAGGATCAGGAGGAACTCGGTGCCGCGCCGCCGGGGGGCGTCCGCCGCGGGCCCGGCCGGGCCGGGGCCGGGGCCGGGGGCGACCGGTCGCGGCGGGGGATCGGTGGTCGTGCCGGTCGTCGTTCCGGTCATGGCGGGAACGTAGCAAGTATCGGACGGGATGTCCGCTGGATGATGGTATGTCCGGACGGTTGTGTCCCGGGGCCGGGCAGGCCGGCCCGGTCCGGCGCCCCCGCGGGTCGGGGCCTCCCGCAGGTGCCCGCCAGGGCGCGCACACCCGGGCGGACGAGTGCGCGCCACCCGGGACCGCGCGTCGGCCGTCAGCCCCCCGGCAGCGGCGCCGCCGCCTCCCCGGTGACGAGGGCCGCCAGCAGGTCCCCGTACCGCTCCATCCGTGCGACGGCCTCGTCCGCCTCGATCCGCAGGCCGGGCAGTGGCGGGCCCTCGCCCCGGGTGGCGACCTCGTCCCAGGTCAGGGGTGCGGAGACGGCCGGGTGCGGCCGGGCGCGCAGGGTGTAGGGGGTGGCCGTGGTCTTCGACGCCGAGTTCTGGCTGAAGTCCACGAAGACCTTCCCGCCCCGCAGCCGCTTCGCCATCCGGTGCACCACCAGCCGGGGCGCCGCCTGCTCGGCGGCGACCGCCAGTTCCTTCGCGTACGCCGTCACCTCGCGCGAGGGCGCGCCGGTCAGCGGGACCAGCAGGTGGAGCCCCTTCGAGCCGGAGGTCTTGGCGAAGGCGGTGAGTCCGTCGGCGGTCAGCCGCTCCCGCAGCAGCAGCGCCACCTCGCAGCACTGGGCGATCCCGGCCGGCGCGCCCGGGTCGAGGTCCAGGACGAGCCGGTCGGCGAGGCCGGGTTCCTCGGTCCGCCACTGCGGCGTGTGGAACTCGGTCACCAGGTTGGCCGCCCACATCAGGGAGGGCAGGTCGTCCACGACCACCTGCCGGGCGCTGGTGGTGTCCCGCGCCGAGCGCGGCACCGTCGCCACCCGCACCCAGTCGGGCGTACCGGGCGGCACGTTCTTGGCGAAGAAGGCCTCGCCCCGGGCGCCGTCCGGGTAGCGCAGGAAGGAGAGCGGGCGGTCGCGCAGATGCGGCAGGAGGACCGGCGCCACGGAGGCGTAGTAGTGCAGCACCTCGCCCTTGGTGAAGCCGGTGGCCGGATAAAGGATCTTGTCGAGGTTGCTGAGCGCGAGCCGCCGCCCCTCCACGTGGGTGATGGGCGTCATACGATGAGAATCGCACGAAAACACCGCACAATGCCGATACCTCACCAGAACCGACTTCCGGGAAGGTGCTCAGCGTGCAGTCGATATGGAACGGCGCGATCTCGTTCGGACTGGTCAGCATCCCCGTGAAGCTGGCGAACGCCACCGTCAACCACGCCATCTCGTTCCGCCAGATCCACCTGGAGGACGGCGGCCGCATCCGCTACCGCAAGGTCTGCGAGGTGGAGGAGAAGGAGGTGCCCTCCACCGAGATCGGCAAGGGGTACGAGGACGCGGACGGCTCCATCGTCCCGATCACCGAGGAGGACCTGGCGAGCCTCCCCCTCCCGACCACCCGCACCATCGACATCGTCGCCTTCGTGGATTCCGAGCGGATCGACCCGCTCCAGATGGGCAACGCCTACTACCTCATGGTCAACGGCGCCCCCGCCGCCAAGCCGTACGCCCTCCTCCGCGAGGCCCTGAAGCGCAGCCAACGGGTCGCCATCGCCAAGTTCGCCCTGCG
This sequence comes from Streptomyces sp. NPDC058373, assembly GCF_042723275.1. NCBI lineage: Bacteria > Bacillati > Actinomycetota > Actinomycetes > Kitasatosporales > Streptomycetaceae > Streptomyces > Streptomyces sp. NPDC058373. The sequence continues at coordinate 81,608 of NZ_JBHXJE010000007.1, read as the reverse complement.
CGGCCGCGAGCGGCTCGGCATGCTCCGGGTGGTGGACGACGTGATCGCCATGCACACCCTGCACTGGCCGGACGAGATCCGCTCGCCCCAGGAGGCGGCCCCCGAGGCCGACGTCACCGTGCGCGACGCCGAGCTGGACCTGGCCGACGCGCTGATGGACACCCTCGGCGACGTCGACCTCGACTCGCTCCACGACGACTACCGCGAGGCGGTCGAGGAGATGGTCGCCGCCAAGGTCGAGGGCCGCGAACCGGCCCACGAGGAGGAGCCCGCCGAGGGCAAGGGCACCGTCATCGACCTCATGTCCGCCCTGGAGAGCAGCGTCCGCGAGGCCAGGCGCTCCCGGGGCGAGGACGGGGAGGAGACCGAGGACGAGGGCGAGGGCGAGGGCGAGGGCGAGGAGAAGGGCAAGGACGCCGAGGTGACCTCGCTCAGCTCGCGCCGCAAGAAGGGTACGACGGCGAAGTCCGGGTCCGGCTCGGGCTCCGGCGGCGGTGCGAAGAAGAAGTCCGCCCCCGCCAAGAAGACAGCGTCGAGCAGCTCCGGCTCCGGCAAGTCCTCCGCCTCCTCCTCCCGTGCCAAGAGCGGCTCCGGCCGCTCCACGGCGAAGAAGACGGCCTCCTCCGGCACGAAGAAGACCGCCTCCTCCTCGGGGGCCAAGAAGAAGACGGCCTCCTCACGCAAGCGCTCCGCCTGAGGGGCCCGACCGGCCCGCCCGCGCCCGCCCCGGCCCCCGCGCCGGGGCGGCGGCTCACGTCCGGCAGAGCGTCACCGTGAACAGCCCGACCCGCTCCCGCCTGCTGCTGACCTCCTTGAACCCGGCCTGCGCCGCCCAGTCCTCGGCCTGCCCCATGTCCCGGCAGGTCATCACCCACGGCTCGCCGTCCCGGTTGGTCAGCACGCCCGCGATCAGCTCCAGCTGCGGGTGGCGGGTCTGCGTGGTGAAGACCAGCACCCCGTCCTCGGCCAGCAGCCCCCGCAGCCGCTCGATCGACCCCCGCACCCGCGCGTCGTCGAGCAGCAGCTCGTACAGCCCCGACACCACGATGACGTCCGGCGCCCGCCCCTCGGGCGGTACGGGGGCGAGCGCGTCCCCCGTCTCGTACGTGATGCCGGCCAGCCCCCGCTCCCGCGCCATCGCCTCGCCCTTGCGCAGCCCCGCCGGGGCGAGGTCGCGGCAGACCACCCTGAGGCGGCCCGGCGGCGTCTGCTCGACCAGGTCCTGGAGGTAGCGGCCGGGACCCGCGGCCACGTCCAGGACGAAGACCTCGCCCTCGCGGCGGCCGATCTCCTCACGCAGCACCCGGCCGAGCAGCTCGCGGCGGGCCCGGATCGCCCGCCAGCCGACGGCGTCCAGGAAGACGCGGTCGATGAGACGGCCCACGCCGAGCACACCCCGGGCCCGGTTCTCGTACACGTGGTCCAGCATCACGCCGCTGTCGAAACCGAAGCGGTAGCCGATCCGGATACCGCGGCCGGCCCGGCCGACGGTCCGCAGGACGCACCGCGCCGCCGTCCACTTGAGGGTCGTCCACACTCTCTTCATGCGCCCAGCCTGTGCCGGGCCCCGTGGCCGGGACATCCGCGCAAGTACCTGAGTACGGCGTGAGCCCCGGTACGGTCCCGGGCCCCGCGCCTCGCGCCGGGTCTCAGCCCCGCTCGGCGGGCGGCGCGGTCTTTCGCACTCCCTCGGCCTCCGGTGCCGCCGCGTCCCCGGTGTCCGGGGCCGTCCCGGGCCGCCCGGGCCGGAGCAGGACCGCCAGCGCGCCCGCCGCCGCCACCGCGCAGACCGTCAGCACCACGGTCCGGTCGGAGACCAGCGCGCCCACCCGGGCAAGCCGCTCCTCCCAGGCGAACTCGGTCTCCAGGTCCACCACCGAACCGAGCGACGCCATCCCGTCGAAGGCGAGGAAGGCGAGGCCGGTCAGGACGAAGAGCAGCCCGCCCACCGCCGAGGTGGAGTGCACGGTCAGCGGCCCGAGCCGCACCGCCCGGCCGCGCAGCCAGCGCCTGCGCCCCAGCTCCCAGCGGTCCCACGCCAGCGCCAGCAGGAAGAGCGGCACCGCCATCCCCAGCGCGTACACCGCCAGCAGCAGCCCGCCTCGCACCGGGTCGCCGCCCACCGCCGAGACGGTCAGCACCGAGCCGAGGATCGGGCCCGCGCAGAACCCGGCCAGCCCGTAGACCGCGCCCAGCGCCACCACCGACAGTGCCGAGCCGTCCCGGCGGGCCCCGGCCGCGCGCTGCATCCGGCGCGAACCGAAGCCGAGCCCGGCGATCTGCGCCAGACCCAGCGCGACCAGCGCCCACCCGCCGACCGCCACCAGCGCCTCCCGGTGGCCGACGAGCAGCCGCCCCGCGAAGGCCCCGGCGGCGCCGAGCGGGACCAGCGTGGCGCAGAGCCCCGCGTAGAAGAACAGGGTGCGCAGCAGCAGCTTGGTGGGACCGGTGAAGGAGTAGGCGAAGAAGGCGGGCAGCAGCAGCGCCCCGCACGGGCTGAGCAGCGCCAGCAGCCCGCCGAGGAAGGCCATCAGCAGTCCGGCCTCGGTCACTTGGCGGATTCCTCGGCGCCGGGCCCGGCCGCCTCGCTGTTGCGCCGGGCGTCGGCCTCGGCGGCCTCGATGGCCTCGGTGAAGACGGAGCCGGGCTGGGCGCCGAGGATGGGCCGGCCGTTGACGAGGAAGGCGGGGGTGCTGCTGACGCCGAGGCCGGACCCCTCCTGCTGGTCGCGTTCGAGCGCGGCGCGCCCCTCGGCCCCGCCGAGGTCCTTCCGGAACTGTTCGATGTCGGCCACCCCGGCCTTCTCGGCCATCGCCTCGACGGCCTCCTCGGAGAAGGCGCCGGAGTTCCGCTTGCGCGGCTCGGCGTAGGCCAGGTCGTGGAACTCCCAGAACTTGCCCTGCCGCCCGGCGGCCCAGGCGGCCAGCGCGGCCCGCTCCGACTCCTCCCCGAAGAGCGGGAAGTTGCGCCACTCGATGCGCAGCACGCCCTCCTCGACCTGCTCGCGCAGGAGCGCCGGCTTGGTCTCCCGCGCGAAGCGGCCGCAGTACGGGCACTGGAAGTCGGAGTACTCGATCATCACCACCGGCGCGTCGACGTCCCCGACCGCCAGCGGGTCGCCCTTCTCGCGCCGGGCCAGCCGCAGCAGCGACTCGTCACGTTCGCCTGGCCCCGAGCTGGCCTCGGTGGCGACCCGCTCCGACCGTTCGCGCTCCCGGTCGCGGCTCCCGTCGAGGGTGAGCGCGAAGGTTCCGCCGACCAGCGCGGCGACCAGCACCAGCGCGGCGACGACGGTGCGTCGGCGATGCCCTCGGGCACCGGACGGAGGGCGGGCGGCGGGCGGCGCGGAGGTCATGGTGCGGGGGCTCCTGGCTCGGTCGGCTCGGCGGTGCGGGGAGCCGGTGGCCGTCCCGGGCGGGGGCCCGGAGGCGTGCGGCCCGGCCTGCCCGCGACCACGATAGGACACCGCTGGTGCCCCGCCCGGGGCGACACCGGCGGGCCCCGGCGGGGTGGGGCCGGAGGGGTGACGGGCGGGCGCCTCGCGGGTGACCGGGCGTCAGGAGTGCGGGGGCAGGCCGCGAAAAGGATGATTCGCCTAGGGGTGGGAAGAAGGGGGCCCTGTGTGCGAGGGTGGCCGGGAAGCGGCGCTTCCTGGCCGGAATGGGTAGTTCCCGGCGACGGAGTTGCGTATCGCACAGAGAAGTCGTGTGAAGCCGTGCATGCACGGCTCCGGCTGGGGAAGGCGCCGTTATCTAACAGTGATGTCAAGGTCGCTGGTTTCTGGGCACGTTGACCGGGCAAGCGGGTCGCAGGCCCACCGGTGGCCGGCCACGCGCAATTTGGAGGGGTGCTGATGACGGCGATGTCCGCACAGACTGAAGCGGGACGACAGGTCAAGGGGACTGAGGCCGCCCCGGCCGGCGGCCCCGCCGCGGCCGCGGACCTGCCCTGGGTGGAGGACGGCGGCAAGATCGCCCCCCAGGACGCCCGGGACCTGTCGAAGCTCTTCTTCGACCGGCTCCAGACGCTCGAGGAGGGTACGCCCGAGCACCAGTACACCCGCAACACGCTCATCGAGATGAACCTCTCCCTGGTCCGTTACGCCGCCGGTCGCTTCCGGCACCGCGGTCCCGGTGAGATGGAGGACATCGTCCAGGTCGGCACCATCGGCCTGATCAAGGCGATCGACCGCTTCGACCTCTCCCGCGAGGTGGAGTTCACCACCTTCGCCGTGCCGTACATCGTCGGCGAGATCAAGCGCTTCTTCCGCGACACCAGCTGGGCCGTGCACGTCCCGCGCCGGCTCCAGGAGCTGCGGGTCGACATGGCCAAGGCCAAGGAGTCGCTCGCCGCCGAGCTGGACCGCGAGCCCACCGTCAAGGAGCTCGCCACCAAGCTCGACCGCACCGAGGAAGAGGTCGTCGAAGGCCTCGTCGCCGCCAACGGCTACACGGCCGGCTCGCTCGACGTGCCGACCGAGTCCGGCGACGACAACCGCGCCGGCGGCAGTCCCCGCTCGCTGGCCGACACCCTCGGCGCCCCCGACCCGGCCCAGGAACTGGTCGAGGACCTGCACGCGCTGGCCCCCCTCCTGGAGACCCTCGACGACCGTGAACGCCGCATCGTGGAGATGCGGTTCGGTGAGGAGCTGACCCAGTCGCAGATCGGCGCCGAGCTCGGCATCTCGCAGATGCACGTCTCCCGGCTGCTGTCGCGCATCCTCACCCGACTGCGTTCGGGGATGCTCGCCGAAGAGTGAGCGGACCCACCCAGTACGGTGGGCGACTGCACCGCCGCTCGTCGGCACGACCGCACAAGGGAAGATCCACCGAAGTGTCACCGAATCCTCCGATCTACGACCAACTGGTACGCGAGCACGGCGACGTTCTCACCGAGACGCGCCGAGTCGCCGACCAGGCCCGTCTGGAGGCTCAGAGCGCCCTCGACTGGAGCAGCATCCTCCCGCCGCGGCGCCCCGAGCAGCAGCACCGCCCGGGACAGCAGCAGGGCCCCGGCCAGCAGCACGGCCCGGGACCGCAGCAGGGTCCCGGCCCCGCCGGGATGCCCGCCCCGGGCCCGGCGGCCCCGGTCGGCGGGGTGCCCTCGCCCCGGCGCCAGCCCGGCCCTCCCGGACAGGGGGCGCCCGGCCAGGGTGCTCCCGAGGGGCAGCAGGGGTCCGGTCCGCAGCGGCCCGCTCCCGTACAGCCCACCGGCCCCTCGGCGCAGGGTCTCGCCGCGGCACAGGGCGGCTCGGCTCCGCAGGGCGGTGGCCCGCAGGGGGCTTCGGCGCAGCAGGGTCCGCACGCCCCGCAGGGCTACGCGCCCCAGCAGGGCGGCCCGGCCGTGACGCCGGGCCCGGGCGCCTCGCGGGGCCCGGCTTCCCCGCAGGGCGGTGCGCCCGGCGAGGGCGGGCACGCCCCGCAGGCGTCCGCCGCCGGTGAGGCCCAGGGCGGGCCCCGGCACCCTGAATCCGGCCAAGCCCACGCCTGAACCGACGCCCACGGGGTTCCCCGTACCGTCGTGGCCGCCCCGGCTCCCCCTGCTCGGCAGGCGGGAGCCGGGGCGTTTCCCGTCCCGGGAGCGGCGGCGGATCGGCTCCCTTTCCGATTGGACCGGCATTGGTCCGGTTTACTGCTTTTGCGTACGGGTACACCGTGTGGCGGGTGCGGAGTGAGAGGCACCGGTTGCACCTGAGGCGCCTCCGGCTCCCCGTGGACACCGGCCGGACCCGGCCGAGGCATGGCATCGGACGGGCCCGGCGGAGCCAAGGCATGTCCGCGGCGGAGGGCCCGCGCCCCACCCATCAGCCGACGCGAGGTCACCCATGACGGAGCAGAGCAAGAGCACGTTCGCCACGGTCAACCCGGCCACCGGGAGGACCGTCGCGGAGTTCCCGCAGATCGAGGGCAAGGAGGTGGACGTCCGTGTCGAAGCGGCCCACCAGGCCTTCGGCGAGTGGCGTGCCCGCAGCATCGAGGACCGCGCGGCGGCCGTCGGACGCGCCGGCGAGCTGATGCTGGAGCGCAGGGAGGCGCTCGCCCAGATCATCACCGAGGAGATGGGCAAGCTGATCTCCGAGGCGCGCGGCGAGGTCGACCTGGCCGCCTCGATCCTCACGTACTACGCGAAGAACGGCCCAGAGTTCGCCGCCCCCGAGCCGCTGGACGTGGAGGAGGGCGAGGCGTACCTGGTCAGCGAGCCGCTGGGGGTGCTGCTCGGCGTGATGCCGTGGAACTTCCCGCTCTACCAGGTCGTCCGCTTCGCCGGGCCCAACCTCGTCCTCGGCAACACCGTCCTGGTCAAGCACGCCGGGATCTGCGCCCAGTCCGCGCTGGCCCTGGAGAAGATCTTCCAGGACGCCGGACTGCCGCCGGGCACGTACACCAACCTCTTCGTCGGCCACGAAGAGATCTCCCGCATCATCGACCACCGCGTGGTGCGCGGCACCTCCCTCACCGGAAGCGAGGGCGCGGGCGCCAAGGTCGCCGAACGCGCCGGGGGCAACATGAAGCCCAGCCTGCTGGAGCTGGGCGGCAGCGACGTCTTCATCGTCCTCGACGGGGAGAACCTGGAGCACACCGTCAAGGCCGCCGCCGCGGGCCGCCTGGCCAACACCGGCCAGAGCTGCGTCGCCGCCAAGCGCTTCATCGTCCTCGACGCGCACTACGACGCCTTCCTGGACGGCCTGAAGTCCGCCTTCGCCCAGCTGGAGCCCGGCGACCCGGCCGACGAGTCGACCACGCTCGGTCCGCTCTCCTCCGAGGGCGCCGCCCAGACCCTGGTCGAGCAGATCGAGGAGACCGTCCGGCAGGGCGCCGAACTGGTCATGGGCGGCAAGCGGATCGACCGCCCCGGCGCGTACGTCGAGCCGACCATCCTCACCGGCGTCGAGCCCGGCATGCGGGCCTACGCCGAGGAGCTCTTCGGCCCGGCCGCGGTCGTCTACCGCGTCGCCGACGAGGACGAGGCCATCGCCCTGGCCAACGACAGCGAGTACGGCCTCGGCGGCACCGTCTTCTGCGCCGACACCGACCGGGCCCGCCGCGTCGCCGAGCGCATCGAGACCGGCATGGTCTGGATCAACCACCCGACCTCCACCCAGGCCGACCTGCCCTTCGGCGGCGTCAAGCGCTCCGGTTACGGCCGCGAGCTCGGCCACCTCGGCATGCGCGAGTTCGTCAACAAGAAGCTCGTCCGCGTCCTCCCGCCGGGCACCGAACTCCACGGCATCGCGGGCTGACCCCTGCGGCCAGGGCGCGCCGCCCCCTCCGCACGGGAGGGAGCGGCGCGCCCTGGGGCGTGTCAGGGGGTCACGTAGATGTTCCCGCAGAACCGCTGGCCACCGCCCTGGAAGTCCCAGAGCATCGACCGCTGGGTCTGGAGCCCGTAGACCCCGTCCTGGGCGATCCCGGCCGCCCGCTGCACCGCGAGGACGCCGGCCCGGGTGCGCTCCCCGTAGATGCCGTCGACGCCGCCCGCGCCCAGATTGACCTTGTGGCAGCGTTCCAGCGCGTGCTGGAGCGCCTTGACCGCGCTGCCCGAGGAGCCGGGGCCGAGCAGGCAGTTGACCGAGCCGCCCGAGCTGACCGGGAGCGAGGCCGCCGGCGTTCCCCAGTACACCTTCTTCGTCTTGGCGCAGCTCGCCGCCGCCACCCCGGCCTCGCTCCCGGCCGGGGCCTCGGCCGCGACCGCCGGACCCGCGGTCGCCACCCCCGCCATCAGCAGCGCCGACACCCCCGCGACCGCCCATCCCCGCACGCGCCTGGTCATCGTCTCCCTCTCCCCGTCCCGTCCTGCCTTCTCCTGCCGTGTCACGTGGTCTCCCCTCCTTGTGTCCCGGTGTCCCGGTGTCCCGGTGTCGTGTGGTCCGACGGCCGGCCGCCGGGGCTCAGACCTTCCGCAGCCGGTTCCAGGTGTCGGGGCCGACGACGCCGTCGACATGGCCCGACCCCATGTAGTGCCCCTGGAACCAGCGGACCGCGGCCCGCGTGGCCGGCCCGAACTCCCCGTCCACGTTCAGCGGCGTGCTGTGGTACGCGTAGTACGCCGTGGTGTTGGCGATCAGCGCCTGCACCTCGCGCACCGCCGCCCCCTTGCTGCCCTGTGCGAGGACGACGGTCCGCCCCGCGTGGTGGCCGCAGTACCAGCCGACCGTCTGCGTCTTGCGGCAGTTCTCCGCCGCGGCGGCCGGAGCCGCCGCGGCCGTCGACGCGAGCGCGACCGAGCCGCTGAACAGCGCCGCGGCGGCCGTGAGCACCGCGAGGGATTTCCGTACGTTCATGGACCTACCGCTCTTCCCTGTATCCCGGTCTCCCGGGCCCTGGACCTCCTCGGCCTGCCCGTGCGGCCACCGTGGGCCGCCCGGTGCCACCACCCTCGCGGCGCCGCCCGGCCGCCACCACCCCTGCCCGCCGCTCTGGGACCGATATGGGTCGTCCCACGCCCTGACCTGCTCCGACACCACCCCACGCGGGACGCCGCGGAGCACCCTGGGACGCCACCACGCCTCGACCCGGCCTGCCGGCCGGAAGCGGAGGCGCAACTACCGCCACACATACGCGGATTGTGTGATGATCGGCCGCATGACGATCCCTGGGGACAACCTGTCCGCCCGCCTCCAGACCGACCGCCCGCACTCCGCCCGCGTCTGGAACTACCTCCTCGGCGGCAAGGACCACTACCCCCCGGACGCCGCCGTCGGCGAGCAGATCCTCACGACCTTCCCGGACTTCGCCGCCGTCGCCCGCCTCCAGCGCCACTTCCTCGCCCGCGCCGTACGCCACCTCGCCGGCGAGGCGGGCATCCGCCAGTTCCTCGACGTCGGCACCGGCCTGCCCACCGCTGACAACACCCACGAACTGGCCCAGCGCATCGCCCCCGAGAGCCGCGTCGTCTACGTCGACAACGACCCCCTGGTCCTCGTCCACGCCCGCGCCCTGCTCACCAGCACCCCCGAGGGCGCCTGCGCCTACGTCGACGCCGACGTCCGCGACCCCGCGCGCATCATCGCCGAGGCCCGCCGCACCCTCGACTTCGACCAGCCGATCGCCCTCACCCTGCTGGGCATCATGGGCCAGCTCTCCGACGACGAGAGCCCCGCCGCCGTCGTCGCCGACATCCTCGACGCCCTCCCCTCAGGCAGCTACCTCGCCCTCAGCGACGGCACCGACACCAGCGAGGCCCTCAACACCGCCGTCGCCGCCTACAACTCCCAGTCGGCCCACACGTACCACCTTCGGAACCCGGACCACATCGCCACGTTCTTCGAAGGCCTCGACCTGATCGCCCCCGGCGTCGTCCCCACTCCCGACTGGCACCCGGAACTCTCGACCTATCCGGGGCCGGCGGTCCGGGGGCACGCGGTTTGCGGGGTGGGGCGGAAGGGGTGAGGGGGTGAGTGGTAGGGCCGCGGGCAGCCGCCCCGCCACGGCCTCGGCATCAGACTGCCGCGCGCTGTTTACGACTTTGGAGTGGAACAGTGTCATCGTGCTGACGGTCCAACCCCATGGCGTCAGCCCGCCAGCCCACGCACCTTCCGGCCGGCCTCGGTCGACGGGTACAGGATCGCGTCCGCCACACGCCCGCCGGAATCCTTCACGCCGCCGCTGAAGTTGAGACGGCCGGACGTGCCCGTCTTGGCCGCGATGCCTTCCCAGTACACCGCCTCCCGCTCCCAGCGGACACTGGAGAGGAGCCCCCGCAGATCGTCCGGGTGGAGGCCACCGTTCATCGGGTCCGCCCACGGCATCGTCCGGTGAACGGCCACGCCGACGCCGGCGATGACGGCGGGGGCGGTGATCGCCTGGCGCGCGAGGAAGGCGGCCGCGTACTCGCTGAGGAGTCCAGCGAGAAGCGGGACGACCGTGCGCTCCACGAGGGATGCGTCGGCCTCTCGGGGCAGGTCGGCCTCGCCGATCGTTTCCGATGAGAGGTTCAGTCCGCCGCGCCCGAAGATGGTCGTGACGACCAGCGCCCGCAGGGCGGAGAGCGTGACCACTTCCTGGTCGGTGCGACCGACCTGACGCTTACTGGCGTTGACGAGCTTGCTGAAGGGGATGATGCGACCGTCGACTTCCACCTTGACGGCGTCAGCCACCCGATGGGCCAGGCGTGTCGCCAGATCCCGCTGATCCATCGACATGGACAGGTTCTTCGAGACGTCGACTCCCAAGACGTTCCGGTCGTGGAAGACCTGACGTGCGTCGGCGGCGGACAGCCCCAGATACATCTCGAACGGGATACGAACCGCCGCGAGCTGTGGATACGCGAGCCCGAACCGCTCCGGGTTGTCGAAGAGGTCGTGCCAGGCGGTGAGCTGTGTTTCCCCGTCGACCGCGACGACGGTGGCGCCGGGGGCCACGGTGATGGTCCGCAGCCCCGTCCCCGCGATCAGCTCCTCACTGATCGCCGCGACCTCACCGGCGTGCCAGAACGTGATGGGCGGCAGCGACCAGGCGTCGCCCCATTCGCCGTTGAGCCCGGCCGCGATGTACTCGGCGTAGGAGGTGGCGTTTCGGCCCTTTCCGGTCGCTTTCAGGGTGCGCTGCACCTGAGAGCGGATCTCTGCGTGCTGACGGACCTGGCCGGAAGCCGAGCTGAGTGCCTTGGGATCCTCCTCCCTGCGCGGTGACGGAACGATCTGGAGGAGGGCGGGTAGGGAGACCGTCCCGATCACCGCGTTCTCCCGGAACGGCATCACGGTGATGGGGGTCCCCTCGATCACCGTGGTCGGCATGGTCAGGCGCATGGTGTTCCTCCGTGGGGACGGCGCGGGAGCCCGGGGCGGGATCAGTACCCACCTCGGCATGCACGTTCCGTCACGAAGTGGTGACGGACGCAAGCTGATCCGAGTAAACAGTCATGTGAAAGCACTGTCAACCCTGTTCCGTGTGGTGGTAAGTGTTGTATGGTCCGGCGTAGTCACTGCCGCCCCACCGGGCAGTGCCACGGCCAGTCGGCCCCCCCTCCGCCACCAGGAAGCCGCCTCCCTCATGTCCCAGCAGCAGCCCACGCGCACCCCTCCGCCTCCGGCGCGGGTGACGGCCGCCGAGATCTCCCGCATCGCGGGGGTCACCCGCGCCACCGTCAGCAACTGGCGCCGCCGCCACGAGGACTTCCCGCCGCCCGACGGCGGCACGGAGAGCAGCCCCCTCTACGATCTCCATGCCGTCCGCGCATGGCTGCGGGGGCGGGGGCTGACGGCTGCCGCCTCTCCGGAGGAAGAGCTGCGCACCGCTCTACGTCTCCAGCCCGCCGACCCCGGCCCGTTGTTCGACCTCGTGGTGGACGTGGCGGAGGGAGGGCCGGGCGGGGGAGCACCCTCATCCTCCGCGCACGATGAGGCTTTGCTCGCCGCCTTGGCCCGTTGTGTCCAGGAGGCGGGGCCGTACGTCGCTCTCGACGTCGTCGCCGAGCGCGAACTGGAGGAGAGCGCGGCCGGCGGCACCTACCGCACTCCGGCAGAGCTGGCCGAGCTCATGGCCCGCCTCCTCCCCGCGGACACTCGGACCGTCCTCGACCCGGCCTGCGGCGGCGGCACCCTGCTCGCCGAGGCCGCGCGGCGTGGAGCGGTCGCGCTCCACGGGCAGGACCTCCTCCCCGTGCAGGCCCGGCGAGCCGCGGCCCGGCTGCGACTTCCCGGTCCTGAAGGCACCTCCGCACCGCGCGCTCAGGCGTATGTGGAAACGGGCGACAGCCTCCGTGCGGACGCCTATCCGGACCTCGCCGCCGACGCGGTCCTGTGCAACCCGCCCTTCGGCGACCGCGACTGGGGACACGACGAACTGGCCTACGACCCCCGCTGGGCTTACGGCGTCCCGCCCCGGGCCGAGTCCGAACTTGCCTGGGTGCAGCACGCGTTGGCCCACGTCCGGCCTAGTGGGTACGCCGTCGTGCTGCTGCCGCCCGCGCCCGCCTCCCGTGCCTCGGGCCGCCGCGTCCGGGCTGAACTGGTCCGCACCGGCGCCCTCCGCGCCGTGATTGCCCTTCCGCCGGGAGTGGCCCATCCGTTCCACGTCGGGCTTCAGCTCTGGGTCCTCCAGCGCCCGCACCCGAGCGGACCGGAGCGCCCCTCGGTGCTGTTCGTCAACGCAGACCCTGAGCCCCGAGACGGCGCGGCGGCGCGCCGGGCCACCGCGACTCCCGCCGACTGGGTAGAGCTGACCGGACGCGTTCTGACTGCCTGGGCCGCTTTCGCCGACGACCCCGCAGAGTACGCCGGTGAGCCTGCTGTCGCCCGCGCCGTGCCGGTGGTGGACCTCTTGAACGACACCGTCGACCTCACTCCCGCTCGCCATGTCCGCGCGACCACTGCCGACCTGTCACCGGAGGTCCTCGCCGCCCGGGTCGACGGCCTACGCGACCGCCTCACCGGAGAAGTCGCCGCCCTGCTCGCGGCCGCGGAACAAGTGGTGGGGGAATGGCCGCCCGCTGCGCCGACCGAAGGATGGCGTACGGCGACCGTCGCCGACCTTGTGCGAGGGGGAGCGCTGACCCTCCTGAAAGGTCCAGCGCCGTCCCCTCGTGACACGGCGGGGGCCTCTGCCGGGACCGAATCGGTCGCCGTGCCCGATCGCCGGGTGCTTACTGCGGAGGACGTCACTGCGGCCGCACCGCCCTCAGGAGCGGGCCCGCACTCTCACTCCGAGCCAGTCCATGTCATCGCTGCCGGGGACATCGTCCTGCGGACGTCCGCCTCCCGTAAGGGGCCCCGGGCCCGGGTGGCGGATACGCCGGATGTCGGCGCTGCACTCGGCCCCCACCTGCATCTTCTGCGGCCAGACCCGGCCCGTCTCGACCCTTGGTTCCTGGCGGGATTCGCTGCCGCCGAGGACAACGTCGCCACTGCCTCCACCGGCTCCACCATCGTCACCGTCAACCCGGGCCGCCTCCGCGTCCCCCTGCTCCCTCTGGAACAGCAGCGTCGCTACGGCGAGGCGTTCCGCCGCCTTCACGCCCTGCGGACAGCGGCTCGCCTCGCCTCCACGGCCTCAGAGGAAGCTGCGAGCGCCTTGGCGGCCGGACTAGCCTCCGGTGCGTTGGCGCCGCCGCCCGGCACCGCGCTCTGAGCCCGGACGCTCCGGCCGAATCGGCCCCTCCGCAGCCGGGCACCGACCACACTGAAATCTCCGCTCCGCCCGGGGCGGACGGACGGGAAGGAACACGGGGAACTCCCTTGGACAGCAGCAAGCACACGGAGTTGGCGAACCACGCCTGGTCCGTCGCCGACCTCCTGCGCGGCGATTACAAGCAGTCGGACTACGGCAAGGTGATCCTGCCTTTCACGGTCCTGCGCCGTCTGGAATGTGTCCTCGAACCGACACGGGACGTGGTCGCCGCCGAGGCGACCAAGTACAAGGAATTGGAGGGCTTCAACGCCGACAGCTTCCTCCGGAAGGCGTCCGGGCACTCCTTCTACAACACGTCCACGCTGACGCTGAAGAAGATCGCCGCCGACCAGCACACGGCCGCCGACAACCTCCGCATCTACATGGCGGCCTTCTCGGAGAACGCCCGCGAGGTCCTGGAGACCTATGAGTTCGGCCAGCACGTCAAGAAGCTGGAGGACGCCGGGCTGCTCTACCAGGTGATCGGTAAATTCACCGACCTCGACCTCCACCCGGAGCGCGTCTCCAACCACAACATGGGCTATGTCTTCGAGGAGCTGATCCGACGCTTCGCGGAGCAGTCCAACGAGACCGCCGGTGAGCACTTCACACCGCGCGAGGTCATCAAGCTCATGGTGAACCTCCTCATCGCCCCCGACGGCGACGCGCTCACCCTCCCCGGCACCGTCCGCAAGGTCATGGACCCGGCCTGCGGCACTGGCGGCATGCTCTCGGCGGCGGACGACTTCATCAAGAAGTTCAACGAGGACGCCGACGTCGAGCTGTACGGGCAGGAGCTCAACCCCGAGTCCTGGGCCATCTGCCGTTCCGACCTCATGATCAAGGGCCAGGACCCGGAGAACGTCGCTCCCGGCAATTCGTTCAACAACGACGGCCACGCCCGCAAGCGCTTCGACTATCTCCTCGCCAACCCGCCTTTCGGCGTGGAATGGAAGAAGGTCAAGGAGGACGTTGAGTACGAGCACAAGACGCTCGGCGAGGCCGGCCGATTCGCCGCCGGGCTGCCGCGGATCAACGACGGCTCGCTTCTCTTCCTCCAGCACATGATCTCGAAGATGAAGCCGGTGGACGCCCAGGGCAAGGGCGGTTCCCGTATCGCCATCGTCTTCAACGGCTCTCCGCTCTTCACCGGCGCGGCGGGCTCCGGCGAGTCCGAGATCCGCCGGTGGATCCTGGAGAACGACTGGCTGGAGGCGATCGTCGCCCTCCCAGACCAGCTTTTCTACAACACCGGCATCTCCACCTACTTCTGGATTCTCACCAACCGCAAGTCCCCCGACCACAAGGGCAAGGTCGTCCTCCTGGACGCCCGCGACCAGTGGGTCAAGATGCGCAAGTCCCTCGGTGACAAGCGAAAGGAACTGGGCGACGGCACCAACGGCCGCCCCGACCACATCGCCGACATCACCCGCCTCTACGGCGAAGCCGTCAACGCCGCCCGTGACGAGGACCACCCCATGCACGCCAAGGTCAAGGTCTTCGACAACGAGGCCTTCGGCTACCAGCGCATCACGGTCGAGCGCCCGCTCAAGCTCCGCTTCGAGGTGACCGAGGAGACCTTGACCGCGCTGGCGGCGGCGAAGCCGGTGCAGAAGCTGGCCGACGCGGACGCCTTCGTGGGGGCTGTACGGACGCTGCTGGGGTCCAGCTGGGCGACCAAGTCCGAGGCCTTCGTGGCCATGAAGGACGCGGTGGTGGCGGCTGGGCTGCAGTGGCCGAGCGGGGCGCCGTTCGCGAAGGCGCTGCGGGAAGCGGTGGGAGTGCGGGACCCGGAGGGCGAGGTGCAGAGGGTAAAGGGGGAGCCGGAGCCGGACGCGGACCTGCGGGACTTCGAGAACGTGCCGCTGGGGGAGGACGTCGAGGAGTACCTGAAGCACGAGGTGCTGCCGCACGTCCCGGATGCGTGGATCGATCACGCGAAGACGAAGATCGGGTACGAGATTCCGGTCACTCGGCATTTCTATGTGTATGAGGCGCCTCGGCCGTTGGCGGAGATTGATTCAGAGCTGAAGGTGCTGGAGGCACAGGTTCAGCAGCTGTTGGGGGAGGTCGTCGAATGAAAAAGATTAGGCTGAAATATTTGGCGCATGTCAATCCCTCAACTCCGGCATTTGAGAAGTTGAGTGAGGAAACGAAGGTCACGTTTCTTCCTATGGAGGCAGTTTGGCCGGGGGAGCGCCTAGATATTACGCGGCAGCGCACGAAGCGCGAAGTTGCTGCAGGCTACACTCGTTTCCAAGATGGCGACCTCCTGGTACCGAAGATCACTCCCACGTTCGAGGCTGGACGCGCCGTCCTCATTCGAAAACTGCTCGGCGGGGTGGGCGCTGGGACGACCGAACTCCATGTGCTTCGACCGAAAGAGCGAGTAGATTCTCGATTTCTTTTTTATGTCGTTAATACGCATAGTTTTCTAAAGCTAGGCGAGGCGGAAATGTATGGAGTGGCTGGGCAGCAAAGAGTGCCTGACGACTTCTTGCGAGATCTTCTAGTGTCTATCCCGAGTTCGGGGGAGCAGCGTCGCATCGCCAATTTCTTGGACGTCGAGACCCTGCGTATCGACAGGTTGCTCGGATTGCGGGAGGAGCAGGACGCCAAGTTGCAGGAAAGGCGCTATGCTTTTATTTCTGAAGAATTGGTTCCCGGCTCACTTGGTCGCGCTCCAAGTTCTGCCATGTACTCCTGGCTGCCGGACCTCCCCGGCGATCTGCCCTTGGTGAAGCTGGGCTACCTCTGTCGAATTCAGAACGGCCTTACGGTTGACGGCGCGCGCAATGTGACGGGCGACGTGGTTACTCGCCCTTACCTTCGTGTGGCAAATGTCCAAGCCGGCCGACTCGAGCTGAATTCAGTTAGCGAGATCGCGGTGCCGCGTGCGGTTGCAGATCGCTGCACCTTGCGCCGGGGTGATGTGCTGATGACGGAGGGCGGTGACCTGGACAAGCTCGGGAGGGGAGCTGTTTGGGACGGGGAAATTCCTGACTGTCTCCATCAGAACCATGTTTTCGCTTTGCGGCCGGATAGTGCGGTGCTGGACGCCCGCTATCTTTCTCTGCTCACGCAAACCCTTCATGGGCGCTGCTATTTCGAAAGTACAGGAAGTAAGACGACAAATCTCGCCTCCACGAACAGCAGTAAGATCTTGGGATTTCCCATTCCGCTCCCTTCGCTTGAAAGGCAAAAGCGGCTTGTTGCGCAGGTCGAAGAGGGAGTCCGGGTAATTGCTGAGGCGCGCGCTCTGCTCCGCAAACAACAGGCTCTCCTCGCCGAACGCCGCCAAGCCCTCATCACCGCCGCAGTAACCGGCCAGTTCGACGTATCCACCGCCAGTGGCCGCAACCTAACCGACGTAACGGACGGAGTCACCCGCGCATGAGCCCCGCCCACGACGAGAAGGCCTTCGGTTCCGCCATAGTGGCCGCCCTCTGCGAGCGGGGGTGGCGAGAGGGGAACCCGGCCGAGTACCGGCCGGACATCGGCCTGAACACCGGCGAACTCTTCGAGTTCATCGGCAAGTCCCAGCCCGACGAGTGGCACCAGCTCCGCCAGGTCTACGGCGATCCCAACGAGGCCCAGCGTGGCTTCGCGCAGCGGCTCGACAAGGCCATCTCCGAGAACGGCCTGCTCCACGTCCTGCGCAGCGGCGTGAAGGACCGCGGTGTCCTCATCCGCGTCGCCTACTTCAAGCCGAACCTGGTCGCCGACGACTCCATTCTGGACGGCTACCGGGCCAACCGCCTCACGGTCGTGCGGGAGCTCCCCTACGCGACCAAGCAGACGGACTGGGGGCACAAGCTCGACCTCGCCCTCTTCCTCAACGGCATCCCCGTGGCCACCGCCGAGCTGAAGAACCCGCTCACCGGCCAGGGCGTCGAGCGCGCCAAGGAGCAGTACCGCACCGACCGCGACCCGACCGAGCTGATCTTCACCCGCCGGGTCGTCGCCAACTTCGCCGTCGACCCCGACCTCGTCTTCGTCGCGACCCAGCTCCGCGGCAAGGCCACGCGCTTCCTCCCGCTCAACACCGGTTCGAACGGCCCCGGCCAGCCCGGCGGCGCCGGCAATCCCGTGCCGACCGCCTTCGGCACGTATGCCACCTCGTACCTCTGGGAGCAGCTCCTGGAAAGGGACAACTGGCTGGACCTGCTCCATCGCTACGTCCACCAGCAGAAGCACCGCACGCCGGGTGGCGGCTCCACCCGCTCCACCATCTTCCCGCGCTTCCACCAGTGGGACGCGGTACGCAAGCTGGCCGCCCACGCGGCGACCCACGGCGCCGGCCAGAACTACCTGGTGATGGCCTCCGCGGGTTCCGGCAAGTCGAACACCATCGGGTGGCTCGTCCACCGCCTCTCCGACCTCCACGCGGGCAACGACCCGCGCACCATCGACACCGAGGCGCTGGCAGCCGGGCGGATCGCACCCGGCGAACCGGTCTTCGACAAGATCATCGTCATCACCGACCGCCGCAACCTCGACGCCCAGCTCCGGGAGACCGTCGGTGGCTTCTCCCAGACCGAGGGCCTGGTGGTGAAGATCGACGAGAGGCACGGCGCGAAGAGCGAGCAGCTGGCCCGCGCCCTCGCCCGCGACACGGGCAAGATCGTGACGGTCACCCTCCACTCGTTCCCGGCCCTGCTCGACTACCTGAAGCGGAACCCGACCGAGCTGAAGGGCGGCCGGTTCGCCATCGTCATCGACGAGGCGCACTCGTCGCAGTCCGGTGACGCCTCCACGGCTGTCCGTTCGGCCCTCCGCGACCTCGGTCTCGACTCCGACTCCGACGACGAAGGCGCCACCACCGCGACCGTCGACGACCAGCTCAAGAAGAAGGCCGTGGAGCGCAGCCGCGCCGCCAACCTCTCCTACTTCGCCTTCACCGCCACCCCGAAGGCGAAGACGCTGGAACTCTTCGGCACCCCGGCCCCGGAGAACGGCAAGGAGGTCTACCGGCCCTTCCACACGTACTCCATGCGGCAGGCGATCGAGGAGGGGTTCATCCTCGACCCGCTCCGCAACTACGTCACCTACAACACGTACTGGAAGCTGGTGAACCAGAACCCGGACGAGTTGGAAGTCGACCCCTCCAAGGCCAACAGCCTCCTCGCCCGCTTCGCCCTCACCCACGACCACACGGTCTCCCAGCACGCACAGGTCATCGTGGAGCACTTCGTCACCCACTCCCGGGGGAGGATCGGTGGCCGGGCCAAGTCGATGGTGGTGACCGCCTCCCGGCAGTCGGCCGTGCAGATGGCGCGCGCGATCAAGAGCTACATCAAGGACCGTGAGTACGACACGAAGTATCCCGACCTCGGCGTACTTGTGGCCTTCTCCGGCTCCCTCACCCTTGACGGTGAAGAGACCACGGAGACCAAGGAGAACGGCGGTATCGCCGAGAGCGCCCTGCCGAAGGCGTTCGGTTACACCCGGGCTGACGACAAGGCGGTCAAGGCGGGCGGCAAGGGCGACTCCGAGTACAAGATCCTGGTGGTGGCGGAGAAGTACCAGACCGGTTTCGATCAGCCGCTGCTGACGACGATGTACGTCAACAAGAAGCTGACCGGTATCTCCGCGGTCCAGACCCTTTCCCGGCTCAACCGCACTGCCGAGCGCAAGTCCCAGGCCGACCTGGCGGTCCTGGACTTCGTCAACGGCGCCGAGGACATCCAGGACGCCTTCCGCCCGTACTTCGAGGAGGCCCAGACCCTCCCCTCGGACCCCAACCTCCTCTACACCGCCCAGGGCCGCGTGATGGCGGCCCCGATCATCACCGAGCAGGAGATGGACGAGTTCGCCGCGGCCTACTTCGCGGCGATGGAGAAGGCCGCCGGCTCGCAGGCCAAGTGGGAGAAGCTGCACGCCGAGCTGTACCGGCTGCTGGGCCCGGCCGTGGGGCGCTTCACTGCCCTTCTGGACGATCCGGACGACGACGACAGCGTGGAGCTGGCAGAGGGTTTCCGCGCCGACCTGCACGACTACGTACGCAAGTACGGTTTCCTCGCCCAGATCGTGCCCTACCAGGACGCCGAGCTGGAACGCCTCCATCTGTACGGCCGCCACCTCCTCAACCGCCTGCCCCGCCGCTCCGATGGCGGCGTGGACGTCGGAGAGATCGACCTCAGCCACCTGCGGGTCGTGAAGACGGGCGAAGTGGACGTCTCCCTGAACCCCGAGGGTCCTGCGGAGCTGAAGGGCTTCGGCGACGGCACCGGCGGCGCCCAGGAGGCCGAGAAGTCGCTGCTGTCCGAACTGATCGACAGGTTCAATGAGAAGTTCGGCACCGATTTCACCGAGGCGGACGTCCTGCCGGCCTTCCTCGCCACCAAGGAGGACCCGAAGGTCAAGGCCGCGGCCCTCGTCAACGACGAGGAGAACTTCGCCGTCGTCTGGGACAAGAAGTTCAACGAGAACATGATGGATCACATCTCGCACACCGCGGATCTGGGCCGCCGCTACTTCGCCGCCGACTCCAGTTTCAAGTCCAACCTGGATCGCAGCGCCCGCCGCGCGGCCTGGCGGATGATCCGCGACGAAGAGGGCTTGGGCTAGCCGACGGATACGGATCCGGCGCGTCGGTGGGGGCGCGCCGGATCCCACGCCGTGACCCCGGGCGGCTCAGCCATCAGCGGGAAGAGGGTCGCGCTGCGCGTGGCTTCACCCGCCCCTTGGGCGAACAGGCCGTCCAGCTTGTCCGAGTGGTACGCGCCCTTCGCCCCACCGGCCATGCCGCAAAGGCTGGACGGAAGATCACCCCGCCCGCGAAACTGAAAGCCACCAGACGAGCACCGGCCCCGGCGCAGTACGGGCGCCGGATGAGAATTAGGGGACGTGGGGCGCAGTGCCGGAGGAGCCGATTGCGGGACGCTACGAACTCCTGGAGCCGATCAGCAGCGGCGGCATGGGCCACGTGTGGCGCGGGTACGACGCGGTCCTGGACCGCCCCGTCGCGGTGAAGCTCATCCGGCGCGAGTCCGTCACCTCCCCCGCACTGGCCGTGGAGTTCGAGAAGCGCTTCCAGCGCGAGGCGCGGGTCACCGCCCGCATCCAGCACCCCGGTGTCCCGCAGGTCTTCGACGCCGTCCTCGACCAGAGCTTCCAGCACTTCTACCTGGTGATGGAACTGGTGGACGGCATCACCCTCAGTAAGTACCTCCACCGCGCCGCCGGTGAGGAAGCGCCGCTGCTTCCCATCGGTTGGGCGGCAGCCGTCGCGGCCCAAGTCGCCACCGTGCTGTCCTGGGCCCATGACGTGCCAGTCGTCCACCGCGACCTGAAGCCGTCCAACATCATCGTCGCTCGCGACGGCACCGTGAAGGTCCTCGACTTCGGCATCGCCGCCATGCTGCGTACCGACGTCACCAAGCTGACCGCGACCGGCAGTCTGCTCGGCACCTACCAGTACATGTCGCCCGAACAGATCCGCAAAGGCCAGATCACCCCCCGAGCGGACCTGTACGCCCTCGGCTGCGTGCTCCACGAACTTCTCAGCGGTCAGCTTCTGTTCAACGGTGAGGGGGAGTACGCGCTGATGACTCAGCACGTCACCCAAGCACCCACCCCCCTCCGACAACTCCGCGCCGAGGTGCCCACCGAGCTCGAAGACCTCGTCCTGCACCTCCTGCGCAAGGACCCGGAGGGACGCCCGGCCGACAGCCAGGAGGTGTACGAGCGGCTGCGTCCCTTCCTTCCCGCGCCAGGGGAGGGGCCGGCGCCTCAGGAGGGCGTTCCGGAGCAGTTGCCCGACCCCACCCGCCTCTTCCGACAGCCCTACGCCCCACGGCCGCGGGCTGCCGCACTGCCGCCACACCCCGTTCCGGGCGCCCCGGCGGTGTCGCCACCCGCCCCCGGCCTCCTCTCCGAAGAGCTGCGCGAGGAGATCAGAGAAGTCCACGTCCACTATGACGCCCTCATGGACGAGGAGCGCTACGCGCAGGCTGCCGAGGTCGCCGGTGAGATGGGCGACCGTGCCGCCCGCGCCGTGGGCACGGACAACAGAGCCGTGCTTGCCCTGCGCACCCGGCGTGCCGTCAGCCTGCTCCTCGGTGGCGACTTCCGTGCGGCCCTGCCGGAGTTCGAGGCCCTGGCCGACGCCTACACCCGCACCGTCGGACCCACCGGCAGGCAGGCCCTGGACTGCCGGGCCCAGGCCGCCCGCTGCCGCGCCGAACTCGGCCAGACGACGCGGGCACTGGCCGACCTCCGCGCGGTCCTCGACCTGGTGCGCAGAACGGAGAGCGACGTCAGCGAAGAGGCCGTCGTCCTCCGCCGCGACATCGCCATGCTTCTCCTCGCCCAGGGCAACACCGGCGAAGCCCTGGCCCTGCTTGAGCCCCTCCACGCCGACCTGCTGGTCGTCCAGGGGCCGGACGACGAACTGACCGTCGAAGTCGCTGATGCCCTTGCGGTGATCCGCTTCGGGCCAGATCTTCAACAGGGCTGATACGCAGATACAACACTCAGCAGACACGGGTGACGATGTGCGATCATCCGATCTACGAAGGGTGACAGCGACGTAAGACGCGCGGCCCTTGGGGAGGGAACAACACGTGAGCGCGAAGAAGACCTCGGCTTCCCAATCAGATGTGGCACTCCAGGTGCGCCAGGTGGAGAAGGCACTGCGCACCACCTATGAGGGCCTGCTGGATGTCGGCGACCTGGAGGGGAAGCCCGAGCAGGAGCGTACCCCTCGGCTCCTCTCGCGCGCCCTCACCGCGCAGGCGGTGCGCATGGTCACCGGCTGGAGCCCGCAGGAGGCGGCCTACACCGTCATCGACGGAATGGCGGACCAGGGCATCGACGCCATCGCCGTGGTGGAGAAGCCCGAGAGGCACGTCTATCTCGTCCAGGCCAAGTGGAGCGCCAACGGGCGTGCTTCGAGTGATCGTTCCGCGGTCCAGGAGCTGCTCACCGGGCTTCGCCTCATTGATGATGAGGACTTCGCGGAGTTCAACCCGCGCGGGCGGGTACTTGCCGAGCGGGCCAAGGCCGTGATGGCGAGTGGGCCCGTCGCCGTCACTCAGGTGATCGTGCTGATGAGGGCCGACGACGTCACCGAGGGCTTCCGCCAGGCCATCAAGGTGGGGGAAAGCGAGTTCAACCGAAACGGCGAGGTCCTCGACCACCGCATCATCCTCTCTCGCGAAGTATGGGCCTCGGTGCGCGAGGACATCGCTCCCAAGAAGGTCGATCTCGACGCGGAACTCTTCCCGTGGTACTCGGTCAGCTCGCCGCACGTCTCCTACCAGGGGCAGGTACCGGCCGAGTGTGTAGCTGAATGGCTCAACCACGGCGACAGCCTCTTCAACCTCAACATCCGCAACCCGCTCGGCCGCACCCCCATCAACAGCGCGTTGATCCAGACGCTGACCGAGGAGCCGGGCAACTTCTGGTACTTCAACAACGGTGTGACCGTGCTCTGCGAGGAGGCGGAGAAGACCCACCAGTCCATGCGGGCTCCGGAGAGGTACCCGCTCGGGCTCACCCTCCGCAACGCCAGCGTCGTGAACGGAGCCCAGACCGTCCGGTCGGTCGCGGAGGCGCTGGCTGACGGTGACGACGCGGCCGTAGCCCAGGTCGGCGTCCGTATCATCGTCACCGGAAAGTCCGAGAAGTTCGCCAAGGAGATCACCCAGGCCACCAACCGGCAGAACAAGGTGGAGCCGCGCGACTTCATCGCGCTGGACCCGGTGCAAGCCTCGCTCATGGAGGAGATGCGCGCCGAACTCGGTCTGGACTACAGCGTCCGCCGCAGCGAACTCGAACCTCCGGAGGAGACGGGCTGCTCCGTCGTCGAGGCCGCCTGCGCCCTCGGCTGCGTCCACTCGGACAGTCAGTACGCGGCCCGTATGGCGGTCACCCTGGACGTGCTGTGGGAGAGAGGCTCCCAGGGCATCTACGACGTGCTGTTCCGTCCGCAGCCCAGCCCCTACCTCGTGTGGAATGCCGTCCAGGTGCTGCGTACGGTACGCAAGACCCTGCACCGACTTCGCCCCCGCTACGAACGCCGGGGAGCCGCCCTGACGGAACACGGCGTATACCTCCTTACGCATCTGGTGTTCCGCCTGTTGGACGCCGAAGCCATGGACGAGCCCGACCCCGGGCTCAGCTGGGCCGAGTCCGCGACGAGCCGCGCTCCTGAGCTCGTCGAACAGCTCTTGCCGGTCCTGGCCGCCGCCATCGACGCCCGCTACACCTCGCGGTCCCAGATCCGCGCCGTGTGCGCCGACGCCGACCGATGCCGCGAGCTCGCCGACGACGTCGTCAACGCTCTGCGGGAACCGCAGAGCGGACCCGTTCCGGACACCTACCGCCGCACCAGTACCCAGCGGAAGCGGAGGCGGCCCAACGCCGTCAAGGTCATCATCGACCACGGCCTCCTCCCGGAGGAGACGCCACTGACCCTTCACACGGCCTTCCCCGTGGAGCAGGCCGCTCTCAGGGAATGGCTCGAAGAGGACCCCCGCCGCTCGCGCGCCACGTGGCTGAACCACCGGACCAAGCCGCTCCTCTGGGCGGCCGACGGCAAGCAGTACTCGCCGTCCGGGCTCATCACCCACATGTGGGAGCTGGCCGACTGGAAGAACCGGCCGGTCGCCAACCAGGGCCCGGCCCGCTGGGCGGTCAAGGGAGGAGACACTCTGGTCGACCTCGCCTGGCGAGCTCTGGAGGAGCTGGAGAATGCGCCCGATGACGAGTCCGCGACCGACTGACAGCGGCCCCATCGAGGGGGTGGGGCACCGCTCGACGCGCCCCACCCCTGCGAGCACGCCTTCCCGAGGAGAGCCCCACCCGTGCCCCACCTGGCCTTCGACATCGCCTTCTGCGCCCAGCTGAACAAGCTCCAGCCCACGGTCAGACAAGGTGTCTTCGACGCCTGGGAGAAGTTCGAGCGGCTCACCCATGATCAGCTCCGAAAGGACAAGGGGTTGCGCCTCGAAGCGCTGACGGGGGGCAAGGACAAGAACAGCCCCATCCGGACCATCCGCATCTCCCAGGGCATCCGCGGCGTCGTCCTGGCCCCGGACGGCGGTGACACCTACGTCCTGCTGAGGGCCATGCCGCACGACAAGGCCATCGCCTGGGCTCTGAAGCAGAAGGCCAGCATCAACACCGTGACCAGGGCGGTAGAGATCCGCGACATGGCCACCCTGGAGCAGCTCACTCCGGCGTATGAGCGCATCGCACCCGAGCCCGAGCGCCGGCTCTTCGCGAAGTTCTCCGACGGCGACCTCGCCGCCCTGGGCGTCGACGCGACCACCCTGCGCCAGGCCCGTGCTCTTACCGACGTGGAACAACTGGAGGTCTTTGCGCCGCTCTTCCCCCAGGACCAACGTGAGGTCCTCGAGTACCTGGCGGCCGGATTCACCGTGGAGGAGGTCTGGCGCGACGTCGTCTCCCTCCATCTCGCAGAGCAGGCCGATACTCAGCCGGTCGATCCCACGGACTACGACGCCGCCATCCGCCACACCCGCACCCGCATCGCCGTCGTCACCGCCTCCGAAGAGCTCCGCGACATCCTTGACAAGCCTTTCGAGGCATGGCGGGTCTTCCTCCACCCCTCACAGCACAAGGTGGCCTACCGGCCCTCGTACTCCGGCCCCGCTCAGGTGACGGGTGGCCCCGGCACCGGCAAGACCGTCGTCGCCCTGCACCGTGTTCGCCACCTCCTGCGCCATCTCCGCGAGGGCGAGCGCATTCTGCTCACCACCTACACCACGTCCCTCGTCGCGGCCCTGCGCAACGGCCTCTCGGGTCTGGTGGAGGACGAGGAGCTGCGGGACCGGGTCGACATCATGACGGTCGACTCCTTCGCCGGCCGCATCGTTTCCACCTCCCGAAGGCCGATTCGCTCGCAGGAGGAGACTGCCCGTTGGGAAGCCGCTGCGGTGGCTACCGGGTACACCGGGACGCCTCAGTTCCTGGCCCAGGAGTACAAGCACGTGGTTCTCGCCCAGGACATCCGTGACGCCGAGGCGTACGCAGGCGCCGTCCGTAAGGGCCGGGGGAGTGCCTTGCCCGCCTCGGCCCGGGCACTCGTCTGGCGCACCATCCAGGAGTTCACCGAGAGGCTGGCCGCCGACCATCTCCGCACCTATCTCGGTACCTGCGCCGAGGCAGCCGACCGGCTACGCGCCACAGGCCCCCGGTACCGTCACGTCGTCGTCGACGAGGCCCAAGACCTCCACCCCGCCCAGTGGCGCCTGCTCCGGGCCGCGGCACCCGAACGCCCTGACGACTTGTTCATCGCCGGCGATCCTCATCAGCGCATCTACGACTGCAAGGTCTCCCTGAAGGGTGTCGGAGTCAGGGTGGCCGGACGCACCACTCGGATGCGCAAGAACTACCGTTCCACCCACGAGATCCTCAGTTGGTCGACGGCGCTCCTCCATGGCCGCCCCTTCGAGGACCTCGCCGACGACTCCCGCCACGACACACTGCTCGGCTATCGCTCCTCGCTTCGAGGTAACGGACCCGAGGCCCACCAAGCGGACACCTCCGAGGCCGAACTCGCCGCCCTGACGGCCCGAGTCCGAGGCTGGCTCGACAACGGCGTCCGGCCGTCCGAGATCGGTGTCACCGCCCGTTTCAAGAAGAACGGCGACCAGGCGGTCGAAGCCCTCCGTGCCGCAGGTATCCCCGCTGCCCGTCTCCAGGGGGGCACCGCACCAGCCGACGCCGTCAATGTCGGCACGATGCACGCGTTCAAGGGCCTCGAGTACCGGTACGTCGCCGTCATCGGCGTGCGCGAAGGCGCGCTCCCCTATCCCAAGGCGATCACGCCACCCGAGATCGACGGCCTTCAGCACGAGACGGACCTGCTCGCTGAACGCTGCCTTCTCTTCGTCGCCTGCACCCGGGCCCGGGACGGGCTGTACGTCTCCTGGACGGGAGAGCCGAGCCCGTTCCTTCTGGAGGCAGGGACGGTAGCGGGCTCTGCGTGATCGCTGGGCCGCCAGCTCCGGAGCCCGTCGCCCCGAGGCGTCCTCCGTCTGACCGACCAGTTCCCCAGCTCCACGTCAGCGTCGGCAGCCAGGGCCACCTCAACGCCGCCTCGGAGTTGGAGAACTGGCTCGAGGGCAGAGCCCTCCTCGGAGACCTCCTGGCCAGGTGAAGGCGGGGCCTACTGGCCTACTCGAAGTACTTCGGACTCCACCCGGTGTCACTCTCCGCCCCGGGCACCCCGCTCCGCCGGTACGGCGTCTCGCCCCACCAGGCGAACGTGCCCGTGTACCAGTACCGGTTCTCCCACGCGTACGGAGTCCCCTTCGGCAGGGCGTGGAACATCGACGGGAACCGCGGCCCCGCGGGCGGGCTCGTCCCGATGTCCCCGTCGACCAGTACGAAACTGTGGTGCCCGGGCCCGTCGACGTACAGCGTCGGGTCCCAGCCCTGCATCATCGTCTCCCGGTGCGAGCCGAAGAGGCAGCCGTTGGACTTGTACCAGTCCCAGACGTACGTGGGGTCGCCGCCCTTCCGCAGCCGCAGATCGGCGATGCAGTACTGGTCGCTCCAACTCCCGTTGGCCGAGTACGCGATGTGGAGCTGTCCGTTCGGGTCCACGACCGGTTCGGGCCCCTCGTTGATGAACGGGTTCCCCACCACCCGCTCCCAGCTCTCCCGGGGCTGTGAGATGACGTACCGCGGGCCGGCCGGCTCGGTCGGACTGTTCATCCGCGCGAGGTAGAGGTTCCGCTCGACGTCGGTGTCGCCCTCCCACCCCGACCAGACGAACCACCGCTGCCCCTCGAAGGTGAACAGCGTCCCGTCGATGGCCCACTTGTCGTCCGGCAGAGCCAGCTTCGTCTCGGCGCCGTACCCCTGGTCCGCCTGGCCCGAACTGATCACGTACATCCGGTGAGCGGCCCCGCGCCCCGCCGTGAAGTAGATGTAGTACCACCCCCCGTCCCGCACGATCTCCGGCGCCCACACCTCCCCGAGCCCGAGAGGCCGCCTCGGCGCCCGCCCTGGGCGCTCGCGCAGACACTTGGGGAGGGGGGCTCATCGGCTGCCCCGCGACGTACCGAAGGCGCGGCTGTGCTCGCTTCGGGCGTACCCAGCGGCACATACGCGAAGACCCCGGCCTCAGCGTTTCCGCTGACGACGGGGTCTTGGGCACTTCGTTCAAAGTGCCCCCGGCAGGATTCGAACCTGCGCACACGGCTCCGGAGGCCGTTGCTCTATCCCCTGAGCTACGGGGGCGTCCGCCGGTGTTGCTCGGCGACGGGTTGAACACTACCAGCTTGTCGGGGGTGGGTCGGAACGGGTTTCGCGGTGGGATGTGGCGGGTCACCCGCAGGGGGCGGAAGTGCGGAAAACAGGGGCGGCGGGGGAGGGGGCGTCCTACTCTCTGGGGTGTGCCAGGCATGTGCGGCCGAGTGCTTGTCGTCGACGACAACAAGGTGATTCGGCAACTGATCAGGGTCAACCTTGAGCTGGAGGGCTTCGAGGTGGTGACCGCGGTCGACGGTGCCGAATGCCTGGACGTGGTACACCGGGTGCGGCCGGACGTCGTGACGCTGGACGTGGTCATGCCCCGGCTCGACGGGGTGCGGACCGCCGCGCGGCTGCGGGCCGACGAGCGGACGCGGGACGTGCCGATCGTGATGGTCAGCGGGTGCGACGGGGGCGGGGTCGCCCAGGGTGCGGCCGATGCCGGGGTGGACGCGTTCCTTGCCAAGCCGTTCGACCCCCAGGAGCTGGTGCGGGTCGTCGGGCAGTTGCGGGAGCGGCGCAGGGCGCCGGAGGCCCAGGACTCCGGTGACCGGGGTGACGAGGACGAAGGCGAGTTCCCCGAGGGTGCGGGACGCGCCCAGGGCTGAGACCGGGGCCGCGCCGGGCGCGAGCCCCCACCCAGCCCACCATCCGGAACCAATTCGCCTCAGCGCCCCCCATCTCCCTACCCTTGCCCTGTGACCCCCGCCGACCTCTCCCGTGCCGTGCTCAGCGCGGTGCGTTCTGCAGTGGACGGGGGAGAGCTCGCGGTCGTCGTGCCTGAGCGGGTGGTGGTGGAGCGGCCGGGGCCCGGTGGGGCGGGGGAGTGGGCGAGCAATGTGGCGTTGCGGCTGGCCCGTGAGGCGGGCAGGCCGCCGCGGGAGGTCGCCGAGGTGCTGCGCGGCAGGCTGGTCGCCGCCCCCGGGATCGCCGGGGTCGAGGTGACCGGGCCCGGGTTTCTGAACGTGACGCTCGCCGGGGACCCCGTCGGCGCCCTGGTCGCCCGGATCGCCGCCGAAGGGACCCAGTACGGCGAGGGGGACGCCCTGCGCGCGGCCGCGCCCGTCCGCCTGCCGGACGGGACCGAGGTGCGCGCGCTGCTCGTCGCGGAGGCGGCCGGGCGGCTGGTGCGGGCGCAGGGCGGGATTGTGCGGGGCGGGGGAGCGGTGCCGGTGCCCGCCGATCCGGAGCGGCAGAGTGAGGCGCTGCTCGGCGCGGACGGGTTCCGGTGGGCGCTGCTGCACGCCGCGCCGCACGACGTGCCGCACGGCGCCGAGGTGCTGGAGCAGCGGGCAGGCAATCCGCTCTTCCGGGTGCGGTACGCGCATGCCCGGAGCCGGACGTTGGTGGCCAACGGGGCCGCGCTCGGGTTCGTTCCCGAGGCGGGGCCCGTGGCCGGGTCCGCCGCGCGGGTGCTCACGGGGCTGCTCGGGGAGCAGCCGGCCGTGCTGGCGGCCGCCGCGCGCAAGGGCGCGCCCGACCGGCTCGCGCGGCAGCTGGTCACGCTCGCCGACGCCTTCTTCGACTTCCACGACGGCTGCGACGTGCTGCCCCGTGGCGGGGAGAAACCCGGGGCCGCCCACCGCGCCCGGCTCGCGCTCGCCGAAGCCGCCGGGACGGTGCTCGCCGGTGGCCTGTCCCTGCTCGGCATCAGCGCACCCGACCACCTGTGACCGTGAGAGAGACCGCATCATGAGCCGTTCCGCCCACCCCGCCGGGCCCCGCCACGCCGACGTCCTGCCCGAGGGCCACTACAGCGCCCCGGCCGACGACCTCAACGCCCTCGACCCCAAGGTCTGGGCCCGTACGGTCAGCCGCGACGAGGACGGCGTGCTGACCGTCGGCGGGCTCCCGGTGACCCGCCTCGCCGAGGAGTTCGGCACCCCTGCCTTCTTCCTCGACGAGACCGACTTCCGGGCCCGCTGCCGCGCCTGGCGCGACGCCTTCGGCGCCGACGCCGACGTGTTCTACGCGGGCAAGGCCTTCCTCTCCCGCGCCGTCGTCCGCTGGCTCCACGAGGAGGGGCTCAACCTCGACGTCTGCTCCGGCGGCGAGCTGACCACCGCGCTGGACGCCGGGATGCCCGCCGCCCGGATCGCCTTCCACGGCAACAACAAGACGCCCGCCGAGATCCGCCGGGCCGTCGAGGCCGGGGTCGGCCGGATCGTGCTGGACTCCTTCGAGGAGATCGTGCGCGTCGCGCACATCGCCGACGAGCTCGGAGTGCGCCAGCCCGTGCAGATCCGGGTCACGGTCGGCGTCGAGGCGCACACCCACGAGTTCATCGCCACCGCCCACGAGGACCAGAAGTTCGGCATCGCGCTGGCCGGCGGCCAGGCCGCCGAGGCGGTCCGCCGGGCGCTGAAGCTGGACGGCCTGGAACTGATCGGCATCCACTCGCACATCGGCTCGCAGATCTTCGACATGGCCGGGTTCGAGGTCTCCGCCCGCCGGGTGGTGCAGCTGCTGGCCGAGGTCCGCGACGAGCACGGCGTCGAGCTGCCCGAGATCGACCTCGGCGGCGGCCTCGGCATCGCGTACACCTCGGACGACGACCCGCGCGAGCCGCAGGAGATCGCCAAGGCGCTGGGCGAGATCGTGACCCGCGAGTGCGAGGCCGCCGGGCTCGCGACGCCGCGCATCTCGGTGGAGCCGGGCCGCGCCATCGTCGGGCCGACCGCCTTCACGCTGTACGAGGTGGGCACCGTCAAGCCGCTGGAAGGGCTCAGGACGTACGTCTCGGTCGACGGCGGGATGTCGGACAACATCCGCACCGCGCTCTACGACGCCGAGTACACCGTCTCCCTCGTCTCGCGCGCCTCCGACGCCGAGCCGATGCTGGTGAGGGTGGTCGGAAAGCACTGTGAGAGTGGCGACATCGTGGTGCGCGACGCGTTCCTCCCCGCGGACCTCGCGCCGGGTGATCTGATCGCCGTACCGGCCACCGGCGCGTACTGCCGTTCCATGGCCAGCAACTACAACCACGCGCTGCGGCCGCCCGTCGTGGCCGTGGACGAAGGCTCGGCGCGCGTCGTCGTGCGGCGGGAGACGGAGGAGGATCTCCTGCGTCTCGATGTCGGCTGATGAAATACTCGTCTCACCATCCGGACTTCGTACAGAAACTCCGGACGGGTGGGCGAGACTGGACCAACTGAGTTAATCCGGGAGCTGAGGCTCTGATGAAAGGCGTAGGTCGGATGATGCGTACGCGTCCGCTGAAGGTGGCGCTCCTTGGCTGTGGGGTAGTCGGCTCAGAGGTGGCGCGCATCATGACGACGCACGCCGCCGACCTCGCCGCGCGGATCGGCGCCCCGGTCGAACTGGCCGGGGTCGCCGTCCGCCGCCCGGACCGCGTCCGGGAGGGCATCGACCCCTCCCTGGTCACCACCGACGCGACCGCGCTGGTCAAACGCGGCGACATCGACGTGGTGGTCGAGGTCATCGGCGGCATCGAGCCCGCCCGGACCCTCATCACCACCGCCTTCCAACACGGCGCCTCGGTCGTCTCGGCCAACAAGGCGCTCCTCGCCCAGGACGGCGCCGCCCTGCACGCCGCCGCCGAGGTGAACGGCCGGGATCTCTACTACGAGGCCGCCGTCGCCGGTGCCATCCCGCTGATCCGCCCGCTGCGCGAGTCCCTCGCCGGCGACAAGGTCAACCGCGTCCTCGGCATCGTCAACGGCACCACCAACTTCATCCTCGACAAGATGGACTCCACCGGCGCCGGGTACCAGGAGGCGCTCGACGAGGCCACCGCGCTGGGGTACGCGGAGGCCGACCCCACCGCCGACGTCGAGGGGTTCGACGCGGCCGCCAAGGCCGCCATCCTCGCCGGGATCGCCTTCCACACCCGGGTCCGCCTGGACGACGTCTACCGCGAGGGGATGACCGAGGTCACCGCCGCCGACATCGCCTCGGCCCGGCGGATGGGCTGCACCATCAAGCTCCTCGCCATCTGCGAGCGGGCCGCCGACGGCGCCTCGGTCACCGCCCGGGTGCACCCCGCGATGATCCCGCTCACCCACCCGCTGGCCTCCGTCCGCGAGGCGTACAACGCGGTCTTCGTCGAGTCGGAGGCCGCCGGGCAGCTCATGTTCTACGGCCCCGGGGCGGGCGGCGCGCCGACCGCCTCCGCCGTCCTCGGCGACCTGGTCGCCGTCTGCCGCAACCGCCTCGCCGCCTCGCGCGGCCCCGGCGAGTCCGCGTACACCCAGCTGCCCGTCAGCCCGATGGGCAAGGTCGTCACGCGGTACCACATCAGCCTCGACGTGGCCGACAAGCCGGGTGTCCTCGCCCAGGTGGCGACGGTCTTCGCCGAGCACGGCGTGTCCATCGACACGGTGCGCCAGACGGGCAAGGACGGCGAGGCCAGCCTCGTCGTCGTCACTCACCGCGCTCACGACGCCGCCCTCAGCGGAACCGTCGAGGCGCTGCGGAACCTCGACACCGTCCGCGGTGTCGCGAGCATCATGCGGGTTGAAGGAGAGTAACCAGCAATGACCCACCAGTGGCGCGGAATCATCGAGGAATACCGGGACCGGCTGCCCGTCTCCGCCGAGACGCCGGTGGTCACGCTCCGTGAGGGCGGGACGCCGCTCGTCCCCGCGCAGGTGCTCTCCGAGCGCACCGGCTGCGAGGTCCACCTGAAGGTCGAGGGCGCCAACCCCACCGGCTCCTTCAAGGACCGGGGCATGACCATGGCCATCACCAAGGCCAAGGAGGAGGGCGCGCAGGCGGTCATCTGCGCCTCCACCGGCAACACCTCCGCCTCGGCCGCCGCCTACGCGGTCCGGGCCGGCATGGTCAGTGCCGTCCTCGTCCCGCAGGGCAAGATCGCGCTCGGCAAGATGGGCCAGGCGCTCGTGCACGGGGCGAAGATCCTCCAGGTCGACGGCAACTTCGACGACTGCCTCACCCTGGCCCGCGCGCTCTCCGAGCAGTACCCGGTGGCGCTGGTCAACTCGGTCAACCCGGTGCGTATCGAGGGACAGAAGACCGCCGCCTTCGAGATCGTCGACTTCCTCGGCGACGCCCCCGACATCCACGTCCTCCCCGTCGGCAACGCGGGCAACATCACCGCCTACTGGCGCGGGTACCGCGAGTACGCCGCCGACGCCGTCTCCACCCGTACGCCGCGCATGTGGGGCTTCCAGGCCTCCGGCTCGGCGCCGCTGGTGCGCGGCGAGGTCGTCAAGGACCCGGCGACCATCGCCACCGCCATCCGGATCGGCAACCCGGCCTCCTGGGAGTACGCCATCCAGGCGCGCGACGAGTCGGGCGGCTTCATCGACGAGGTGACCGACCGTCAGATCCTTTCTGCCTACCGCCTGTTGGCCTCCCAGGAGGGCGTCTTCGTGGAGCCCGCCTCGGCCGCGTCGGTGGCCGGGCTGCTGAAGGCGGCCGAGCAGGGCAAGGTCGACCCGGGCCAGCGCGTCGTCTGCACCGTCACCGGCAACGGCCTCAAGGATCCCGACTGGGCCGTCGCCGGAGCCCCGCAGCCGCTGACCGTGCCGGTCGACGCCACCGCCGCCGCCGAGCGGCTCGGCCTCGCGTAACCCTCTGCCGGGCCGTCCGCGGCCGGTTGCGCCCCCGGGCGCGGCCGTGCCGCGGGCGCGGCCGGAGGCGCACCGGAGCCAGGGGCCAGGCCGGGCGTACGCCGTGAAAGCGCGGAAGAGGTGCACAACGGTCGGTACGACACGCATCGTGCGCCTCCCGTGCGCCCTATGTCGCCGGGCAACCTTCCTTCGATAGGCTGTACCCATACCCGCGCCGCCGACCGAGTCGGAGTGCTGCCGCCGTGTTGGCCACGGGTGATTCCGCAGCCGGGTGCGCATCCGCCCCCGCCGACGGGAAACCACCACCGAAATCCCGCCAGAGTCCCGCCAGACACCACCACCGCCACGCCGCGCCCCAGCCCGCCGAACCACCCGTACGTCCCGCACGTATCGCTGTCACAAGGAGAGTCATCAAAGCGATGGCCGGTCCCGCCTTCCGAGCCGCCGCCGTCCGGGTGCGCGTCCCCGCCACCAGCGCCAACCTCGGACCGGGGTATGACGCCTTCGGCCTGTCGCTGGGGCTCTACGACGACGTGGTCGTCCGGGTGGCCGACTCCGGACTGCACATCGACATCGCGGGCGAAGGCAGCGAGACCCTGCCCCGCGACGAGGACCACCTGCTCGTACGGTCGATGCGCACCGCCTTCGACCTCCTCGGCGGACAGCCGCGCGGGCTGGAGATCGTCTGCGCCAACCGCATCCCGCACGGCCGGGGCCTCGGCTCCTCCTCCGCCGCCATCTGCGCCGGCATCGTCGCCGCCCGCGCCGTGACGATAGGCGCCGACGCCAAACTCGACGACGCGGCGCTGCTGGAACTCGCCACCGAGATCGAGGGGCATCCGGACAACGTCGCGGCCTGCCTGCTCGGCGGATTCACCCTGGCCTGGACGGAGTCCGGGGCCGCCCGCGCCATCCGGATGGAGCCCGGCTCCTCCGTCGTGCCGGTCGTCTTCGTCCCCGGCAAGCCCGTCCTCACCGAGACCGCCCGGGGCCTGCTGCCGCGCACCGTCCCGCACGTCGACGCCGCCGTCAACGCGGGCCGTGCGGCCCTGCTCGTCGAGGCCCTGACCAGGCGCCCCGAGCTGTTGCTGCCCGCCACCGAGGACCGGCTGCACCAGGAGTACCGGGCGCCCGCCATGCCCGACAGCACCGCGCTGGTGGAGCGGTTGCGGGCGGACGGCGTACCGGCCGTCATCTCCGGCGCAGGACCGACCGTGCTGGCCTTCGCCACGGGCGGCGCGGCGGAGAAGGTGGCCCGCCTGGCCGGGGACGGCTGGGCCGCAAATCCGCTGGCACTCGACCTGTCGGGTGCCGGTGTGCTGCCGCTGGCGCCGTGACCGTGCGGCGCCGCACCGTAGAGAGGGGGAATATGTGTGGGATCCGGTAGTGTTAATCTCAAGTCTGCACCCGACCTCAGCACGGCGAGGTGCTTCTTGTCCCCGTTCGGGACAGACATTCTTCCGGGAGCCTCCCAAACTGCCCTGTGCCCCGCACTGAGCAGGGCCGAGCATGCTCCGGAGCTGGCGTGAGAGAGCCGCCGCGTGCCACAGCACATCGGCGCCACGGCTCAGGCACCGCCGATCGCCAGCGAACCCAGTGAATCCCTCCGCCGCCTCAGGCGGACCATCGCCCCGGCACATCCGCACACCGAGGACCTGCCGGACAGCACAACCGGTCGCCGAGCCAGACAGGCCGACGTCCGCTCCAGGGAAGGACCCTTCGTGAGCGACACCACCGATCTGATGGGCGTGACTGCCGACAGCACGGTTGATTCCGCTGCCGCGCCCGCCACGGACGCCTCAGCGGCGCCTGCGGCCGGTTCCCGGCGGCGCCGCGGCACCGGCCTCGAGGGCATGGTGCTGGCCGAGCTTCAGCAGGTCGCCTCGGGCCTCGGGATCAGGGGCACCGCGCGGATGCGCAAGAGCCAGCTGATCGAGGTCATCAAGGAAGCGCAGGCAGGTGGCGGCGCGGCCGCCCCCGCCAAGAGCGACACCGAGGCCGCCAAGCCGAAGCGCCGGGCCACCTCCAAGGCCCGCACCGGCGAGACCGAGGCCGCCGCCGAGCCGGCCCGGAAGCCCGCCAAGGCCGCCGAGAAGAAGCAGACCAAGGCCGAGCAGGCCGAGCCCGAGGCGCAGCCGCAGGGCTCCCAGCAGCAGATCGACATCCCCGGCCAGGGCGCCGGGGACGAGCAGCCGGCCGGTGAGCGCCGTCGCCGCCGCGCCACCGCTGAGGCGGGCAGCCCCGAGCAGGCCGAGGCCAAGCAGGAGCGCCCCGCCAAGCAGCAGGACCAGAAGGGCGAGAGCCGCGGCGACGACGGCTCCGGCCAGCAGCAGGACGGCGGCGAGGGCCGCCGCGACCGCCAGAACCGCCGCGACCGGGACCGCGACCGCGGTGACCGCGAGCGGGGTGACCGCGAGCGGGGTGACCGCGAGCGGGGCGGCCGGGACCGCGACCGTCGCAAGGGCGACGACGGCGGCCAGGGCGGCCAGGGCGGCGGCAACCGCCAGCAGCAGGGTGGCGGTCAGAACCGCGACCGCCACGACGACTTCGACGACGACGGCGGCGGCCGCCGCGGACGCCGCGGCCGCTACCGCGACCGCCGGGGCCGCCGAGGCCGCGACGAGGTCGGCGAGCCGCAGGTCAACGAGGACGACGTGCTGATCCCCGTCGCGGGCATCCTCGACATCCTCGACAACTACGCGTTCATCCGGACCTCCGGCTACCTGCCGGGCCCGAACGACGTCTACGTCTCGCTCGCCCAGGTCCGCAAGAACGGCCTGCGCAAGGGCGACCACGTCACCGGCGCGGTCCGCCAGCCCAAGGACGGCGAGCGCCGCGAGAAGTTCAACGCGCTGGTCCGCCTCGACTCGGTCAACGGCATGGCGCCCGAATCGGGCCGCGGCCGCCCGGAGTTCAACAAGCTGACGCCGCTCTACCCGCAGGACCGGCTCCGTCTGGAGACCGACCCGGGCGTGCTGACCACGCGGATCGTCGACCTCGTGTCGCCGATCGGCAAGGGCCAGCGCGGTCTGATCGTGGCCCCGCCGAAGACCGGCAAGACCATGATCATGCAGGCCGTGGCCAACGCCATCACGCAGAACAACCCCGAGTGCCACCTCATGGTCGTCCTCGTCGACGAGCGGCCCGAAGAGGTCACCGACATGCAGCGGTCGGTCAAGGGCGAGGTCATCTCCTCGACCTTCGACCGGCCCGCCGAGGACCACACCACCGTCGCCGAACTGGCCATCGAGCGCGCCAAGCGCCTGGTGGAGCTGGGCCACGACGTGGTCGTCCTGCTGGACTCCATCACCCGCCTGGGCCGCGCCTACAACCTGGCCGCCCCCGCCTCCGGCCGCATCCTCTCCGGTGGTGTCGACTCGACCGCGCTCTACCCGCCGAAGCGCTTCTTCGGTGCGGCGCGCAACATCGAGGACGGCGGCTCGCTGACCATCCTCGCCACCGCGCTGGTCGACACCGGCTCGCGGATGGACGAGGTGATCTTCGAGGAGTTCAAGGGCACCGGCAACATGGAGCTCAAGCTCGACCGGAAGCTCGCCGACAAGCGCATCTTCCCGGCCGTCGACGTCGACGCCTCCGGCACCCGCAAGGAGGAGATCCTCCTCAGCGGCGAGGAGTTGGGCATCGTCTGGAAGCTGCGCCGGGTGCTGCACGCGCTCGACCAGCA
Source organism: Streptomyces sp. NPDC058373 (assembly GCF_042723275.1). Lineage (NCBI taxonomy): Bacteria > Bacillati > Actinomycetota > Actinomycetes > Kitasatosporales > Streptomycetaceae > Streptomyces > Streptomyces sp. NPDC058373. The sequence continues at coordinate 45,030 of NZ_JBHXJE010000007.1, read as the reverse complement.
GCAGGCGATCGAGCTGCTGCTCGACAAGATGCGCAAGACGCAGTCGAACGCCGAGTTCCTGCTCCAGATCCAGAAGACGACGCCGACCGCGGGCGGCAACGACTGACGGATCCCCCGGCCGGACCGGTTCCGGCAGGACGACGAAGCGCCCCCTCCACTCCGGTGGAGGGGGCGCTTCGCGTCGCCACCTCTGACCTCTCCGCCCCTCTCCGCCGCTGCGCGCTGTGCGGCTGCGAACGGCGAGGCGGCCACCCGGGACGCCCGGCCGCGCGCACCGCCCCGGCGAGACGTTGGCCACACACCTCCCGGGCGCAAAGGCCCGCAAAGGTGATCTTCAGGGGCGAGGAAACCCCAGGTCGAGGCGGTACACGCCGCCGCTGTGGAGGCTGTTGCGCTCCCGTCCACTCACGCGGCGCTCACAGGCCCCTGTGCAACCCTTCTTCAGGTTTCGCCGTCGAACAAGCGAACACTCGGGGTACGAGGTCCCCATGCACCCCGGTGCCTCGACGGACGGCCGGGGAGCCCCGGCCCCGCTCCGTGCCGCGCACTTCGCCCGCCCAGCAGGGCACGACCGACGGCCCCCACCCCCGGACCAGCAGGGGAGCAGCCCGCCGACGACCGACACGAGGGACTGAGGAGCACATGGCCGAGCAGACGAGGCAGGACGGCAGTACGGCCGAGAGCGGCACCGACGAGGGCGGCCGGCGTACGCGCCGGATGCGCCCCACCGGGCAGCGCCGCCGCCCGCGCAGCCGCCGCCGCAAGGTTCTCCTCGCCGTCGCCTGGACCGCCGCGGGCGGCATCCTGGTCGGCGGCGCCGGACTCGGCTTCGCGTACGTGAAGCTCAACGGGAACCTCAACGGCGTCGACATCGACGCCGCGCTCGGCGGCGAACGCCCCGCAGAGGTCGACGACGGCTCCCTCGACCTGCTGGTGCTCGGCTCCGACTCGCGCTCCGGCGACAACGGCAAGTACGGCCGCGACGAGGGCGGCGCGCGCTCCGACACCGCGATGGTCGTCCACCTCCACGAGGGCCGGAAGAAGGCCACCGTGGTCTCCATACCGCGCGACACCCTCGTCACCCGCCCCGAGTGCGACGCCGAGGACGGCACCGCGGTGCCCGGCGGCGAGCGGCGGATGTTCAACACCGCCTACGAGACCGGCGGCCCGGCCTGCGCCGTGAAGACCGTCGAGCAGATGTCCGGCATCCGCATGGACCACTACCTGGAGGTCGACTTCAGCGGCTTCCAGGAGATCATCGACCGGCTCGGCGGCGTCGAGGTCACCACAGGCAAGGCGATAGACGACGAGAAGAGCGACCTCCATCTGGCCCGCGGCACCCACACCCTCGACGGCGAGCAGTCCCTCGGCCTGGTCCGCACCCGGCACGGCGTCGGCGACGGCAGCGACCTCGGCCGCATCCAGCTCCAGCAGACCTTCCTCACCGCGCTGATGCACCGCGTCCAGGACATGGGCCTGCTGACCAGCCCGAAGAAGCTGTACGGGGTCGCCGACGCCTCCACCAAGTCCTTGACCACCGACGCCGAACTCGACTCCGTTCCCGCCCTGCTCGACTTCGCCCAGGGGCTGAAGGGGCTCAAGCCGGAGGGCATGGAGATGCTGACCCTGCCCGTCGAGTACGACCCGGCCGACGCCAACCGCGTTCTGCCGCAGGAGAAGCAGGGGGCCGAGGTGTGGAAGGCGCTGCGCGCCGACCATCGGGTGCCCGCCTCGGCGACCGAGGAATCCGCCGGGGACAAGGCGGACATCGATGACGTGGTCAGTGCCGGGTGAGCCGGTGGGGTCGGCAGGGCTGGCAGGGCTGGCAGGGCCGAGTCTGTGGTGTCCCCTTCGTCGGACGCCGAGGTCACTGATGGCCTCAAGCGCCGGCCGGGCTGGGATGGCCTCAAGCGCCGGCCGGGCTTGGGGTTGGCCGGGCCGGGCTGGGGGTTGGCCGGGCCGGGCTGGGGGTCGGCCGCAAGCGTCGGCCGGGCTGGGGTTGGTTTTGGGTGCTGGTCGGGACGGAGCCGGCTTGTGGGGAATACGTGGGGCGTCACCCCGGTTTTGGGAGATGCGGCGGTCCCTGGCAGACTGGACTGTCGGCCCCGGTTCACGTGAGCGCAAACCGCACCCACGACCCGGCGCCCTCCCGAAACTAGGAGACACCTTGAAGCGCGACATCCACCCCGAGTACGTCGAGACCCAGGTGAGCTGCACCTGCGGCGCGGCGTTCACCACCCGCAGCACCATCGGCAGCGGCACCGTCCGTGCCGATGTCTGCTCCGAGTGCCACCCGTTCTACACGGGCAAGCAGAAGATCCTCGACACCGGTGGCCGCGTGGCCCGCTTCGAGGCCCGCTTCGGCAAGGCTGCCGGCACCAAGAAGTAGCGAGCCACTGCGCCGGTCCTCAGGCCGCCCCTCCACGGGCGGCCGGGACCGGCGCTTTGTCCGTTCTGAGCGGCCCGCCCCACGGCCCGGCCGCCCCCAGCCCCGCAGTCACCAGCAGGAACCAGGAGCCCGAAGATGTTCGAGGCGGTCGAGGAACTGATCGGCGAGCACGCCGACATCGAGAAGCGGCTCGCCGACCCCGCGGTCCACGCCGACCAGGCCGGCGCCCGCAAGCTCAACAAGCGCTACGCCGAGCTGACGCCGATCATCTCCGTGTACCGCTCCTGGAAGCAGACCGGGGACGACATCGAGACCGCCCGCGAGCTGGCCGCCGACGACCCGGAGTTCGCCGCCGAGGTCAAGGAGCTGGAAGCCGCCCGCGAGGAGCTCACCGAGAAGCTGCGGCTGCTGCTGGTGCCCCGCGACCCCAGCGACGACAAGGACGTCATCCTGGAGATCAAGGCCGGGGCGGGCGGCGACGAGTCTGCCCTCTTCGCCGGGGACCTCCTGCGGATGTACCTGCGGTACGCCGAGCGCGTCGGATGGAAGACCGAGCTGATCGACTCCACCGAGTCGGAGCTGGGCGGCTACAAGGACGTCCAGGTCGCCGTGAAGACCAAGGGCGGCCAGGGCGCCACCGAGCCCGGCCAGGGCGTCTGGGCCCGGCTGAAGTACGAGGGCGGCGTCCACCGCGTCCAGCGGGTGCCCGCCACCGAGTCGCAGGGCCGCATCCACACCTCCGCCGCCGGTGTCCTGGTGACGCCCGAGGCCGAGGAGATCGACGTCGAGATCAACGCCAACGACCTGCGGATCGACGTCTACCGCTCCTCCGGGCCCGGCGGCCAGTCCGTCAACACCACCGACTCCGCGGTGCGCATCACGCACCTGCCGACCGGTGTCGTCGCCTCCTGCCAGAACGAGAAGAGCCAGCTCCAGAACAAGGAGCAGGCCATGCGCATCCTGCGCTCGCGGCTGCTGGCCGCCGCCCAGGAGGAGGCCGAGCGCGAGGCCGCCGACGCCCGCCGCAGCCAGGTCCGCACCGTCGACCGCTCCGAGAAGATCCGGACGTACAACTACCCGGAGAACCGCATCTCGGACCACCGCGTCGGCTTCAAGGCGTACAACCTCGACCAGGTCCTCGACGGCGATCTCGACCCCGTCATCCAGGCCTGCGTCGACGCGGACTCCGCGGCGAAGCTCGCCGCCGCCTGACCTTCCTTCTTCACCCCGTACGGACCGGCTGGAGGACCCCGTGAACCTGCTGCTCGCCGAGGTGGCCCAGGCCACCCAGCGGCTGGCCGACGCCGGCGTGCCGTCCCCGCGCAACGACGCCGAGGAACTGGCCGCCTATGTCCACCAGGTCAAGCGGGGTGCCCTGCACACCGTCAAGGACTCCGACTTCGACGCCCGTTACTGGGAGGCGATCGCCCGCCGCGAGGCCCGCGAACCGCTCCAGCACATCACCGGGCTCGCCTACTTCCGGTACCTGGAACTCCAGGTGGGCCCCGGCGTGTTCGTGCCCCGGCCGGAGACCGAGTCGGTGGTCGGCTGGGCCATAGACGCGGTCCGGGCGATGGACGTGGTCGAGCCCCTCGTGGTCGACCTGTGCAGCGGCTCCGGCGCCATCGCGCTCGCCCTCGCCCAGGAGGTCCCGCGCTCCACCGTGCACGCCGTGGAACTCTCCGAGGACGCCCTGGTGTGGACCCGGAAGAACGTCGAGGGCTCCCGCGTCCAGCTCCACCAGGGCGACGCCTTCAGCGCCCTGCCCGAGCTGGACGGCCAGGTCGACCTGGTCATCTCCAACCCGCCCTACATCCCGCTCACCGAGTGGGAGTACGTCGCCCCCGAGGCCCGCGACCACGACCCGCAGATGGCCCTGTTCTCCGGTGAGGACGGCCTGGACACCATCCGCGGCATCGAACGCACCGCCCACCGCCTGCTGCGCCCCGGCGGCATCGTCGTCGTCGAGCACGCCGACACCCAGGGCGGCCAGGTCCCGTGGATCTTCACCGAGGAGAAGGGCTGGGCCGACGCCGCCGACCACCCCGACCTCAACAACCGCCCCCGCTTCGCCACCGCCCGCAAGGCGATGCCGTGAGGACGACAGCGACTCGGGTGCCGCCGGACGCCTCCACCCCACGACTGGGTGCCGCCGCGACCTGCCGGGGCGAAGCCCCAGGAGAGAGTGAGCCGAAGGGGCGCGTCGGTGTCGAGACACCCGACGCGCGCAGGGAGCGCAGCGACCGAGCACGTCGGGTGTCTCGACACCGACTGAAGCGCCCCGGAGGCGAACGAACGACAATCAAGAGGGAGCGTTAGCCATGGCACGCCGATACGACACCAACGACGCCACCGACCGGGTCACCGGTCTGCGGGAGGCCGCTTCGGCGGTGCGTCGCGGGGAGCTCGTCGTCCTGCCCACGGACACGGTGTACGGCGTCGGGGCGGACGCGTTCAGTTCGGAGGCGGTCGCCGAGCTGCTGACCGCCAAGGGGCGTGGCCGGAACATGCCGACGCCGGTGCTGATCGGGTCGCCGAACACGCTGCACGGCCTGGTGACGGACTTCTCGGAGACGGCGTGGGACCTGGTCGACGCCTTCTGGCCGGGCGCCCTGACGCTGGTGGCGCGCCACCAGCCGTCGCTCCAGTGGGATCTCGGCGACACCCGGGGCACGGTGGCGGTGCGGATGCCGCTGCACCCGGTCGCCATCGAGCTGCTGACCGAGGTCGGCCCGATGGCCGTCTCCAGTGCCAACCTGACCGGCCACCCGTCGCCGGAGACCTGCGACGCCGCCCGGAACATGCTGGGCGACGCGATCTCGGTCTACCTGGACGGCGGCCCGACGCCGGGCATCGTGCCCTCCTCCATCGTGGACGTGACCGGCTCCGTGCCGGTGCTGCTGCGGGCCGGCGCGATCGACGCGGACGAGCTGCGCAAGGTGGTCCCCGATCTAGAGGTGGCCTCTTGATCGTCCCTGAGGGGCGTGGCATAGCGGGGCAGCCGCTCGGCGGGACCTTCCGCATCCTCCACGTCAGTACCGGCAACGTGTGCCGCTCGCCGATCACCGAGCGGCTGACGCGGCATGCCCTGGCGGACCGGCTGGGGCTCGCCGCGGGCGCCGAGAGCGGCGTCGGCGGGGTCATCGTGGAGAGCGCGGGCACGTGGGGGCACGAGGGCGCCCCGATGGAGGCCAACGCCGAGGCGGTGCTCGCCTCGCTCGGCGCGGACGCGGCCGGGTTCCGGGGCCGGGAGCTGCTGGACGAGCACGTGATCCGGGCGGACCTGGTGCTGACCGCGACCCGGGACCACCGGGCGCAGGTCATCTCGATGGGCCACTCGGCCGGGCTGCGGACGTTCACGCTGAAGGAGTTCACGCGGCTGGTGCGGGCGATAGACCCGGCGACCCTGCCCGATCCGCTGGAGGGCGGTGTGGTCGGCCGCGCGCGGGCCCTGGTGCAGGCGGCCGCCGCGCTGCGCGGCTGGCTGCTGGCGCCGTCGGTGGAGGCCGACGAGGTGCTCGATCCGTACGGGGCGCCCATGCCGTTCTTCCAGGCGGTCGGCGAGGAGATCCAGGTGGCGTTGGAGCCGGTGCTGACGGCGCTGACCGGGGTCGGCCGGGCGACGGGCTGAGAGGCCGCGAGAAAGGCCCGGGAGCGCCGTCAGGGTGCGGCCGGGCCGGTGGGCCCTCGTACGGGTCGCCTTTCCGGGAATCCGGGGTAGGCGGCCAGGGGGAGCCGGACGCCGCGCGGTGCGGGGCGTACCGGGGAGGAAGCGCGGGGATCCGCGGAACAGAACGACCGGGAACCGGCAGCGGGCAAACTTCGTCGCTACCCGAAAGTCTCGGCGGGCATGCACCCGAAGCTAGGGTGTGGGCCTGGATGGCCAGCGATACTTGTGGGGAAGCCCGTGCGTGAATACCTGCTGACGCTCTGCATCACGGCTGCGGTGACGTATCTGTTGACAGGGCCGGTGCGGAAATTCGCGATCGTGGCCGGTGCCATGCCGGAGATCAGGGCCCGTGACGTCCACCGGGAGCCCACTCCGCGGCTCGGTGGGATCGCGATGTTCTTCGGACTGTGCGCCGGGCTGCTGGTCGCGGACCATCTGACCAATCTGGGTGAGGTCTTCGACTCCAACGAGCCGCGCGCGCTGCTCTCCGGCGCCGCGCTGATCTGGCTGATCGGCGTCCTGGACGACAAGTTCGAGATCGACGCCCTGGTCAAGCTCGGCGGTCAGCTCATCGCCGCCGGGGTGATGGTGATGCAGGGTCTGACGATGCTGTGGCTGCCGGTGCCCGGTGTGGGGCAGGTCCTGCTGACGAGCTGGCAGGGCAATCTGCTGACCATCGCCCTGGTCCTCATCACCATCAACGCGGTGAACTTCGTCGACGGCCTCGACGGCCTCGCCGCCGGCATGGTCTGCATCGCGGCCGCCGCCTTCTTCATGCACGCGTACCGCATCTGGTACGGCTACGGGCTGGAGGCGGCCGCGCCGGCCGCGCTCTTCGCCGCCCTGCTGATGGGCATGTGCCTGGGCTTCCTGCCGCACAACATGCACCCCGCGCGGATCTTCATGGGTGACTCGGGCTCGATGCTGATCGGCCTGGTGCTGGCGGCCGGCGCGATCTCCATCACCGGCCAGGTCGACCCCGACGCCATGGGTCTGTTCGCCGGTTCGGAGAAGGCCGCCGTGCACCAGACGGTGCCCGTCTACATGCCGCTGCTGCTGCCGCTGACCATCATCGCGGTGCCCGCGGCCGACCTGGTCCTGGCGGTGGTCCGGCGGACGTGGCGGGGCCAGTCGCCGTTCGCCGCCGACCGGGGGCACCTGCACCACCGGCTGCTGGAGATCGGCCACTCGCACAGCCGGGCCGTGCTGATCATGTACTTCTGGTCGGCGCTGATCGCCTTCGGGGCGCTGGCCTACTCGGTCAACGAGGCGTCGATGTGGGTGGCGTTGGGCGTGGCCGCGCTGAGCGCGGTGGGCCTGGTGCTGCTGCTCCTGCCGCGCTTCACGCCGCGCGCGCCGCGCTGGGCGGAGGCCTTCGTGCCGCCGCGCTACCGGCGCCGGATCGCGGCCGGGCCCCGCCAGGAGGGCGTCGTCACGGAGGGCGATCCCGCCTCCGAGGGGGCCGAGCCGCCGGTGCGGGTCGCGGTGGGCGTCGCGGGTGCGAACGGTGCGACGGCCGTCGGGGAGCGCTCGCGCCTCGGCTCACGGCGCGGTGGCGAGCGTGAGAAGGCCGGCACCACCCGCTCGTAGCGCCTCCGCGCGGTGCGGACAGCGCCGCCGCTCTCCGTACGAGGCTCCGGCCGCGTACCGTCGACCAGGCAAAGCGCGCATTACCAGGCAAGGTGCCACGTGTCGCGCACATACGCGCGGGTTACCCCTCACGTGTGACAGGTGGCACACCTGCCGAGTAAAGACCTCATCAAAAAGCTTGTGATACCGTTCACGAGAGCTCGACCGTGAGGGTGAGCGGCCCGCAAGCGACGGGTCGGGTCCGGAGCGCTCAGCGCTCCGTCTACGCTCGGTACGCCCTCAGGTTCGTCTCTCTCTGTCACCTGCTGGAGATCCACTCATGCTGTCGAACGACGCCCGAATTCTGCGCGGCGCCGCGATTCCGTCATTCTGTGCCGGCCTGGCCGGCACCTTCATCGGCGGCATCACGGTGGGGGCGCAGGGTGCCATCGGGGGCGCCGTCGGTACGGTCCTCACCCTCGCCTTCTTCGGCGCGGGCCTGAAGGCCATGAGTGTGATCGGACGGCGGTGGTCGGAGCTCTTCATGGCTGCCGGACTGCTGGTCTACACGACCCAGATCCTGGTGATGGCGATCCTGCTCGCGGTCTTCCGCGACGCGACGTTCATGAACGGACGGGTGTTCGGCCTCACGATGCTCGCCTGCGTGCTCGTGTGGATCGCCGGACAGGCGTGGGCGCACACCCGCGTCAAGACCCTGTACGTCGAACCCGAGTCAGAGGACGCACCGGCCGGGCCGGAGCGTCGCTGATGGGGACGTCGGAGCCGGCCCCGATAAGTAGGGGCCGGATAAAGTCCGCACCCGAAGGCTGCTATCGTCCGTCGCCGAGAGCGATTCGTGCGGAGCAGCGGGTGTTGTGCGGGACGGCACCTGATTCAGCCCACGTCTTTTCCGGGCCCAGTGCCGTCACGCCGGACGCTCCGCCCTCCCGCGACACCCAGTCCAGTGCCGCCATGTGGTCCTGTCCCACGCCGACACATCGAGGAAGCCGTACCTATGCGTCATATCGAAGGAGCTCGCGGTGAGTAGTGACCAGTTGCTCGCCTTCGAGACCGACTGCCACCTCTTCAAGGATTGCGGTTTCCCGGCTCCGAGCGTGTGGTCGTTCTTGTTCGACCCGATCTTCAGCGTCGGCCCGGTCGACTTCAACAAGCCGATGCTGCTGGCCCTGATCGGCACGGTGGTCATCCTCGCCTTCTTCTGGGCCGCTTTCGCGAAGCCGAAGCTGGTGCCGGGCAAGTTCCAGATGGTCGCGGAGATCCTCTACGACTTCGTCCGGAGCGGCATCGCCCGGGAGACGATCGGCAAGAAGGGCGAGCCCTTCGTCCCCTTCCTGGTCTCCCTCTTCTTCTTCGTCTGGATCCTGAACCTGTGGGCGCTGATCCCGCTGGCGCAGTTCCCGGTCAACTCCGTCATCGCCTTCCCGGTCGGCCTCGCCCTCATGGTGTGGGTCGTCTACATGACGGTGACCTTCAAGACGAACGGCTTCGTCGGCGGCATCCGCAACCTCTGCGTGCCCAGCGGCCTGCCCAAGCCGATCTACGTCATCCTGACGCCGATCGAGTTCGTGTCGAACATCTTCGTGCGTCCCTTCACCCTGGCGGTCCGGCTCTTCGCGAACATGTTCGCGGGCCACATCCTGATCCTGATCTTCACGATCGCCACGTGGTACATGCTCGGTACCCTGCTCGGCACGGTCTACGCCACCGCGTCGTTCGCGCTGACCCTGGTCCTGACCGTCTTCGAGATGTTCATCCAGGCGCTCCAGGCGTACGTGTTCACCGTGCTGACCGCGACCTACCTGTCCCAGGCGCTCGAAGAAGCGCACTGAGCGACCGAAGCCACCTCCGCAACCCATAGTCGTCCGGTGGAAAAGACCTCCCACCGGCCCATTAAGAGAAGGAACCACGGACATGTCTGCTGCTCTTGAGACCCTCGCGGCCGTTGAAGGCAACATCGGCACCATCGGCTACGGCCTCGCCGCGATCGGCCCCGGCATCGGCGTCGGCATCATCTTCGGTAACGGCGTGCAGGCCATGGCCCGCCAGCCCGAGGCCGCCGGTCTGATCCGTCAGAACATGCTGCTCGGCTTCGCCGTCGTCGAGGCCCTCGCCCTCATCGGCTTCGTCGTTCCGTTCATCCTCTAAGTGGCGGTTCGGTCCTAAGCCCGATCAAGACAGAAAGGTCCACACATGATGTACCTGGCTGCCGAGGAACCGCAGAACCCTCTGCTCCCGGTCTGGCCCGAGGTCGTCATCGGCCTGCTCTGCTTCGCCATCATCTTCTTCGTCTTCGCCAAGAAGCTCCTCCCGAGCATCAACAAGGTCCTGGACGAGCGTCACGACAAGATCGTCGGTGGCATCGAGGAGGCCGAGGCGGCTCAGGTCGAGGCCCAGAGCGTGCTGGAGCAGTACAAGGCCCAGCTCGCCGAGGCCCGTCACGAGGCGGCACGGCTGCGCTCCGAGGCGCAGGAGCAGGGCGCCACGCTCATCGCCGAGATGCGCCTGGAAGGCCAGCGCCAGCGCGAGGAGATCATCGCCGCCGGTCACACCCAGATCGAGGCCGACCGCAAGGCTGCCGCGCAGTCGCTGCGGCAGGACGTGGGTCAGCTCGCCACCGAGCTCGCCGGCAAGATCGTCGGTGAGTCGCTGGAGGAGCACGCCCGCCAGAGCCGCACCATCGACCGGTTCCTCGACGGACTGGACGACGTCGCGACGAAGGCCGAGGCCACGCGATGAACGGAGCGAGCCGAGAGGCACTGGCTGCCGCACGTGAGCGTCTCGACGCGCTGACGGACCACACGTCCGTCGACGCCGGCTCGCTCGCCGCCGAGCTGGCCGACGTCACCGCGCTGCTCCACCGCGAGGTGTCGCTGCGTCGGGTCCTCACCGACCCGGCGCAGGACGGCGCGGCCAAGGCCCAGCTCATCGAGCGGCTCCTGGGCAGCCAGGTCAGCGGCACCACCGCCGACCTGGTGGCCGGCATGGTGCGCACCCGCTGGTCGCGTTCGCGCGACCTGGTGGACGCCCTGGAGGAGCTCGCCGCCGACGCCGACCTCACCGAGGCCCAGCGTCGGGGCGCCCTCGACAGCGTGGAGGACGAGGTGTTCCGGTTCTCCCGGATCGTCTCCTCCAACAGCGCGCTGCGTGCCGCCCTCACCGACAGCGCCGCCTCCGAGGCCGCCAAGGCCGGGCTGCTGGACTCCCTTCTCGGCTCCCGGGCCGACAAGGCCACGGTCCGGCTGATCACCCGGCTCGTCACCCGGCCGCGTGGCCGTAGCCTGGAAGAGGGACTGGAGTCCCTGTCCCAGCTGGCCGCCGCGCGCCGCGGACGGATGGTCGCCACGGTGACGTCGGCGGTGCCGCTGAGCGAGCCGCAGAAGCAGCGCCTGGGTGCGTCCCTGGCGAGGCTCTACGGCCGCACGATGCACCTCAACCTGGAGGTGGACCCGGCCGTCATCGGCGGCATCAAGGTCCACGTCGGCGACGAGGTCATCAACGGCTCCATCGCGGACCGTCTCGACGAGGCGAACCGGCGGATGGCCGGCTGACGCCGGACGTACCCGGTCAAAGAACAGAGAAGCAAGATCAACGGCCCGAGTTGGGCCGTGCAGAGATGCAGAGTTTCTGGGGGAGCCCCCAGATCCCCCTAAGAACTTCGGGCCCAACAAGGAGAGCAGGGAACCCAGATGGCGGAGCTCACGATCCGGCCGGAGGAGATCCGGGACGCGCTGGAGAACTTTGTCCAGGCGTACAAGCCGGACGCGGCCTCGCGCGAGGAGGTCGGTACGGTCACCGTCGCCGGCGACGGTATCGCCAAGATCGAGGGTCTTCCCTCGGCCATGGCCAACGAGCTGCTCAAGTTCGAGGACGGCACCCTCGGTCTCGCCCTCAACCTCGAGGAGCGCGAGATCGGTGCCATCGTCCTCGGCGAGTTCAGCGGTGTCGAGGAGGGGCAGCCGGTCACGCGTACCGGCGAGGTCCTCTCCGTACCCGTGGGCGAGGGTTACCTCGGCCGCGTGGTCGACCCGCTCGGGCAGCCGATCGACGGCCTCGGCGAGATCGAGACCAGCGGTCGCCGCGCCCTTGAGCTGCAGGCCCCCACGGTCATGCAGCGCAAGTCGGTGCACGAGCCGATGGAGACCGGCTACAAGGCGGTCGACGCCATGACGCCGATCGGCCGTGGTCAGCGCCAGCTGATCATCGGTGACCGGCAGACCGGCAAGACCGCGCTGGCCGTCGACACGATCATCAACCAGCGCGACAACTGGCGCTCGGGCGACGTGAACAAGCAGGTCCGCTGCATCTACGTCGCCATCGGTCAGAAGGGCTCCACCATCGCCTCTGTGCGCGGTGCCCTCGACGAGGCCGGCGCGCTGGAGTACACGACCATCGTCGCCGCCCCGGCGTCCGACCCGGCCGGCTTCAAGTACCTGGCGCCGTACACCGGTTCGGCCATCGGCCAGCAGTGGATGTACGAGGGCAAGCACGTCCTCATCATCTTCGACGACCTCTCGAAGCAGGCCGACGCCTACCGCGCCGTCTCCCTGCTGCTGCGTCGTCCGCCGGGCCGCGAGGCGTACCCCGGTGACGTCTTCTACGTCCACTCCCGTCTGCTGGAGCGCTGCGCCAAGCTCTCCGACGAGATGGGCAAGGGCTCGATGACCGGTCTGCCGATCGTCGAGACCAAGGCGAACGACGTCTCGGCGTTCATCCCGACCAACGTCATCTCCATCACCGACGGCCAGTGCTTCCTGGAGTCCGACCTGTTCAACGCCGGCCAGCGCCCGGCTCTGAACGTCGGTATCTCCGTCTCCCGTGTGGGCGGTTCCGCCCAGCACAAGGCGATGAAGCAGGTCTCCGGCCGACTGCGTGTGGACCTCGCCCAGTTCCGTGAGATGGAGGCCTTCGCGACCTTCGGCTCGGACCTGGACGCCGCGTCCAAGCAGCAGCTCGCCCGCGGTCAGCGTCTGGTGGAACTGCTCAAGCAGGACCAGTACCAGCCGATGGCCACCGAGGACCAGGTCGTCTCCGTCTGGGCCGGTACCACCGGCAAGATGGACGAGGTGCCGGTCGAGGACGTGCGCCGCTTCGAGCGCGAGCTGCTCGACTACATGCACCGCCAGGAGCAGGGCCTCATGACCTCCATCAAGGAGGGCGGCAAGATGTCGGACGACACCCTCGTGGCCGTCGCCGACGCCGTTGCCGCGTTCAAGAAGCAGTTCGAGACCTCGGACGGCACGCTTCTGGGCGAGGACGCTCCGACGACCGCGGCCAAGTGACGACGGAAGGGACCTGACTCATGGGAGCGCAGCTCCGGGTCTACAAGCGTCGCATCCGGTCCGTCACCGCGACGAAGAAGATCACCAAGGCGATGGAGATGATCGCCGCCTCGCGCATCATCAAGGCACAGCGCAAGGTGACCGCCTCCATGCCGTACGCGACGGAACTCACCCGCGCGGTGACCGCCGTGTCGGCCGGGGCGAGCGCCGACCACCCGCTGACCAGCGAGGTGGAGAACCCGACCCGCGCCGCGGTGCTGCTGCTCACCAGCGACCGCGGTCTGGCCGGTGCGTTCAACTCCAGCGCCATCAAGGCGGCGGAGCAGCTCACGGACCGGCTGGAGAAGGAAGGCAAGGAGGTCGACACGTACATCGTCGGCCGCCGGGGCATCGCCCACTACGCCTTCCGTGAGCGGACCGTCGCCGACTCGTGGACGGGCTTCACGGACGAGCCCACCTACGCGGACGCGAAGGCGGTCGCCGCGCCTCTGATCGCGGCCATCGAGAAGGAGACGGCCGAGGGCGGTGTGGACGAACTCCACATGGTCTTCACCGAGTTCGTCTCGATGATGACGCAGACGCCCGTCGACAACCGGCTGCTGCCGCTCGCCCTCGAAGAGGTCGCGGCTCAGTCGGGCGCGAAGGGCGACGCCAAGCCGCTGTTCGAGTTCGAGCCGTCGGCGGAGGACGTCCTCGACGCCCTGCTGCCCCGCTACGTCGAGAGCCGTATCTACAACGCGCTGCTCCAGTCGGCTGCCTCCAAGCACGCCGCCACGCGCCGCGCGATGAAGTCGGCGACCGACAACGCCGGAGAGCTGATCAACACGCTCTCCCGCCTTGCCAACGCGGCCCGCCAGGCCGAAATCACCCAGGAAATCAGCGAGATCGTCGGTGGCTCCAGTGCTCTGGCCGACGCGAACGCGGGGAGTGACAAGTAATGACGACCACTGTTGAGACGGCCGTTGCCACGGGCCGCGTCGCCCGGGTCATCGGCCCGGTCGTCGACGTGGAGTTCCCCGTCGACGCCATGCCGGAGATCTACAACGCGCTGACCGTCGAGGTCGCCGACCCGGCTCTGGAGGGTGCGCTCAAGACGCTGACCCTCGAGGTCGCCCAGCACCTGGGTGACGGCGTGGTCCGCGCGATCTCCATGCAGCCCACCGACGGCCTGGTCCGCCAGGCCCCGGTGACCGACACGGGCGAGGGCATCACCGTCCCCGTCGGTGACTTCACCAAGGGCAAGGTGTTCAACACCCTCGGCGAGGTGCTGAACAAGCCCGAGGAGAACGCCAACGTCGGCGAGCGCTGGCCGATCCACCGCAAGGCGCCGGGGTTCGACCAGCTCGAGTCGAAGACCGAGATGTTCGAGACCGGCATCAAGGTCATCGACCTGCTGACCCCGTACGTCAAGGGCGGCAAGATCGGTCTGTTCGGTGGTGCCGGTGTCGGCAAGACCGTGCTGATCCAGGAAATGATCTACCGCGTCGCCAACAACCACGACGGTGTGTCGGTGTTCGCGGGCGTCGGTGAGCGTACCCGTGAGGGCAACGACCTCATCGAGGAGATGGCGGAGTCCGGCGTCATCGACAAGACCGCGCTGGTCTTCGGCCAGATGGACGAGCCCCCGGGCACCCGTCTGCGCGTCGCGCTGGCCGGCCTCACGATGGCCGAGTACTTCCGCGACGTCCAGAAGCAGGACGTGCTGTTCTTCATCGACAACATCTTCCGCTTCACGCAAGCCGGTTCCGAGGTCTCCACGCTGCTCGGCCGCATGCCGTCCGCGGTGGGCTACCAGCCGAACCTGGCCGACGAGATGGGCCTCCTCCAGGAGCGCATCACCTCGACGCGCGGTCACTCGATCACCTCGATGCAGGCGATCTACGTCCCCGCGGACGACCTGACCGACCCGGCCCCGGCCACCACCTTCGCCCACCTGGACGCGACCACCGTGCTGTCGCGCCCGATCTCGGAGAAGGGCATCTACCCGGCGGTCGACCCGCTGGACTCGACGTCCCGCATCCTGGACCCGCGGTACATCGCGAAGGACCACTACGAGGCCGCGATGCGCGTCAAGGGGATCCTCCAGAAGTACAAGGACCTCCAGGACATCATCGCCATCCTCGGTATGGACGAGCTCGGTGAGGAGGACAAGCTGGTCGTCACGCGTGCGCGCCGTGTCGAGCGCTTCCTCTCGCAGAACACCCACGTCGCCAAGCAGTTCACCGGCGTGGACGGTTCGGACGTGCCGCTCGACGAGTCGATCGCCGCGTTCAACGCGATCTGCGACGGCGAGTACGACCACTTCCCCGAGCAGGCGTTCTTCATGTGCGGTGGCATCGAGGACCTGAAGGCCAACGCCAAGGAGCTGGGCGTCTCCTGAAGCCGGCGGGCCGGGTGACCGGTCCTCGACTCGACCGGACGGAGGGCGGCGGCCCGTCCCCTCGCGGGGCGGCTGACGCCCTCCCTCCGGAGCCCACTAGAATTCGTCCCAACACCCGGCCGATCCGCCGGGTGGTGACCCGAGGAGCCCCTCTTGGCTGCTGAGCTGCATGTCGAGCTGGTCGCCGCGGACCGCAGCGTCTGGTCCGGCGAGGCCACCCTGGTCGTGGCGCGTCTGACCACCGGCGACGTCGGCATCATGCCCGGTCACCAGCCGCTGCTGGGTGTGCTGGAATCGGGCCCCGTGACCATCCGCACCAGCGACGGCAAGACCGTCGCGGCCGCGGTGCACGGTGGTTTCCTGTCCTTCGCCGACGACAAGCTGTCGGTGCTGGCGGAGATCGCCGAGCTGTCCGGTGAGATCGACGTCCAGCGTGCGGAGCGGGCGCTGGAGCGCGCGAAGGCGGAGGCCGACGCCGCCGCCGAGCGTCGCGCCGACGTCCGTCTGCGGGCGGTGGCGTCGCGCTGACCGGGCGCTGAAGTAGACGACGCGCCTCAGCCGCGGCACGGTCCGGAGCACTCCGGAGCGGGCCGCGGCTGAGGCGATGCAGGTGCGAAACGAGTTCCGTTACGGAAGACGAGGAGGTCGGTGCCGATGCTCCTCGCTCTGCTTGTCTGCGGACTGGTGATCGTGCTCGTCACCCTGGGGCTGTTGGTCTTCGGACTGCGCCGCCGCCTGATCCAGCGGTCGGGCGGCACGTTCGACTGCTCGCTGCGCTGGGACGCGCCCGAGAAGGGCGACCAGAGTGGCAAGGGCTGGCAGTACGGGGTGGCCCGCTACAACGGGGACCGCCTCGAGTGGTACCGGGTCTTCTCGTACTCCCCGCGTCCCAAACGGATGCTGGAGCGTTCGGCGATCGAGGTGGTCGACCGGCGCTCGCCCGAGGGCGAGGAGGAGCTGGCGCTCCTCTCCGACGCGCTCGTGCTCGGCTGCCGCCACCGCGGCGTGCGCCTGGAGCTGGCGATGAGCGAGGACGCCCTCACCGGTTTCCTGGCCTGGCTGGAGGCGGCGCCTCCGGGGCAGCGGGTGAACGTGGCCTGAGGCCCCGGCCCGGCCCGGGCGGTCCTGGCGGGTGTCTCATGACGGCCCTTCCCTCGCGGGGAGGGGCTTTTTTCATGCCCGGGGACGGATGGCCGGTACGTGAAGAGCCGGGGGGACGGGGGGCGTTCCCGTCCCCCCGGCGTCCGGGGGAGGTGGTGCGGATGGGGTCAGGTGGTGCGGGGGCCCGGGGCCGGGCCCCGGACTAGCGGAGGCCGGAGTCGATCGCGGAGACCAGTTCGCCGTCGGCGGTGTCGCCGCTGAACTCCCAGAAGAAGGCGCCGCCCAGGCCCTGCTCCTTGGCCCACGTCATCTTGGCCTTGACGGTGGCCGGGGTGTCGTAGCTCCACCAGTTGCCGCCGCACTTGGCGTAGGCGGTGCCGCCGACGGTGCCGGTGGCGGGGCAGCTGTCCTTGAGGACCTTGTAGTCCTCGATGCCGGCCTCGTAGGTGCCGGTGGCCGGTCCGGTGGCGGTGCCGCCCGGGGCGTCCTGGGTGACGCCGGTCCAGCCGCGGCCGTAGAAGCCGATGCCCAGCAGCAGCTTGGCCGCGGGGATGCCCTTGGCCTTGAGCTTGGCGATGGCGGCGGCCGAGGTGTACTCGGTCTTCGGGATGCCGCTGTAGGAGGTCAGGGCCGAGTGGGGCGCGGTCGGGCCGGTCTTGTCCCAGGCGCCGAAGAAGTCGTACGTCATCACGTTGTACCAGTCGAAGTACTGGGCGGCGCCCGCGTAGTCGGCGGCGTCGAGCTTGCCGCCGGAGGTGGCGTCGGCCGTGATGGCGGCGGTGACCAGGTCGGAGCCGAACTGGTCGCGCATCGCCTGGACCATGTTCGTCAGCGCGGCCGGTCCGGAGCTGTCGCAGCTCAGGCCGCAGGCGTTCGGGTACTCCCAGTCGAGGTCGATGCCGTCGAAGACGTCGGCCCAGCGCGGGTCCTCGACCAGGTCGTGGCAGGACTTGGCGAAGGCCGCCGGGTTCTTCACCGCGTCGGTGAAGCCGCCGGACCAGGTCCAGCCGCCGAAGGACCAGAGGACCTTGACGTGCGGGTACTGGGCCTTGAGCTTGCGGAGCTGGTTGAAGTTGCCGCGCAACGGCTGGTCCCAGGTGTCGGCGACGCCGTCCACCGACTCGGCGGCGGTGTACGCCTTGTCGTAGGCGGCGAAGCTGTCACCGATGGTGCACTTGCCGCCCTGGACGTTGCCGAACGAGTAGTTGATGTGGGTGATCTTCTCGGCGGAGCCGGAGGTCACCAGGTTCTTGACGTGGTAGTTGCGGCCGTAGACGCCCCACTCGGTGAAGTAGCCGAGGTTGATCTTCTCGCGGGGGCCGGGACCTGGGCCCGTGCCGTCACCGGGGGTGGTGACCTTGACGGGGGCGCTGACCGGGCCGGTCTGGTCGGCGGTGTCGCGGGCCTGGACCGAGTAGGAGTAGTCGGTGCCGGGGGCGAGGCTCTGGTCGGTGAAGGTGGTGGCGGTGACCGTGGCGACCTTGGCGCCGTCGCGCAGGACGTCGTAGTCCTTGACGCCCTTGTCGTCGGTGGCCGCCTGCCAGGAGAGCTTCACCGAGTTCTTGGTGAGGTCACTGGCGGTGGGGGCGCCGGGAGCGGTCGGCGGGGTGTCGCCGGGGGCGCCGCCGCCGTCACAGGAGGCGCCGTTGAGCTTGCAGCCCGAGGGGGTGCCGGGGCCGGTGCCGTTGAAGCCGAAGCTGACCGAGGCGCCGGGGGCGAGGCTCCCGGCCCAGCTCTTGTTCTTCGCCGTCCAGTGGTCGCCGCTGTTGGTGACGTCGGCGTCCCAGGCCGAGGTCACCTTGGTGCCGGCGGGGAAGTCCCACTCCAGCGTCCAGCCGCTCAGCGGGGCGGTGCCGGTGTTCTTCACCGTCCACTTCCCCTCGAAGCCGCTGCCCCAGTCCTGCGTCCTGGTGTAGGAGGCGCTGGGGTCGGCGGCGGCCTCGGCGGCCTGGGTGGGGGCGGCGAGGCCGACCATGCCCGCGAAGGGGACGGCGAGGCCGAGCAGGGCGGCGGCGGCGCGCCTGCGGAAGCGGTGGAGGGGTCTGGGACGGCTGCGGGCGCCGTCGGCGCTGGGGGAAACCGTACTCAAGGCGTACTCCTCAAGAGGTCCGGACGTATGGGGGCGGAACCCTGCGACGCCCGTGAGCACCGACGACCTGGTGTGCCCACCGCAGTGGGGCGAGAGTAGAAAAGGTCTGGACCAAAGGTCAAGAGGTCTGGACCAAAGGGAAGTCCGGCCGGATCCGGTCTGGCGCACAGGCCGGCACACGCGGACGCGGCCGCTCGCCACGGCGGCCGGGGGGTGGTCCGGTGCCGTGGCGGGCGGCCGCGTCGGTCGGCGGGCGGGCCGGGAGGCGTCTCCCGGCCCGCCTGGCGGCGATCAGCTCCCGGCTCGCTCCGGGGCGGTCAGCGCAGTCCCTCGTGCATGGCGGAGAACAGGTCGCCCTTCTCGCCGTCGCCCGCGAACTCCCAGAGGAAGGCGCCGCCGAGCCTCTGCTCCTTCGCCCAGGCCATCTTGCCGGTGACGGTCTCGGGGGTGTCGTAACTCCACCAGTCGTCACCGCACTTGGCGTACGCGGTGCCGCCGGCGGTGCCGGTGGCCGGGCACTTCCCGGCGAGCACCCGGTAGTCCTCGTTGCCCGCCTCGTACGTCCCCGCGGCGGGGCCGGTCGCGGTGCCGCCGGGGGCGTCCTGGGTGACGCCGGTCCAGCCGCGCCCGTAGGCGCCGATGCCGAGCAGGAGCTTCTTCGCCGGGATGCCCTTGGCCCTCAGCTTGGCGATGGTGGCGGAGGAGGTGTTCTGCTCGCCCGGGATGCCGGGGTAGGGGGTGAGCGCCGAGTGGGGCGCGGTCGGTCCCTCGGCCGCCCAGGTGCCGAAGTAGTCGTAGGTCATCACGTTGTACCAGTCGACGTACCGGGCGGCGCCCGCGTAGTCCGCCAGGTCGAGCTTGCCGCCCTCGGAGGCGTCGGCCGCGATGGCCGCCGCGAGCAGGTCGCCGCCGAACTGGGCGCGCATCGCCCGCATCATCTCGGCCAGCGCCTCGTGCGGCGAGTCGTCGCAGGTCAGGCCGCAGGCGCCCGGGTACTCCCAGTCCAGGTCGATGCCGTCGAAGACATCGGCCCAGCGCGGGTCCTCGACCAGGTCGTGGCAGGACTTGGCGAAGGCGGCCGGGTCCTTGACGGCCTCGCCGAAGCCGCCGGACCAGCTCCAGCCGCCGAAGGACCAGAGGACCTTGATGTGCGGGAACTCGGCCTTGAGCTTGCGGAGTTGGTTGAAGTTGCCGTGCAGCGGCTGGTCCGGGCGGTCGGCGACGCCGTCCACCGCCTCGTCGGCGGTGAACACCTTGCCGTAGGCGGCCTCGGTGTCACCGGCGACGCACTCGCCGTCCTGGACGTCACCGAAGGCGTAGTTGATGTGCGTGATCTTCTCGGCGGAGCCGGCGGTGACCAAGTCCCTGACCTGGTAGTTCTTGTCGTAGATGCCCCACTCGGTGAAGTAGCCGAGGGTGATCTTCGACTTCGGGGCGGGAGCGGCCTGCCCCTTCGTGCGCACCTTGGCGGCGCCGCTGAACGGGCCGGTCTGCCGCGCGGTGTCGCGGGCCCGGACGCTGTACGAGTAGTCGGTGCCGGGCTCCAGGCCGTGGTCGGTGAAGGTGCGGCCGGTGACCGTGGCGACCTTGGTGCCGTTGCGCAGCACGTCGTAGTTCTTGACGCCCTGGTCGTCGGTGGCCGCCTGCCAGGAGAGCGTGGCCGACTTCTTGCTGACCTTGCCCGCCTTCGGCGTGCCGGGGGCGGTGGGCGGGGTGTCGTCGGGCTGCTCCGCGCCCTCGCAGGGGACGCCGTTGAGCTTGCAGCCGGTGGGGGCGCCGTCGCCGGTGCCGTTGAAGCCGAACGAGGTGGAGGCGCCCGGGGCGAGGGTGCCGTTCCAGGGGCGGTTCTCGGCGGTCCAGCGGGTGCCGTCCTGGGTGACCTCGGCCTCCCACGGCAGGGTCACCCTGGTGTCCGCGGGGAACTCCCACTCCAGCGTCCAGTTGCTGAGCGGGGTGTCGCCGGTGTTCTTCACCGTCCACCGGGCCTGGAAGCCCGTGCCCCAGTCCTGGGTCCGGGTGTAAGAGGCGCTGGAGGTGTCGGCGGCCTGGCTGGGGGCGGCGAGGCCGACCATGCCGGCGAAGGGGACGGCCAGGCCGACGAGGGCGGCGAGGGTGCGTCTGCGGAACCGCTGAAGGGGTCTGGGGCGGCTGCTGGAGCCGTCGGGTGCGGGGTGGGCCGATCTCAAGGCGTGCTCCTCAAGGAGGTCCGGACGTACGGGGGTTGGGCCTGCGATCTCCGTGAGCACCGATGGCCTGATGTGCCCACCCGCAGTGGGCTGAGAGTAAAAAGGTCTGGACCAGTGGTCAAGGGGTGTGGATCACCCGGAAGTCGGCGTCCGGCGCCCCGGGGGCCAGGCGGATCAGTGGCCCAACTCCTGCGCCAACACAGCCGCCTGCGCACGGCTGCGCAGCTCCAGCTTGCCCAGCACACGGCTCACATGGGTCTTGGCCGTCGCCTCCGCCATCTCCAGCCGCGCGGCGATCTGGGCGTTGGAGAGCCCCTCGCCGAGGCAGCTCAGCACCTCCCGCTCACGCCGGGTCAGCGTGGCCAGCTCCGGCGGCTCGGCCCCCGCCGGGCGCGGGGCACGGCCGGTGGCGAAGGCCGCGATCAGCCGCCGGGTCACCGCCGGGGCGATCATCCCCTCGCCCCCGGCGACCGTCCGCACCGCCGTCAGCAGCCCCGGGGCGTCCGTGTTCTTCAGCAGGAACCCGGAGGCACCCGCCCGCAGCGCCCCGAAGACGTACGCGTCCAGGTCGAAGGTGGTCAGCACCAGCACGTCGGCCCAACCGCCCGCCACCACCCGGGCCGTCGCCGAGACCCCGTCCAGCCGGGGCATCTGCACATCCATCAGCACCACGTCCGGGCGCAGTTCCTCGGCGAGCCGCACCGCCTCCTCCCCGTCGGCCGCCTCCCCGGCCACCTCGATGTCCGGCGCGCTGCCGAGGATCAGCACCAGCCCCGCCCGGACCGCCGACTGGTCCTCCGCCACCACCACACGGATCACCACCGCCTCTCACCTCTCCCTCTCGTCGCCCGCTCCACCGCCGGCGTGGCCGAGCGCCACCCCGCCGGAACCGCTCCGCGCCTCCCCGAGCGGCAGCGCCGCCCGCACCTCCCACCGCCACCCGCTCCCCGCCCCGTCCCCGGGCACCGGCCCCGCCGAGAAGGTGCCGCCGAGCAGCTCCGCCCGCTCCCGCATCCCCACCAGCCCGGCCCCCGACCCGGGCGCCCGCGGCCCGGCCGCCTCCCCGAGCGGCGAGGTCACCACCACCGTCAGCGCCCCGCCCGCCCGGCCGAGCACCGCGTCGACCGGGCCGGGCGCGCCGTGCTTGAGCGCGTTGGTCAGCGACTCCTGCACGATCCGGTACGCGGCGAGTCCGACCGGCGCCGGGAGCGCCGGGTCCGCCGGGGGAGGGATGAACCGGCGTACGTCCAGGCCGTTGGCGCGGGCCTGCTCCACCAGGGTGGCCAGCCCGTCCAGGGTCGGGGCCACCGAGGGGGCGGCCGTCTCGTCCTCGGCGCGGAGCACCTCGATCAGCCTCCGCATCTCGGCGAGGCCGTCGACGCTGTTCTCCCGGATCACCCCCAGCGCCCGCCGGGTGGTCGCCGCGTCGTCCAGGGAGAGCGCCGCCGTGGAGTGGATCGCGATGGCGGAGAGGTGACCGGCGACCAGGTCGTGCAACTCCCTCGCCATCCGCGCCCGTTCGTCGGTCACCGCCTGCACCCGGTCCGTCTCGGCGAGCAGCGCCGTCTGCTCGGCGCGCAGCCCGGCCGCGGCGGCCGCCTCCCGGTGGTTGCGCAGCATCGCCCCGGTCGTCGCCGGGGCGAACGAGATCACGCCGACCACCAGGCCGACCAGGAGCGCCTGCGGTTGCCGGAACCAGGCCAGCAGGGCCAGCGTCACCGCCACCGTGACCAGGCCCGTCGCGGCGGGCAGCCGCCGGGCCCGGGCGGGCGGGCCGTAGAGCACCGCCGCGTAGACCAGGTCGGTGTACATGATCACGGTTGCCAGCGAACCGGCCGTGAACTGGTCGGCGACCACGGCCGCCGTGCCCGCGGCCAGCGCCCACCCGGTCCAGGTCCGCCGCAGCAGCTCCGCCCCGGCCGTCACCGCCAGCGGCACCAGCGCCCAGGCGGCGTCGCTGTCGGGCGGGACATTGGGCGCCGCGATCCGGGTGTGCAGGCCGAGCGCCCACAGGAAGAGCCCGCCGAGCAGCCCGGCGAGTGCGATCAGCACGTCGTGACGGTGCGGGCGGGGCGGCGGCGGGAGCATGACTCCATCCAACACGGCGCGCGGACCGCCCGCGCGGACCCGCCGGACCCTTCCGGTGCCCGGCGCTACATCGAAAGGCGCACTCCCGGATCGTCTGCCGCGACGACGCCGCGAGCCCCCGGGCGCCCGACGATGGAAGGGCGGAACGGGCCACGCCGCCCCTCCGCCCCGCCAGACCCATCCCCAGGGAGCCCGCCGTGATCGTCACGCTCATCGTCATCTGCGAGGTGGCCTTCTGGGTCCTCCTCGCCGCCGGGCTCGGCCTGCGGTACCTGGCGAAGATGCCCCGCACCGGCGCCGCCGTGCTGCTCTGCGAGCCGCTGCTGGAGATCGTCCTTCTCGTCGTCACCGTCCTCGACCTGCGGGCCGGGGCCGCCCCCGACTGGAAGCACGGCCTGGCCGCGCTCTACATCGGGTACACCGCCGCCTTCGGCCACTACACCGTCCGCTGGCTCGACGGCCACGCCCGCCACCGCCTCGCCGGGGGCCCGCCGCCCGCCAAGCCCCCGCGCTTCGGCGCCGCCCGCGCCCGCCACGAGGTGAAGCTCTGGCTGCGTACCGTGCTCGGCGCCGGGATCGCCGCCGCGCTGCTCCAGATCGGCGTCTGGTACGTCGGCGACCCGGAGCGCACCACCTCCCTCACCTCCTGGCAGGCCGTGGCGGCACGAGCCGTCCTCATCCACGGCCTCATCGCGCTGTCGTACGTGCTCTGGCCGAAGAAGGGGCCGAAGGAGGATGCGGCCGGGCCGCGCGGGGGCACGGGCGCGGCCTCGTACGCGGGGAGCGCGGAGCCGGCTCCCGAGCCGGGCCCCGATGCGGCCGGAGCGGGAGCCGGGGAAGCCCGCGAGGAGCACCCCTCGGCCCTGAAGCAGCCCTGAAGAGCAGCCCTGACACGGCCCTGAAGCCGCCCTGAGGCGGGGCCGCCGGGCGCCCGCCGCCGGGGACGCGGGCGCCGGCGGCCGGAGCGTCAGCGTTCGCCGCCCGGCACCCAGAGCACGTCCCCGACCTCCTTGTTGGCCACCCGGGCCAGGATGAAGAGGAGGTCGGAGAGACGGTTGAGGTAGGTGGCCGCCAGCGGGTTCATCGTCTCGCCGAAGGCCTCCGCCGCCGCCCACGTCGAGCGCTCCGCGCGGCGCACCACGGTGCACGCCTGGTGGAGCAGGGCCGCGCCCGGGGTGCCGCCGGGCAGGATGAACGACCGCAGCTTCTCGACCTGTTCGAGGTAGGTGTCGCAGTCGGCCTCCAGCTTGTCGATGTACGACTGCTCCACCCGCAGCGGCGGGTACTCCGGGTCCTCGACGACCGGCGTGGAGAGGTCCGCGCCCACGTCGAACAGGTCGTTCTGGACCCGCAGGAGGACCTTGGCGATGTCCTCGGGGAGGGAACCGAGGGCCAGGGCGGTGCCGATGGCGGCGTTGGCCTCGTTGGCGTCGGCGTAGGCGGCGATGCGCGGATCGGTCTTGGCGGTACGGCTCATGTCGCCGAGAGCGGTGGTGCCCTTGTCCCCGGTGCGCGTGTAGATGCGTGTCAGATTGACCATGCGGCCAGCGTAATGACGCCTCCTCGCCGCGCGCGGCAGGCCGTACCCGGCCGCTGTGCCTCCGCCCGTGTGATGTCCGCCCCTTGAGACGTGATGCGCGTTACCAACCGCCCCACGCGGGCCGCGGGACCGCTACTCTCCGCCGAAGAGACAGAGGCAAACAGTGCGTTAGGGGATGTCGTGGCACGCAAGCTCGCCGTCATCGGAGCCGGACTCATGGGTTCGGGCATCGCTCAGGTCTCCGCCCAGGCGGGCTGGGACGTCGTCCTCCGCGACGTCACCGACGCGGCCCTGACCCGGGGGACGGACGGCATCAAGTCCTCCTTCGACCGGTTCGTCGCCAAGGGCAAGCTCTCCGCCGAGGACGCCGAGGCGGCGCTCGGCCGGATCACCACCACCACCGAGCTCGAAGGCGCCGCCGACGCCGACATCGTGGTCGAGGCCGTTTTCGAACAGATCGACGTCAAGCACGAGATCTTCCGCGCCCTCGACAAGCTGGTCCGCGAGGACGCGGTGCTCGCCTCGAACACCTCCGCCATCCCGATCACCAAGATCGCCGCCGTCACCGAGCGGCCCGAGCGCGTCGTCGGTACGCACTTCTTCTCGCCGGTGCCGATGATGCAGCTCTGCGAACTGGTCCGCGGCTACAAGACCAGCGACGAAACCCTCGCCAAGGCCCGCGAGTTCGCCGAGTCCACCGGCAAGACCTGCATCGTCGTCAACCGAGACGTGGCCGGCTTCGTCACCACCCGGCTCATCTCCGCCCTGGTCGTCGAGGCCGCCAAGCTCTACGAGTCGGGCGTCGCCACCGCCGAGGACATCGACATCGCCTGCAAGCTCGGCTTCGGCCACGCCATGGGCCCCCTCACCACGGCCGACCTGACCGGCGTCGACATCCTGCTGCACGCCACGCAGAACATCTACACCGAATCGCAGGACGAGAAGTTCGCCCCGCCGGAGCTGATGCGCCGCATGGTCGACGCCGGTGACCTCGGCCGCAAGAGCGGCGAGGGCTTCTACTCGTACTGACCGCGACGGGCCCCCGCCTCCGGGCGCGGGCCCGCGCGGCCCCCCGGCGTGGGAGCGCGCCCGCACCCCTGGCACCGCACCCGCACCGCCCCGCCTCGGGCGGCGCGGGTCTCCCGCACCAGCGACCGCGCCGGGCACCGCGCCACCGGGCCCGCCGCGACGCCGCACCCGCGCCGCTCACCCCGGCGCCCGCCACCGCACCCGTCGCCGCACGGACGGGGCACCGTCGCACCTGAGTTCCGCCGGACCTGCTCCGGCAGCGCGCCACCCTCACCCCCACGGGTGAATTCGGTATCGGTTCGCTTACAGGCGGCAACTTCTGTGTGCATGAGCCAGTCAGTTGCAGTGACATACGCAGTGACACCACACGACCCACCCGGGGCGGCACCCGGCACCGGCGGCCCACCCGGCTCCCCGGAACCCGCCGGACCCTTCGCCACCCCGGGCACCACCGGCGGCCCTGACCGAGCCGCCCGCGGACGCGCCGTCCGCAGCCGACGCCAGCAATCCCGGGGAGCGCATATGTACATCAGGGGCGACCATGCCGAGCTGGTCGTCGGGGGCCGCCTCGACGTCCGCAGCGCGGCGGACGCCCGGTCGGTCCTGCACACCGCCGTGGACGACGGCGCCGGGGACCTCGTCCTCGACCTCTCCGCCCTCGACTCCTGGGACGCCACCGGGCTCGGCGTCATCATGGGCGCCCACCGCCGCGCCGGACGGTGCGGCCGCCGCCTCGTCCTGCGCTCCGTACCGCCGCAGATGCAGCGGCTCCTCGTCGCCACCCGCCTGCACCGCATCCTCGCCATCGAGGGCGGCATCGGCCTCGACTCGCTGCCCCGCGCCTGAGCGGCGCCCGCGGGAAGGCAGGGCCCCGGAGTCCGGCGGAGGCGGAAGCGGAGTCGGCCAATCCGGGCGTTCCCGAGGGATCAGCGCACAATCCTCATGAGACCGTGACCTCCCGGACCCCGGCCCACCCCGCCCGTTCCGGGATACTGGCCGAAGGCTTATGGTTCGGTCCCGTCCGCTGTCCTCACGCCCGGTGCCCCACGCGCCCAGGCGGCAGCGGCCAACCCGGCGCGCCGCACCGGCCTGGGACCGCGGCACCCCGCTCCCCGGACCGGAGGGGAAACGGCCGGGCACGCGGTACGGCACGACGCTATGGGGGCTTCAGCCATGGACCCGAACCACCGGGACCCGCACCAGACGGGCGGCGGCGACCCGCACCGCATACCCGCCGACCCGCACCAGGGGCCCGGGGACCGGCGGCCCCGCCCGCCACAGGGCCCCGACCTCGGCCAGCCCGTGCCGCCCCGCGTCCGCACCGTCGAACTGGTCGCCGGCGGCCACCTCGTCACCGTCAACCCGGTCGACGGCAGCGAGATCGAGGCCTGCCCGCCCGGCCGCCACCCGAGCCCCCCGGTCCGCCGCACCCCCGACGACCGCGCCGCCCTCGCCGCCGCGGCCAAGCCGCCCGCCCCGCCCGGCGTCCCCCGCACCCACCACCGGCTGCTGGAACGCGACAGCGAACGCGACACCCTCGTCTCGCTCCTCGCCCGGGGCCGCTCCGTCCGCCTCACCGGCCCCCGCGGCTCCGGCCGCACCGTGCTGCTGGACGCCGTCGCCGCCCGCTGCGAGTCGCTCGCCCCCGACGGCGTGGTCCGGCTGGACGGCCACCGCCGCACCGCCGACGACCTGCTGCACGCCCTGTGCGCCGCCGTCCACCTGCTGCCCGCGCACCGCCCCGGCCCCGCCCTGCTCGCCGAACTCACCGGCGAGATCGGCGCCGTGGTCCTGATCGACGACGCGGAACTCGGCGGCGCAGCCCTCGACGCCTTCCTCGCCGCGACCCCCGAGTGCGCCGTCCTGCTCGCCTGCACCCCCGACGTGCCCCCGCCCGGCGACGAGTCCCGCGTCGAGGAGGTCCCCCTCGGCGGCATCGGCCGCTCCGGCGGGCTGACCCTGCTCGCCCAGGGCGCAGGCCGCGCCCTCAGCGACGACGAGGTGTCCTGGGCCGGCGACCTCTGGTTCGAGTCGGAGGGGCTGCCGCTGCGGTTCGTCCAGGCCGGGGCCCTGCTCCACCAGCGCGACCTGCTCCGCGAGGACGCCGACGCCGCCGACGCGCCGCTGCCCACCGTCGCCGAGGGCGCCGCCCCCGCCGCCCTGCTCGCCTCCCGGCTCAGCGAGGCCGCCCGCGCCACCCTCGGCTTCGCCTACGCGCTCGGCGGCGAGGTCCCGCACCAGGCCCACCTGCCGGCCCTGGTCGGCGACACCCACGCCGACGCCTCCCTCACCGAACTCCTCGACTGCGGCCTGGTCACCCCGGTCGGCAACCGCTACCGGCTCGCCGCGGGCGTCACCGAGCAGCTCGCCGCCGAGGGGTACGCCGACGACGGCGAGCGCGCCCACACCGCCGCCCAGCACTACACCTGGTGGACCGGACACCCCTCGGTCACCCCCGAGCGGGCCGCCGCCGAGTCCGACGCCGTCCTCGCCGCGCTCACCGCCCTCGTCGGCGGCCAGGACCCGGTCCGGCAGGCCACCGCCGTCCTCCTCGCCCGCACCGTCGCGCCGGTCCTCGCCGCCGGGCTCGCCTGGGGCGCCTGGGAGCGGGTGCTGCGCTCCGGCCAGGAGGCGGCCCGCCTCTCCGGCGAGGTCGCCGAGGAGGCGTACTTCCACCACGAGCTGGGGGTCCTCGCGCTCTGCCAGGACCGCCTCGACCGGGCCCGCGCCGAGCTGGACGCCGCCGTCGCGCTGCGCGGTGCCCTCGCCGACAAGCGCGGCACCGTCGCCGGGCGCCGCGCCCTCGCGCTGGTCGCCGACCGCGCCGGGGAGACCGTCCCGGTGTCCCGCGCCACCCCGGCGCCGGACGCGCCCCCGGTCATCCCGCGCCGCGACGGGACGGCGACGCCGCCCGCGGGGCTTTACCGGACGGCGCCCCCGGCCGGGGCGACCCGGGTGCAGCCGGCTGCACCGGCGGCCGGCGCGACCGTCGTGGGCGGTGCGTCCGCCATGGCGGCGAAGGACGGCCGACCCGGCCGGGCCGCCCTCACCGGCGCCCGGCGCAACCTGGTCGCCGCGGGAGCGGGAGCCCTGCTCGTCGCCGTCCTCGGCACCGTGGTCACCCTCGGCGCCATCAACGGCGACGACGAGGAGCCCGCCTCCGTCGACCAGGTCACCACCGAGCAGACGACGCCCGAGGAGGAGGGCGACGACGTCACCGAGGCCGAGCAGCCCGCCGGCTCGGCCGGGCCCAGCACCGACCCGGGCGAGGACGGCGTCACGGGCACCCCCGACGACCCGACGCCCAGCGACAGCGCCTCACCCTCCGACACCGAGTCCGAGCAGCCGAGCAACTCGCCCAGCGACCGCCCGACCACCTCCCCGTCGGAGAAGCCGACCACCAAGTCGCCGTCCCCGCCGCCCTCTTCCAGCAACCCGCCGAGCAGCCCGCCCCCGTCGAGCCCGGACCCGGAGCCCAGCGACCCGCCCCCGTCCTCCGACGACCCGGACCCCGAGCCCCCCTCGGAGCCCGGCACGGACAACTCCGCGAGCGGCCCGGCCCCCGAGCCGTCCCCGAGCCAGATCTCGTAGCGCCCGCACACAGAACGCCCCCGGCCGAAGAGCCGGGGGCGTTCTGACTACGTACAGCTTCCTGACTACGTACAGCTTCCGTGCGGGGCACACACACTCCGACCGCCCCCGCACCTGTACGCGCCCGAGGCGCCGACATGCCCGCGGTTTGAGCCAAAGGGGCGCATCGTTGCCGAGACACCCGTCGCGCGCAGGGAGCGCAGCGGACGAGCACGTCGGGTGTCTCGACAACGACATGCAGCGC
Source organism: Streptomyces sp. NPDC058373 (assembly GCF_042723275.1). Taxonomy (NCBI): domain Bacteria; kingdom Bacillati; phylum Actinomycetota; class Actinomycetes; order Kitasatosporales; family Streptomycetaceae; genus Streptomyces; species Streptomyces sp. NPDC058373. The sequence goes on along the minus strand of NZ_JBHXJE010000007.1, from coordinate 15,854 downwards.
CCCGGCGATAGCCGTCTAAAAAAGCCTGAGCTTGTCGTCCTCGATGCCGCGCAGGGCCTCGTAGTCCAGGACCGTGCAGCCGATGCCGCGGTCGGTGGCGAGGACGCGGGCCTGCGGTTTGATCTCCTGGGCGGCGAAGACGCCGCGTACCGGGGCGAGGTGCGGGTCGCGGTTGAGGAGCTCCAGGTAGCGCGTCAGCTGCTCCACGCCGTCGATCTCGCCGCGCCGCTTGATCTCCACGGCGACGGTGGCGCCGGAGGCGTCCCGGCAGAGGATGTCGACCGGGCCGATCGCCGTCGGGTACTCGCGGCGGATCAGCGTGTATCCCTCGCCGAGGGTGTCGATCCGGTCCGCCAGCAGCTCCTGGAGGTGCGCCTCGACACCGTCCTTGATGAGTCCCGGGTCGACGCCCAGTTCGTGCGAGGAGTCGTGCAGGACCTCCTCCATGGTGATGACGAGCTTCTCGCCGCCCTTGTTCACCACCGTCCAGATGTTGTCCTCGCCCTCCTTGAGGGTGCACGGCGGCGACATCCAGTTGAGCGGTTTGTACGCCCGGTCGTCCGCATGGATCGAGACACTGCCGTCGGCCTTCACGAGAATCAGGCGAGGGGCGGAGGGGAGGTGGGCCGTGAGCCTGCCCGCGTAGTCCACGGAGCAGCGGGCGATGACGAGACGCATGGTCGGCAACGCTACTCGAAGGGCGCCCCCGGACGCGATTCGCCCGGGAAGCCCCGTTCATCGCTGGCCGGTTGTGTGCGCATTCTCCTGGTGCGGGCCGGTCTCCTTGCATACCGTGGCAGCGGGAGGTTGCCATGCGTGCACGCTGCGTGTGCGTGAACTCCAGTCCTGCCCGTCAGCCCCCGTCAGACGGGGGTGTGAGAGGAGAACCCATGTCGCTCGACGTCTCACCGGCTCTGTTGGAACAGGCCGAGCGAGGCGAGGTCGACGAAGCCGCCTTCGTCGACTGCGTCCGGACCTCCCTGCCCTACGCATGGGACATGATCAGCAAGCTCGTCGCGGAGCTGAAGGTCGACGGCGGAGCCTTCGCCGACAACCAGACGCCGCCGCCCGACGAGCAGGCCCGCGGCCAACTGCTGCGCGCCCTGGCCAGCGACGCCATCCGGGGGGCGCTCCAGCGCCACTTCGGGGTCCGCCTGGCATTCCAGAACTGCCACCGCGTGGCGGTCTTCCCGCTCTCCTCCGACTCCGACGAGCGGCTCGCCCGCTTCACCTCGATCCGGGGCCAACTCCTCAACCAGTCCCCGGAGCTCCGCGACTGCTGAGCCCCGCACACCGGAGCCGCCACCGGCGGCGGGTCCGGGCGCGACACGCACCCGCCGTGGGGGGGGGGGCGGCCCCGGGGCGGGGGCCGGGCCGGCGGGCCAGCCCCGCGCCGCGCGCGCG
>NZ_JBHXJE010000007.1:0-14442 GCF_042723275.1 Streptomyces sp. NPDC058373 | reverse complement strand
GGGGGGGGGGCGGGCCCCCCCCCCCCCCCGGGGGGCGGCGCCCCCCCCGGGGGCCCCCCCCACGGCGCGTTCAGCACAGCAGCGGCAGGACGTCCCGGCCGAGGCGGCGGACGTTCTCCTCGGTCGCGGCGAGGTCGCCCGATCCCTCCACCATCAGTGCGAACCGGCTGATCCCGGTCGCCTCGGCGGTCGCCGCCAGCCGGTCCGCGCAGAGCCTCGGCGGCCCGACCGGATGGATCGAGCAGAGGAACTCGGTGTAGGCCACCGGGTCCCGCATCGCCCGCGCCCGCCCGTCGACCGTGACATGGGCGCCCAGACCCAGTTCGAACCAGCCCGGCATCGCCTTCACCAGCGTCTCGGCGCCCCGCCCCGGCCCGTCCTCGACCTGGGTGACGCCGGCCGAGACGTGCGCCGCCGCGGCGATCTCGTCGCCGTCGCGCCCCGCCTCGCGGGCGTGCCGCCGCCAGAGCGCCACCATCTCGGCCTTCTCGGCGTCCCCGGTGTGCATGCCCAGCAGCATCGGCAGCCCTCGCTCGGCCGCGAGCCGCACGCTCGCCGGCGAGGTGCAGGCGACCACCACCTCGGGCCCGGGCAGGCCGTCCAGCGACTCGTCCGGGCGCGGCACCACCGCCACCTCCCGGAAGGCGTACCGCCCGCCCTCCGCCGACGCGCCCACCCGCGGCTCGCGCAGCCAGCGCAACAGCAGGTCCAGCGCCTCCGGGAACCCCTCCTCGAAGGCGGCCAGCCCGGCGCCGAAGACCTCCAGGTCGATCCAGGGCCCGCCGCGGCCGACGCCGAGGGTGAACCGGCCCTCGGCGGCGAGGTGGAGCAGGGCCGCCTGCTCGCCGAGGGAGACCGGGTGGGTGGTGGGCAGAACGCTGACGGCGGTGCCCACCCGGATGCGCCGGGTCCGGCCCAGCAGCAGTGCGGCCAGGGTGGCGGCCGAGGGACAGGTGCCGTACGGCACGAAGTGGTGCTCGCCCAGCCAGACGGTGTCCAGTCCGGCCTCCTCGGCCACCTCGGCCGAGCGCACCGCCCGGTGCAGGGCCTCACCCTGCCCTTGGCCGGGGAACTGACCACCCAGTACAAAACTTCCCACGTACATGACGAATCCTGCTTCCTTGGTGCCCGACACGGCACTCCCCCTGCCTGGCAATAACGCCTGACACGTGCCAAAGGCACGGTCTGGCAAGAGGATTGGCGGATTATGGGGATTTCCCGGGGGTGCGCGCGGGGCTCGGAGGGGGCGACACGGGGCCTGAAGGGGGCGTGCGGCGCCTCGGCGGGCGCCTGCCGCCAACGGGCGGCGCGTAGGCTGTCGGGGACGCCCTGGAGGTGTCTGGCGCATCCCGCACGGCGCCCGGAGCGCCCGGCACGCACTCTCGCCACCCCGGACACCGCACAGGACGTGCCAGAGATCCCCCTGACCGCCGTACAGATCGTGAGGAGCCCCGTGTCCCCGCGCAAGAACCGCCCCAAGCCCGCCCGCGCCTCCGGACGGGCGGGCGGCGGCGGCGACGAACCGGGCGAGCGGTACGGCTTCCAGTCCGCCGAGAGCTGGCGCGGCGAGGAGTGGTCCGTCCGGCACATCTCCGGCTCGGGTCCCGCCTCGGCGGGCAAGCGGTACCGCTGCCCCGGCTGCGACCAGGAGATCCCCGCCGGGCTGCCGCACGTCGTCGCCTGGCCCGAGCACTCCGGCGTCGACGAGCGCCGCCACTGGCACAAGGCCTGCTGGAACGCGAAGGACCGCCGCACCACGAGGGTGCAGCGGTCCCGGAACGCCCCGCGTTACTAGGCGGTCTCGCGGCTCACACGTCGCGCTTCTCCAGCAGGGCGAAGGCGCCGCCCACCGCCACCACGGTCACTCCCACCAGGACCAGCAGTTGGGGGATGCCGTCGGAGGCGCCGTTGTACATGGGGATGCCGAAGAGCGCCGAGAGCGAGTTCGGGGCGTTGTACTCCAGCATCTTCTCGCCGAGCCCCCGCAGCGACGCGGACATCATCAGGAACGCGGGCATGATCGCCGGGACCAGCACCACGCCGAGCATGGTGGTGATGGCACCCGCCGAGTGCCGCAGCATCGAGCCGAAGGCCAGCCCCAGCACCCCGAGCAGCGACACGTACAGCGCGCCGGTCAGCACCGAGGTGCCCCAGTCCTCCCCGGCGCCGCCGGCCGTCTCGTTCATCGCGGAGGCGGCCAGCCCCACCAGGGTGATCGACACTGCCGAGACCACGAAGGCCAGCGCGAAGAAGACCAGGATCTTCGCCGCCAGCACCCGGTGCCGCTGCGGGGCCGCGGTGAAGGTGGTGCGGATCATCCCCGTGCCGTATTCCGAGGTGACCACCAGCACGCCCAGCGTGATCAGGCAGATCTGCCCCAGCAGCAACCCGAAGAAGGCCGGGATCGTGTACGGCACGTCGGCGTAGTCGGCGCCGGAGGTCTGGTTCGCCACCAGCAGGCCGATGCCGACCACCAGCAGCGCGAAGACACCGAGCGTCCACACCGTCGAGCGGACCGAGCGGATCTTCGTCCACTCCGAGGCCAGCGCGTGTCCCAGGTGGGTGCGGCGCACCGGGATCGGCGAGGTGTACATCGCCCCGGGGAGCGCGCCCGGCTGCGGGGGAGGGGGCGGACCCGGCTGGGCGTACGGCCCCGGGGCCTGCTGCGGCTGGTGCTGCGGCTGGGGGGTCGTCGTCATCGCGGGTCCTCGGTGTCGCTCTTGCTCAGATCGGGGGCGGGGGCGGGGGCGGGGGCCGCGGGCGGCTGCGGGGTGGGCCGGGCGTACGGGTTCTGGTCCGGCTGCGCCTGGCGCGGCGGCGGGGGCGCGTACCAGCCGGGCTGTCCGGAGCCCGGCTGCGGCACCGGCGCCGCACCGCCGACCTGCTCCATCACCTCGTGCAGCCCGGCCCGCTGGTCGTCGGTCGAGCGGTAGTCCACGGCGCCCTGCGTCATCCGCATGTACGCCTCCTCCAGCGACGCCTGGTGCGGCGAGAGCTCCCAGAGCCGCACCCCGGCGCCGTGCGCCACGTCGCTGATCCGGGGCAGCGGCAGCCCCGCCACCCGCAGCGCGCCGTCCGGCTCCGGCAGCACCTGGCCGCCCTCCTGCGCCAGCGCCGCCGACAGCTTCTCGCGGGCGGCGGGCTCGGTGTCCGGCACCCGGACCCGCGCGAACCCGGCCGAGTTGGCGGCGATGAAGTCCCGCACGCTCATGTCGGCCATCAACTGGCCCCGGCCGATCACGATCAGGTGCTCGGCGGTCAGCGCCATCTCGCTCATCAGGTGCGAGGAGACGAAGACCGTGCGGCCCTCGGCGGCCAGCGACTTCATGAGGTTGCGGACCCAGAGGATGCCCTCCGGGTCGAGGCCGTTGACCGGCTCGTCGAAGAGCAGCACCTGCGGGTCGCCGAGGAGCGCCGCGGCGATGCCCAGCCGCTGCCCCATACCGAGCGAGAACCCCTTCGAGCGGCGCCGCGCCACGTCCTGGAGCCCCACCACGCCCAGCACCTCGTCCACCCGGCGGGCCGGGATGCCGGAGAGCTGCGCCAGGCAGAGCAGGTGGTTGCGGGCCGAGCGGCCGCCGTGCACCGCCTTGGCGTCGAGCAGCGCGCCGACCTGGCGCGGGGCGTTCGGGACTCGCCGGTAGGGGTGGCCGCCGATGGTCACGTGGCCGCCCGAGGGCTGGTCCAGGCCGACGATCATGCGCATCGTCGTGGACTTGCCGGAGCCGTTCGGGCCCAGGAAGCCGGTCACCGTGCCCGGCTTCACCTGGAAGGACAGGTCGTACACGGCTGTCTTGGCGCCGTAGCGCTTCGTCAGGCCGAAAGCCTCGATCATGTACTCCGCACCCATCGACAGATTGGCTTGCCGGGGTGACGTCCCCGTCTGGGTTAGGAGGATAGTCACCGCCGTACGGTTCCGGCCAAGTGGAACTTGCTCTGCCGGGGCGTGAGGGGGCCTCACGTGCCGGCTGGGCTCTGGTGGGCGCGGTCGGTCCCCGACCTGGCGGTCACAGGTGGCCTCAAGCGCCGGCCGGGCTGGATTCTCGCTGAGGCCCTGTGCGGCCGGCGGGGAAAACAGCCCGGCCGGCCTTTGAGGCCACTCAGCCGGGCCGGCGTCTGAGGCCAGTCGGGGGCCGGGGCGGGTCAGGCGTCGCGGTGGCGGAGGAGGGCGTAGCCGGCGGCCAGGGCGGCGATCACCCAGAGGGCCATGATGCCGAGCCCGCCCCACGGGCCGTAGGGGGCGTCGTCGTTCAGCGGGGCCACCACCTGCATGATCTTGGAACCGGCCTGGTCGGGCAGGAACCGGCCGACCTTCTCGGTCGCGGGGACGGCTCCGAGGATGGAGGAGACCAGGAAGAAGAAGGGCACCAGGATGCCCAGCGAGAGCATCGGCGAGCGCAGCATCGCCGCCACGCCCATGGAGAAGACGGCCATCAGCGTCATGTAGAGGGCGGCCCCGACCACCGCCCGCAACACCCCCGGATCGCCGATCGACGCCTTCAGGCTCCCGAGCATCGCCTGCCCGAGGAAGAAGGCGGCGAAGGTCGTCACCAGGCTCACCACCAGCGCCAGCACCGTCGCCACCAGGACCTTGCTGAAGAAGAAGGTGCCCCGCTGCGGCACCGCCGCCAGCGACATCCGGATCATGCCGGTGCTGTACTCGTTGGACACCACCAGCACCCCGAAGACCACCATGGCCAGCTGACCCAGGCTCAGCCCGGCGAAGCTGATGAAGGTCGGGTCGAAGGTCAGCTGGTCGCGGGGCGGGAGGTTGTCGTACTCGCTCCTGGTGAGGGCGCTGATCAGCGCGCCCAGCGCGATCGTCACCACCGCCGCCAGCCCCAGCGTCCACACCGTCGACTGCACCGAGCGGATCTTCGTCCACTCCGAACGCACCACCTGTGTCACGGCCATCGTCAGCTCCTCCTCCGCCGCTGCTCCGGACCGCCCCAGCCGGCGCCCCACTGGCCCCCGCCCTCACCCGCGGGCCCGCCCCCGGGCTCCGGGCCCCCGCGTACCGCGCCCGGGTCCCCGTCGTGCGCGTGGTACTCCACCGACTCCGCCGTCAGCTGCATGAACGCCTCCTCCAGCGAGGCCTGCTGCGGACTCAGCTCGTGCAGCACCAGCCGCTCCCGGGCCGCCAGCTCGCCCAGCTCGGCCGCCGGCACCCCGTCCACCTCGACCACGCCGTCCGGCCCCTCGACCGCCGCGCACCCCGCCGCGTGCAGGGCGTCCAGCAGCCGCTCCCGCTCGGGGGAGCGCATCCGGACGTAACTGCGTGAGTTCTCCCGGATGAACCCGGCCATCGAGGTGTCCGCCATCAGACGGCCCTGGCCGATCACCACCAGGTGGTCGGCGGTCAAGGCCATCTCGCTCATCAGGTGCGAGGAGACGAAGACGGTCCGGCCCTGGTGGGCGAGGGACTTCATCAGGTTCCGGATCCAGTGGATGCCCTCGGGGTCCAGCCCGTTCACCGGCTCGTCGAACATCAGGATGCGCGGATCGCCGAGCAGCGCCCCCGCGATGCCCAGCCGCTGCCCCATGCCCAGCGAGAACCCCTTGGCGCGCTTGCGGGCCACCGGGGTCAGCCCCACCGTGTCCAGCACCTCGCTGACCCGGGAGGCGGGGATGCCGTTGGACTGCGCGAGGCACAGCAGGTGGTTGTAGGCCGTGCGGCCGCCGTGCATCGCCTTGGCGTCGAGGAGCGCCCCGATCTGCCGCAGCGGGTCGCGCAGCTCGGCGTAGTGCCGCCCGTCGATCCGCACGTCGCCCGCCGACGGTCTGTCCAGCCCGAGGATCATCCGCATCGTGGTGGACTTCCCCGCGCCGTTCGGCCCGAGGAACCCCGTCACGATGCCCGGGCGCACCGTGAACGTCAGATTGTTGACGGCGACCCTCTCGCCGTACCGCTTCGTCAGCCCCGACAGCTCGATCATGTGTCGAGGCTACGGGCGGCCCGCGCCGTCCGCCCGTGGGCTTCGCCCGGTTGCCGCAACCGGAGGCGCACCCTCCGCGCCGGGCCCGGGCAGCGCGAAGCCCCCGCCCCGGACGAACCAGGACGGGGGCCAGACCCGCGCGACACCGGGCGAGACCGGCGCCGGCGCTCGGGTCAGCGGGACTGCTGGGCCGGGACGCCGCGCGTGGCGGAGTCGTCCTCGGCCGGGGCGCCCGCGGCGGCGACGGCGGCACCCGTGAGGGTGGCCAGCATCTCGCGGACGTTGGTGAGCTGGGCGTTGATCGAGTCGCGGCGGTTGGTGAGCGCCGCCAGCTCGCGCTCCGACTCGCTGCGGATCCGGTCGGCCTTGGCGTTGGCGTCGGCGACGATGTCCTCCGCCTGACGCTGCGCCGTCTCCACCGTCTGGCGGGCGCGGCGCTCCGCGTCCGTCCGCAGCTTCTCGGCCTCCAGGCGCAGCTGCTCCGCCCGGTGCTCGATCTCCGCCAGGCGCTTCTCCGCCTTCGCCTGACGCGAGGCCAGGTCCCGCTCGGACTGCTCGCGCCGCTTGGCGAGGTTGGTCTCGAAGTCCGCGGCGGCCTGGGCGGCCTTGGCGCGGGTCTCCTCGAAGAGGGCGTCGGCCTCCTCGCGCTTCGACTGGGCGTCCTTCTGGGCCTCGGCGCGCAGCGCGTTGGCCTCGCCCTTGGCCTTCTCGACGATCCGGACGCCCTCGTCGTCCGCCTTCGCCTTCCGCTCGGTCGCGAACGACTCGGCGTCGTTGCGCACCTGCTGCGCGGCGGACTCCGCCAGCTCGCGGTGCTGCTCGGCGGCGCGGCGGGCCTCCTCGCGCAGGTCCTTCGCCTCCTCCTCGGCGAGGCGGAGGATCTTCTCTACCCGGGCGCCCAGACCGGCGTACGACGGCTCGGCGTCGGCCACCTGGGCCTGCGCGTTCTGCGTTTCGAGGTGCAGCTCCTCGATGCGCTTTTCCAGAGCGGTGATGCGGGTGAGGGCGCTGTCACGGTCGGAGACGAGCTTGGAGATGCGTTCGTCCACCTGAGCGCGGTCGTACCCACGCCGCACGAGCTCGAAGCCATAGGGGGAAGTGTCGCTCATGGGGTTCCTGTCGAATGGGACCGGTGAGGTGATAGAGGGAATCCTAGGGGCCAAAGCGGCGTGTCATCGAGCAGATGCCCGTTTGATCTGGAGAATGACACCCCTTTTGGGTGGCTAACGGCAGGAGCCCTTGCCAGAACAGGCCCATTACCGCACCTCCCGCGCCGCTGCGTACGTCGTCCCCGCCCCCTCGACCGGGGACGGCCCCCTGAACCGCTCCGACCGGGCCGCCAGCCCCCGACAGCCCGTCAGCTCTCGCTCTGCTTGCCACCCGAACGGGAACTCCCCGCCGCGGCCCCCGCCTTGACGCCCGTACCGGAACCACCTGGAGCCGTCTTGCCGGACGGCGTGGACTCGAAGCCCTCCAGCGCCTCCAGTACGTCCTGGACCCGGGAGATCTCCTGGTTGATGTCGGCCCGGCGGCGCACCAGCACCTCCAGCTCGCGCCGGCCCTCGGAGACGACCCGCTCGGCCTCCTCCTCGGCCTCCCGCTTGACCTGCTCCGCCTCGCGGATCAGCTCGGCCTTCTTCTGCTCGGCCTCCTTGAGCAGCCCCTCGGCCTTGCGCACGGCGGCGATCCGCACCTTGCCGGCCTCCGAATTGGCGTCCGCCAGCAGCTCCTTGGCGCTCGCCCGGGCCTTCGCCTCCTGCTCCTCGGCCGCCTTGACCAGCGCGTCGCACCGCTCACCGGCGTTGCGCATCGTCTCCGACGACTCCCGGCGCGCCCGGTCGTGCAACTCCTCGATCTCCGCGGTGACCCGCTCACGCAGCTCCTCGGCGCGCTCCCGGATCGCCGTCGCGTCCCGGCGGGCGCCCACCAGCAGCTCGTCGGCGTCGGCACGGGACCGCTCCACCAGGCCGTTGCCCTCCACAGTGGCCTCGGCGACCAGCCGCTCGGCCTCCGCGCGGGCCGCGCCCACCATCGAGTCGGCCCGCGACTCGGCCTCCGTCGTCGCCTTCAGCGCGGCCTGCTGCGCCTCGGCGGTCACCTTCTCCGCCTCCGCAGCCGTCTCGCTCAGCAGCCGGTCGACCTGCTCGGCCGCCTCCGAGCGCCGCTTGTTGGCGTCGGCCCGCGCCTCGTCCCTCGTCCGCTCCGCCTCCGCCCGCGCCTGCGAGGTCAGCTCGTCGGCCGCGGCCAGCGCCTGCGACTCGACCCGCTCCGCCTGCTCGCGCACCTGCTCGGCGTGGTCCTCCGCCGCCGCCACCGCACGCGCCGCCTCGGCCCGCAGCCGCTCCGCCTCCTCGGCCGCCTCGGTCACCGTCCGCTCGGCCTCGGCCCGCGCCTCCGCCCGGACCCGCTCCGCCTCCTCGGTGGAACGCGCCGCCAGCGACTCGGCCTCCTTGGCCGCCTCCGAGACCAGCCGGTCGGCCTGCTCGGCCGCCTCGCCGCGCATCCGGTTGGCGTCCTGGCGGGCCTCGGCCCGCGCCTTGGAGGCGTCCGACTCGGCCGACGCCAGCGCGTCCGACGCCTCGGACCGCATCCGCTGCGCGTAACTCCCGGCGTCGCTCCGCAGCTTCTCCGACTCGGCCGTCGCCTCCGCGACCGCCGACTCGGCCAGCCCGCGCGCCGTCTCCAGCTCCTCCTGCGCCTCCGCGCGCAGCCGCGCCGCGTCCTCGGAGGCCCGCTCCCGCTCCGCGTACGCGTCGGAACGGACCCGGTCCGCCTCCTCCTGCGCCTCGGTACGGGTCCGCTCGGCGGCGTGCTCCGCCGCCGACCGCAGTCCCGCGATCTCCTCCTGCGCCTGCTCCTGGAGCCCCGCCACCGAGTCCCGCACCTGCTGCGCGGTCGCCTCGGCGGCCGACACCAGCTCGGTGGCGCGCCGGTCCGCCTCCTCGACCAGCCGCGCCGCCTCGGCCTCGGCCTCCTCGACGCGTTTACGGGCCGAGGCCAGCAGCTCCTCGGACTGCTCCCGCGCCCGCTCCCGCTCCTGCCCGGCCTCGGTCCGCGCCGACTCCAGCGCCTCCTCGGCCGAACGCCGCCTGCGGTCCGCCTCCTCCTGGGCCCGCTCCAGCGCCTCGGCGGCCTCCGCCTCGGTACGCTCCGCCGCCGTCGCGGCCTCCGCGCGCAGCCGGTCGGCGGCCTCCTGGGCCTCCGTCTTCAGCCGCTCGGCCTCCTCGGCCGCCTCGGCGCGCAGCCGCACCGCGACCGCCTCGCCCTCCGCCCGCGACGCCGCCGCCTCCTCGGCCGCGCGCGCCGTCAGCGCCTCGGCCTCCTCGGCTGCCTGGTCCCGTACGGACCGGGCGCGTTCGGCCGCCTCGCTGCGGGTGCGCTCCGCCTCCTCGGCGGCCTCCTTGCGCAGCCGGCCCGCCTCGGCGCGCGCCTCGGTCAGCGCCTCCTCGGCCGAGGCCACCCGCTGCTCGGCCTCCTCGCGGAGCCGCACCAGCTCGGCGTCGGCCTCCTCGCGGCGGGCCCGCACCGTCTCCTCGGTCTCCTCGCGCAGCTCCCGCGCGGCCTGCTCGGCCTCCTCGCGGGTCCGCGCGGCGGCCTCATCGGCCTCCTCGCCCAGCTTGGCGGCCTCGGTCCGGGCCCGCTCCAGCGCGTCGTCGGCCTGCTTGCGCAGCGCCGCCGCACGCTCCGCCGACTCCGCCCGGGTCCGCTCACCGTCCGCCTCGCCCGCCTCACGGGCCTCCGCGGCGTCCTTGCGGGCTTTGGTCAGCAGCTCCTCGGCGGTGGTGGCCGACTCCTCGATCTGCTGGACGGCCTCGCGGCGCGCCTCCGACCGGATCCGCTCGCCCTCCGCGACCGCCTCGGCGCGCAGCTGCTCGGCCTCGCCGCGCAGCCGCCGGGCCTCCTCCTGGAGCTCGACGGTCTTGGCGCGGTACTCCTTGGTGTCGTCCTTCGCGGCGCCCTTCAGCTCCTCCGCGAGGTCGTGCGCCTCGGCCCGCAACCGGTCCGCCTCGGCCTCCGCCTCCGAACGCAGCCGCTCGGCCTCCTCGGCCGCCGACCGCCGGGTCTCCTCCGCGTCCTTCGACGCCTTCCGGAGCACCTCCTCGGCGGTCCTGGCCGCCTTCGCCAGAGCCGCCGCCGAGTCCTCGGCCGCCGCCGCACGGGCCTTCTCGGCCGCCTCGGCACGCGCCTTCTCGGCCTCCACGACGGCCCGCTCGCGCAACTCCTCGGCCTCCGTGCGGACCGCCGCGGCCTCCTTGGTGGCCTCCTCGACCAGCCGGGCCACCTGCTCCCGCGCCGTCTTCGTCCGCTGCTCGCCCGCGGCCTCGGCGGCCGCCATCCGCTTGGCCGCCGCGGCCTCCGCCTCGGCCACGAGCTTCTCGGAGCGCGAGGTCGCCTCGCGCAGCGCCGCGTCCGCCTCCGACATCCGCTGCTCGGCGGCCCGGGTCAGCTCGGCCGACCTGCGGTGCGCCTGGTCGGACTCCGAGGCGGTCGACGTCCTCAGCTGCTCGGCGTGGTCGGTGGCCTCCTGGGCCTGCTGGGAGGCGGCGTTCAGCATCCGCTCCGCGTCGGCGCGGGCCCGGCGCAGCAGCGCCTCCGCCTCCGAGCGGGCGTTCTCCGTCTCCTCGCCGAGCCGGCGGCGGGCCTCCTCGGTGAGCCGCTGCGCCTCGTCGCGAGCGGCCGCCAGCGACTGCTCGGCCTGCGCGCGGGACTCGTCCAGCAGCCGCTGGGCCTGCGACTCGGAGCGGGCCCGAAGCTGCTCGGCCCAGGCGACGTTCTCGTTGACGTGCGACTCGACGGTGGCGCGGCGCTCGGCCAGCTCCTGGTCGAGCTGCTGGCGGCGGTTGACCGCCTCGGTGTGCAGCTCCGCCTGGAGGCGGGCCTGCTGCTCGGCGTGCTCCTGGAGGATGCGCTGGGTCTGCGCCCGGACCTCGCGCAGCTCCCGCTCGGCGTCGCTGCGCATCTGGTCGGCCTGGAGCTGGGCGTTCCGCAGCATCTGCTCGGCCTGGTAGCCGAGGTCCGCGGTGTCGTAGGAGTGGGGACGCGTCGCCAGCGCCCGTCGGGCCTCGTGCAGCTTGGCACGCAGGACCTCGACCTGGTAGCCGAGGTCCTCGGCGTGCTGAACGGCCTTCTCCCGGTCGGTCTTCAGCCGGTCCATCTCGGCTTCGAACCGAGAGAGGTGGTCGTCAGCTCGGTGGCGCTCCTGGCCTTCGTAGCCCCGCACTGCGCGGTCCCATCCGTCCCCTGGTCGCGAAAACTCCGAACAACCCCCTCCGCAGGGCGGACGAGGCTCCCGGGGGAAATGGTGTCAGACCGCCCGCGGGCCCGGACTGCCGCCCGGCGCTGCCGCTCTGAAACCCGGACCCCGGCCCGGCGGCCGCCCGCGTGAGAGCGACGGCCGCCCCCCAACCCTACCGGCCAATCAGGTGTCCGATCAGTGCTCCGCCGACTCCTCGGGTGCGGAGGTGACGAGTTCGGTCAGCACACCGTGGCAGTCCTTGGGGTGGAGGAAGGTGATCCGGGACCCCATGGAACCCTTCCGGGGCTCGTCGTAGAGGACCCGGACGCCCTTGTCGCGGATGTCCGCGGCGTCCTGGTCGACGTCGGCGGTGCCGAAGGCGATGTGGTGCACGCCCTCGCCGTTCTTGGCCAGCCATTTGCCGACCGCCGAGTCCTGGCGGGTCGGCTCCAGGAGCTGGAGGTAGGAGGCGCCTCCGTCCGAGGTCTCGTTGATCTTCAGCATCGCCTCCCGCACCCCCTGTTCCTCGTTGACCTCGGTGTGGAACACCTCGAAGCCGTAGGTGGAGCGGTAGAACTCGACGGTGGTGTCGAGGTCGTGGCAGGCGATTCCGATGTGGTCGATACGCGTCAGCATGGAGCCAGTGCAGCGCGCCCGGCCTGGTTACGCAACGTGCGCGCGATCACACCGACAGCCCGGTGACCCCGCGGCGTACCGCTCAGTACATTGACGTAAACCCTCGTTCACTCCGCACCATTGATGCAAAGGGGCCCACGGCCATGACTGGAACCCAGAGCACCACCTCCGTGATCGTCGCCGGCGCGCGTACGCCCATGGGGCGGCTCCTCGGCTCGCTCAAGTCCTTCTCCGGCGCCGACCTCGGCTCCTTCGCCATCAAGGCCGCCCTGGACCGGGCCGGGATCGGCGGCGACCAGGTCCAGTACGTGATCATGGGCCAGGTGCTGACGGCCGGCGCGGGCCAGATCCCCGCCCGCCAGGCCGCCGTCAAGGCCGGCATCCCCATGAACGTCCCCGCCCTCACCATCAACAAGGTCTGCCTCTCGGGCCTGGACGCCATCGCCCTGGCCGACCAGCTGATCCGCGCCGGTGAGTTCGACGTGGTCGTCGCCGGCGGCCAGGAGTCCATGACCAACGCCCCGCACCTGCTGCCCAAGTCGCGCGAGGGCTACAAGTACGGCGCCGTCGAGGTGCTCGACTCGATGGCGCACGACGGGCTCACCGACTCCTTCGAGAACATCGCGATGGGCGAGTCCACCGAGAAGCACAACACCCGCCTCGGCATCGCCCGCCCCCAGCAGGACGAGATCGCCGCCCTCTCCCACCAGCGCGCCGCCGCCGCCCAGAAGAACGGCATCTTCGAGGCCGAGATCACCCCCGTGGAGATCCCGCAGCGCAAGGGCGAGGCGGTCGTCTTCGCCAAGGACGAGGGCATCCGCCCGGAGACCACGGCGGAGTCGCTCGGCAAGCTCCGTCCCGCCTTCGCCAAGGACGGCACCATCACCGCCGGCTCCTCCTCGCAGATCTCCGACGGCGCCGCCGCCGTCGTCGTGATGAGCAAGGCCAAGGCGGAGGAGCTGGGCCTGGAGTGGATCGCCGAGATCGGCGCCCACGGCAACGTCTCCGGCCCCGACAACTCCCTCCAGTCGCAGCCGTCCAACGCCATCGCGCACGCCTTGAAGAAGGACGGCCTGACCGTCGAGGACCTCGACGTCATCGAGATCAACGAGGCCTTCGCCGCCGTCGCCGTCCAGTCCATGAAGGAGCTCGGCGTCACCTCCGACAAGGTCAACGTCAACGGCGGCGCCATCGCGCTCGGCCACCCGATCGGCATGTCCGGCGCCCGCCTCGTCCTCCACCTGGCCCTGGAGCTCAAGCGGCGCGGCGGCGGCACCGGCGCGGCCGCCCTCTGCGGCGGCGGCGGCCAGGGCGACGCCCTGATCGTCCGCGTCCCCAGGAGCTGAACCGCGGCGCGGCCCGGCCCTCCCGCGCAGGGGGCCGGGCCGCGCCTTGGATGGGATCCGATCCTCGTACGTCGTCAGGTGAACGGAGCAGCCATGCAGGACGTCCCCGCCCTCGTCGCCCAGGCCAGAGAGGGCAGGCCGCGTGCCGTGGCCCGGCTGATCTCGCTGGTCGAGGGGGCCTCGCCGCAGCTGCGGGACGTCATGGCCGCGCTCGCCCCGCTCACCGGCAACGCCTACGTCGTCGGCCTCACCGGCTCGCCCGGCGTCGGCAAGTCGACCACCACCTCGGCTCTGGTCAGCGCCTACCGGGCGGCGGGCAAGCGGGTCGCGGTGCTCGCCGTCGACCCGTCCTCGCCGTTCTCCGGGGGCGCCCTGCTGGGCGACCGGATCCGGATGTCGGACCACGCCTCCGATCCCGGGGTCTACATCCGCTCCATGGCCACCCGCGGCCACCTGGGCGGGCTCGCCTGGGCCGCGCCCCAGGCGATCCGCGTCCTGGACGCGGCCGGGTTCGACCTGGTCCTCGTCGAGACCGTCGGGGTCGGGCAGTCCGAGGTGGAGATCGCCGCGCAGGCCGACACCAGTGTGGTGCTGCTCGCCCCCGGCATGGGGGACGGCATCCAGGCCGCCAAGGCCGGGATCCTGGAGATCGGCGACCTGTACGTCGTCAACAAGGCCGACCGCGACGGCGCCGACGCCACGGCCCGGGAGCTCAACCACATGCTCGGCCTCGGGGAGGCCCGGGGGGCCGGGGAGTGGCGGCCACCGATCGTCAAGACCGTGGCGGCCAAGGGGGTGGGCGTCGACGACCTGGTCGACGCCCTGGGGAAGCATCGGGGCTGGATGGAGGGGCGGGGTGTGCTCGGCGAGCGGCGGGTCGCCCGCGCCGCCCGGGAGATCGAGACCATCGCGGTGACCGCTCTCCGTTCCCGCATCGCGGATCTGGCCGGGGATGCCCGTGTTGCGGCGCTGGCCGCGCAGGTCGTGGGTGGGGATCTTTCGCCGTATGCGGCGGCGGACACCTTGCTCGACGCGATTGCGCCGGGGGCGCCCGGGGCCGACTCCGGCCCGGCCGACTAGGGCCCTGCCGACTCGGGTCCGGCCGACTCGGGTCCGGCCGACTAGGGCCCGGCCGACTCCGGCGCGGCTGGCCCTGGCCCTGGCAAACTCCAGCCCGGCCGGCGTTTGAGGCCGGTTCTTTGACCGGTGCGGTCGAAGCGGAGCTCAGCCACCTCGCAGCCCGGCCGGCGCTTGAGGCCGTCTCTGACCGTTCCGGTCGAGGATTGGC
>NZ_JBHXJE010000006.1:0-181918 GCF_042723275.1 Streptomyces sp. NPDC058373 | reverse complement strand
TCTCCCTCGTACTGGACGTACTCGGGTGATTCGGGCGTACGGCGAGAGTGCGTGCCAGGCGTCGCAGGCCCACGAAGATCCGCCGGACAGGGCCTAGCCCCGCACCCCTGACCCTGCGGGAGAGCGTGTCCGCCGCGTGGGCGGCGGCAGCGGACAGCGAGCGGCGGTCCACTGGTCGACTCCGGCTGGTGCGGGGGGCTTTCGAGCGGATCAACGTCAGACGTGTGGTGTGCGGCAGTACCAGGCGCTATCCGGCCCCCGGGCTGACGCCACGTCATAGGACACGTGTCTTCGCGGGTCAGCGGCGTGTGAAGGGAAAGATCGACGCTCTGCCGACCGATCCCGGGCGATACCGGCGGTGACGTGGCCGGGCCCGCCGTCTCCTCGCGCCGAACAGCGGGAGGACGGTTCAACGGCCGGTGGCAGGGGCGGGCCCGAGCCCCGCCAGCCTCTCCGCCGCTTCGCTCAGTACCTCGTCCTTCTTGCAGAAGGCGAAGCGGACGAAGGGGGAGCCGGCGGCCTTGTCGTCGTAGAAGACGGCGTTGGGGATGGCGACGACGCCCGCGCGGGTGGGGAGTCGGCGGCAGAAGTCGATGCCGTCGGTGTGGCCGAGGGGGCGGACGTCGGTGGTGATGAAGTAGGTGCCCGAGGGACGGAAGACGCCGAAGCCCGCGGCGGTGAGGCCCTCGGTGAGCAGGGCGCGCTTGGCGCGCAGGGAGGCGCGCAGGCCGTCGTAGTAGGCGTCGGGGAGGCGCAGGGCCTCGGCGACGGCGTACTGGAAGGGGCCCGCCGAGACGAAGGTGAGGAACTGCTTCACCGCGCGGACGGCCGAGACCAGGGCGGGGGCGCCGGTGACCCAGCCGACCTTCCAGCCGGTGAACGAGAAGGTCTTGCCGCTCGAAGAGATGGTCAGCGTCCGCTCGCGCATGCCCGGGAACGAGGCGAGCGGCAGGTGGGCGCCGTCCAGGACGAGGTGTTCGTAGACCTCGTCGGTGACGACCAGGAGGTCGCGTTCGACGGCGAGTTCGGCGACTGCGGCGAGTTCTTCGCGGGTCAGCACGGTGCCGGTCGGGTTGTGCGGGGTGTTGAGCAGGATGAGGCGGGTGCGCGGGGTGACGGCGTCGCGCAGTTCGTCGAGGTCGAGGCGGAAGGTGCCGGTCCCGGTGTCGGGACGGAGCTGGACGGGGACGCGGGTGCCGCCGGCCAGCGCGATGGAGGCGGCGTACGAGTCGTAGTACGGCTCCAGCGCGATCACCTCGTCGCCCGGTTCGACCAGGGCCAGCAGGGAGGCGGCGATGGCCTCGGTGGCGCCGGCGGTGACCAGGACCTCGGTGTCGGGGTCGTAGGTGAGCGCGTACCGGTGCTGCTGGTGCTCGGTGATGGCCTGGCGCAGCTCGGGGATGCCGGGGCCGGGCGGGTACTGGTTGCCGCGGCCGTCGCGCAGCGCGCGGACCGCGGCCTCGCGGACCTCCTCGGGGCCGTCGGTGTCGGGGAAGCCCTGGCCGAGGTTGATGGCGCCGGTGCGCTGGGCCAGGGCCGACATCTCGGCGAAGACCGTGGTGCCGAATTCGGCCAGCCTGCGGTTGAGGAGGGGCCTGTCGTTCATGGAGTTCCGCCGTCCGTCGCGCCCTGTCCGGCGTGCCGGACCCGTGCCGAGCGGCCATTGTGCCAGGCGGGCCGGGGCGGAGCCGGGGGCGGCGGGGGCGCGAACCTCTGGAGTTGCTCAATTCCGCTTTGGGCGTCGGGGGCGGGGGGATCGTCAAGGCGTGCCCCGTCACGGGGGGGTGCCGGCGGTCGGGGAGACCGTCCCGGGACCCGGCGGACACAGGGGGCCGGGGACGACTACGGGGAGGACTGTGATGCTCGTATTCGCGGGATTCGTGGTGATAGCGGTCGTGTGCCTGGTCGCGGCACGGAGGAGCAAGGCGTCGGAGAAGCGCGGGCGCCGTTCGGGCACGGGCACGGGCGTGGGCTCGGGGGCCTCCGGCGGGTCGTCCGGCGGGAGCTGCGGCGGCGGGGGCGGCTGGTGGGACAGCGGCTCCTCTGACAGCGGGTCCTCGTCCGGCGGCTCGTCCGGCGGCGGGCACAGCTGCGGCGGCGGGTCGTCCTGCGGCGGTGGCGGTGGCGGTGGCGGAGGGTGCGGCGGCGGCAGCTGAGGCGCCGCGACCGGTCGTACGGCTCACTCCCGGCGCGCGCTCGTCAGGCGCGCGCCGGATCTCGTACGCCCCCGCGTCCAGAGGCCCGGCTCACACGGGGAGTGCGGGCGCGGGCGCCGGCAGTGTGTCGGGAGGTGACGGGGAATCGATTCACCTGCGCGGAGCGGCAATTGGGGTGTGCGGGGCTGGTGTGGCGGAGGCCGGGGCGAGGTTGCGGGTGTAGATGGTTGAACGGTTGAGCTATTTCACCCCCGGGGGGATGGAAACCCTCTGTGATCGGGTAAAAACGCTGTGACACAAAGGCCGTTCGTGATTCCCTCGAATCCGTCCATACAGCCCCCCGGATCTTCGCCGGCCGCGCCAGAGGGGTGTCCGACAAGTCCCGCACGGTGCCCGGAGCGCCCGGCGGGCACAGGACTTGTCGGCCTCCCCCTGGCCCGCGTACTCCGAGTTCCCGTGAGGGGCGGCCACCCATTCCTGCGTGTTGCGGAGCCGAGTCATGCTCACGACCCTCAAGACCGTCTACACCGATACACGTGCGTCCGACCTCGCCTGGGCCCTGGGCCGCGAACCGCTGCCCGCCCTCGCCACCCTCGACCTGCGCCTGGGCGGCAACGCGTTGCAGCTCAGACTGCTGGGCGCCTCCCACCAGGTGCTGCTGGAGCAGGAGCGCGGGCTCTGCTCGGAGACCGTGGCCTGCATCCCCGGCAGCAAGAGTCCGCTGCCGGTCGGCGTCTCGGAGCGGGTCGGCGACTGGGAGTACGAGTTCTCGGCGCGCGTCGAGGTGATGACGCCGAGCGCCTTCTCCGGGCGGGCCCAGGAACTCCTCGCCCTCGTCGCCGACCACCCGCACGGCCTCGCCGGGGTCTTCCCGGGCAGCCCCGACGCCTTCACCGCGCTGATCGCCCAGTGGCGCGACGGCCAGATGCACTGGCGCACCTGGCACGCGTACCCGGAGGAGGGGCAGCTCGTCGTCACCCGCTCGCGGGCGGGGACGCGCAGCACCCGCCCGGTGCGGGAGTCGGCGGAGGCTGCCCGCGGCTGACCTGTTCTCGCAGGGCCGCGGGGGGTCTGCGAGACGGCGTACGTGCGCGGCGCCGGGGCGCCCGGTGGGGCGGGCGGGGCGCGTGGGGCGTGCGGGAGGTTCGCGCGCGCGGTGCGGGGCGACGGGGTGCGCCCGTGCCCGCTCCCCGCTCCCGGGGCACTCTTCCGGGTGACAAAACGTGGTGCAGTGGTGACGTAGCGTTCACCGCGTGATGGAACCCGTAGCCCCGACCCGACCCGCGCCCGGAGCAGAACGTGCTTCGCGGGATCGGGAGTTCAGCGGCGGGCTGCCGGTGGGCCCGGGACCGGCGCGCTTGCTGGTCCTGGCCACCGTCTTCGTCTGCGCCGCCTGCGGCCTGGTCTACGAGCTGGAACTGGTCGCTCTCGCCTCGTACCTGATGGGCGATTCGGTCACCCAGGCCTCCGTGGTGCTCTCCGTGATGGTCTTCGCGATGGGCGTCGGCGCCCTGTTGGCGAAACGACTCCGCTGCCGCGCCGCACTGGGTTTCGGGGTGGTCGAGGCGATCCTCGCGCTGGTCGGCGGAGTGAGCGCGCTGGCGCTCTACGCCTGCTTCGCCTGGTCCCCGGAGTGGTTGGCCGGGGGGCTCGGCGGCGCCCGGTTCCTGATGGTCGCCTTCTCGCTGCTGATCGGGGCGGAGGTTCCGCTGCTGATGGTGATGATGCAGCGCATCCGGCGGCAGGACGCGGGCGGCGCCGTCGCCGACCTCTTCGCCGCCGACTACGTGGGCGCCCTCGTCGGCGGCCTCGCCTTCCCCTTCCTGCTGCTGCCGATGCTGGGCCAGCTCACCGGCGCCCTGCTGACCGGCGCCGTCAACGCCTTCGCCGGGGGCGCCCTGGTGCTCGGCCTCTTCGGGCGCGACCTCTCCCGCCGCTCCCGGCGGCTGCTGATCCTGCTCAACGTCGTCGTCCTCGCCCTCCTCGGCACCGCCGCCGCCCTCGTCGGCGACTTCGAGGCGGCGGCCCGCCGGGCGATGTACGGGACGGACGTCCGCCTCGCCGTGCAGAGCGAGATCCAGGAGATCGTCCTCACCGGTGGCGAGGGACGGAGCCTCGCCCTCTACCTCGACGGCCGGCTGCGGGTCAGCGGCGCCGACGAACACGGCTACCACGAGGCGCTGGTGCACCCCGCGATGGCCGGGCCGCACGCCCGCGTCCTGATCCTCGGCGGCGGGGACGGGCTGGCCGCCCGCGAGGTCCTCCGCCACCCGGGCGTCCGCCGGGTCGACCTGGTCGAACTCGACCCGGCCGTGGTCGACCTGGCCCGCCGCGACCCGGGCCTCGCCGCCCTCAACGGCCACGCCTACGGCGACCCGCGGCTCCGCCCGGTCACCGCCGACCCCTTCGACTGGCTGCGGGCGGGCCGCCCGGGCGCGGGGGAGGCGGGCGGCGGCCGGGACGGGCGGGGCGGCGGCGGGTACGACGTGATCGTGGCCGACCTGCCGCACCCCGGCATCACCTCCAGCACCAAGCTGTACTCCGAGGAGTTCTTCGGCCTCGCCGCGCGGTCGCTCGCCCCCGGCGGCAGGCTCGCCGTCCACTCCGGTTCCCCCGCCGACCGGCCGAAGACCTTCTGGACGGTCGACGCCACCGTGCGCGCCGCCGGGCTGCTCACCACCCCCTACAGCGCCGCCGGGCACGACGGAGCCTTCGCCTTCCGCCCCGACCGCGCCCTGCGCGACCACCCGAAGGCCCCCGACTGGGGGTTCCTCCTCGCGGGCCGGGAGCGCCAGCCGCTGACCCTGGCCCCGCCCGGGGACGGCGGACCCCCGCTCACGCTGGACGGGGCCGCCCTGCGCTCCGGCGGGCTGGCCGCCGAGGCCACCCGGTTGCCGGGGCTGCCGCCCTCCACCCTCAGCCATCCGCGCTACCCGCACTGACCTGGAGGGGCGGGCACGAGGGCGGGCCGCGCGCGGCCACGGCGGACGGGGTGGAGCCCGCCCGCGCAGGGCCCCGGGCCCCCGCGCGGAAGGGCTCCGCGTCCATCCGGCGCCGTCGACGCGGGTACAGACCGGCGTCAGCGTGGGTAGGCTCGGCTGGCATGGAGCATGAGGTGTTCGTTCCGGTGTCCGCCGAGGCCCTGCGCGCCGCGCTGCGGGCCCCCGCGACAGCCGTCCGCGGCGTCCCCGGACTCCAGCTTGATCCCGCGCCCGGCGGCGGCGCGGGGGCCGAGGGACCCCGTCCCGAGGGCGCCGGGCAACCGCTGGGCGCCGCCCGGGCCGAGGGCCCGTCGGCGGAGGCTCCGGCCGACGGCGCGGGCGCCGGTTCCGCCCTGTCCGGGCGGCTGCGGCTGCGGCTGGCCGGGCGCACCATCACGTACCGGGGCGCGCTGCGGCTGACCACCGCGGCGGACGGCACGTACACCTTCCACGCCGAGGGCGGCGAGGTGCGCGGTACGGGTCAGGGGCAGGCCACCGTGCGGCTGAGGCTCACCCCGGCCGAGGGCGGCACCCTGGTCGCGCTGGACACGCGGGCCCGCGTCGACGGGCGGGGCGCCCGGCTCGACGAGGCGGCGGTGGAGCGGGGGATGCGCGCGCTGCTCACCCAGGCGGTGGAGGCGCTCGCCGCGTACGCGGAACAGCCGGGCGGGCAGCCCGGGAGCGGCCCGGCGGGCGAGGGCGGGAGCGGGGGCGCGGCGGCGCTCCAGGAGGCTCCGGCCGGTGAGTCTCCGGCTTCCGGTGGCCACGGGGACCATGGTGAGGTCGGCGCCGACGAGGCCGCGGAGCCCGCGGCGGCCGCCCCCGGCACCGACGAGGACGAGATCACCCCGGAGGAGCTGGCGGCGGCCATCCACAGCCGGGACGGCGCCGAGGACGAGGACGAGTTCGACGAGGACGAGGTGGACCTCGACGAGGAGGTCGAGGAGATCATCGAGGTGCCCGACATCGAGCCCGCCGAGGCCGCCCACGCCCGGCGCACGATGATCGGCCGCAGCGCCGAGGAGGTCGACCACGCGCCCCCGCGCGGCCGCTACGCCCCCGTCCCCGCCCCGGCCTCCTCCACCACCTCTGCCACCCTGCGCTGGGCCGCCCCGGCGGCAGCCCTGGTCGTCGCCTCGGCGGTGGTGGTGGGGCGCGCGCTGCGGCGGCGCTGAGCCGGGTGGCCCAGCGTTTCGGGGCGGCGGACCGGCGCCCGGGCCCCGCCGCCCATGTGGAACCCGCGCCCCTCCTCTAGGGTCGAGGCGTGAGTACTGAGGATGTGGTGAGGCTCGCCGCGGGCGAGGCCGAGGTGTCGGTGGACGCGGGCAACG
Source organism: Streptomyces sp. NPDC058373 (assembly GCF_042723275.1). Lineage (NCBI taxonomy): Bacteria > Bacillati > Actinomycetota > Actinomycetes > Kitasatosporales > Streptomycetaceae > Streptomyces > Streptomyces sp. NPDC058373. Next base: position 175,450 of record NZ_JBHXJE010000006.1, on the reverse strand, counting down.
GCGGGCGGCTGTCGAGCCTGCGGATCGGTGGCGTGGAACTGCTGCGCCAGGGCGCGGGGTTCGGCAGTTTCCCGATGGTGCCGTGGTGCGGCCGGGTGGCCGAGGGGCGGTTCCGGGACGGGGCCGAGGTGCGGCAGCTCCCGCTGAACAACCCGCCCCACGCCATCCACGGCACCGGCCGCGAGGTGAGCTGGAAGGTGGCCCGGGCCTCCGAGTCCGAGGCCGTGCTCACCTACGAGCTGGGTGAGCCGTGGCCCTTCCCGGGCCGGGTGACGCAGATCGTCGCGCTGGGGGACGGTGAGCTCACGCTCTCCATGGGCGTCGAGGCGTACGAGAGCTCCTTTCCGGCGCAGGTCGGGTGGCACCCCTGGTTCCTGCGGAACCTCGGGCGGGGCGGCGAGAACGTCCGGCTGGAGTTCGAGGCGGCCTGGCAGGAGGAGCGGGGCGCGGACCACCTGCCCACCGGGCGGCGGATCGCCCCGACCCCGGGGCCCTGGGACGACTGCTTCGGGATGCCGGACGGGGTGGACGTGAAGGTGGTGTGGCCCGGGGAGCTGGAGCTCACCGTGGCCTCGCGGGAGCAGTGGGTGGTCGTCTACGACGAGCAGGCCGAGGCTGTGTGCGTCGAGCCGCAGACCGGGCCGCCCAACGGGCTCAACACGGCGCCTCGGCTGGTGACGCCGTTGGAGCCGTTGGAGGCGGGCACTACGTGGAGTTGGCGACTGGGGTGAGCCTGCGGCGCGGCTTGGATGCGGTGCCTCAGGGGCCGGCAGGCTGTGTTCTGGTGTCCTGGCCGGCTCGGCCGTGCCGGTCACTGATGGCCTCAAGCGCCGGCCGGGCTGGGGGTTGGTGAGCGCCGCTCGGCCGTGCCGGCCGAAGGTGGCCCCAAGCGCGGGCCGGGCTGGGGTTTTGTCGGTTGCCGCTGGCTATGAGTGTGGCCCTGTCGAGGGGTTCGCGGTTTGTCCGTGGGGTGGTGCGGGCGGGGCCGCACCGGTGTACCTCCTCACAGACTGACGAGGTGGGAGCCAGCTGGGTCATTCTGGCTCCTCACGTCAGTCTGCTGCGGGGGCACCCCGGCCCGTCCCCGCCCTCCCGTCTCGCCGGCGGGGAGCCGCCGGTGGTGGGTGGGGTTGTCGGTGGGTGCTGTTCCGTTGCTGTTCCGTTTGGTGGGGCGGATGGACCGGCGGGGGGTGCGGGGTGGCGCGGCCGTAAAATTCGCGGCATGAGTGACGTACGTGGCGAGCTGCTGCAGGACATCAAGGACAAGGCCGTCGTGCACGGCAAGGTCACCCTTTCCTCCGGGCTGGAGGCTGATTACTACGTGGATCTGCGGCGGGTGACGTTGGACGGGGCCGCGGCGCCGCGGGTCGGTCAGGTCATGCTCGATCTTGTGGCGGAGTTGGAGTTCGACGCGGTGGGTGGGCTGACCTTGGGGGCCGACCCGGTGGCCACCTCGATGCTGCACGCGGCGTCGGCGCGAGGGCGGCGGCTCGACGCGTTCGTCGTGCGGAAGGCGGCGAAGGCGCACGGGATGCAGCGCCGGGTGGAGGGGCCGGACATCAAGGGGCGCCGGGTGCTGGTCGTGGAGGACACCTCGACCACCGGTGGGTCGCCGCTGACCGCTGTCGAGGCGGCCCGTGAGGCGGGGGCCGAGGTGGTCGCGGTGGCGACGATCGTGGACCGGGCGACGGGGGCCGGGGAGAAGATCGCCGAGACTGCCGGCGTGCCGTACCTGTACGCGTACGCGCTGGACGAGCTGGGTCTGGGCTGACTCCGGCGCCGTAGGGCAGGGGGCGTGGGCGATGTTTCACGTGAAACATCGCATGTCCGGTTTCACGTGAAACGGGGCGTGGTTTCCCGTGAAACATCGCGTACTCGCGCGGACCGGACCTGGACGGGGCCGGGTGTGGCGGATTGTGTGGGTCTGTGGCGGGAAGTGTCGCCATCCCGGCCGTCCCCTCGGGTGGAGGCTGGGGGCAAGTCTGGAAAGATGGGCGCGACGATGTCGTCGCCCCCAGGTCAGGGCCAAGTACGTACCGGCACATCACAAGGAGCGAACACATGCCCATCGCAACCCCCGAGGTCTACAACGAGATGCTCGACCGGGCGAAGGCAGGCAAGTTCGCCTACCCGGCCATCAACGTGACCTCGTCGCAGACGCTCCACGCCGCGCTGCGCGGCTTCGCGGAGGCGGAGAGCGACGGCATCATCCAGATCTCCACGGGTGGTGCGGAGTTCCTGGGCGGTCAGCACAAGAAGGACATGGTGACGGGCGCGGTCGCGCTCGCCGAGTTCGCGCACATCGTCGCCGCGAAGTACGACATCACCGTGGCCCTTCACACCGACCACTGCCCCAAGGACAAGCTGGACGGCTACGTCCGCCCGCTGCTCGCCATCTCCGAGGAGCGCGTGAAGGCCGGGCAGAACCCGCTCTTCCAGTCGCACATGTGGGACGGCTCCGCCGAGACCCTCGCGGACAACCTCACCATCGGCCAGGAGCTGCTGGCCAAGGCCGCCGCCGCCAAGATCGTCCTTGAGGTCGAGATCACCCCGACCGGCGGCGAGGAGGACGGCGTCACCCACGAGATCAACGACGAGCTCTACACGACGCCGGACGACGCGATCCGCACCGCCGAGGCCCTGGGCCTGGGCGAGAAGGGCCGCTACCTGCTGGCCGCCTCCTTCGGCAACGTCCACGGCGTCTACAAGCCGGGCAACGTCGTCCTCCGTCCCGAGTTGCTGGCGGACCTCCAGTCCAGCGTCGCCGAGAAGTTCGGCAAGGCCGCGGGCAGCCAGCCGTTCGACTTCGTCTTCCACGGCGGCTCCGGCTCCACCGAGGAGGAGATCGCCACCGCGCTGGGCAACGGTGTCGTCAAGATGAACATCGACACCGACACCCAGTACGCCTTCACCCGCCCGGTCGTGGACCACATGTTCCGCAACTACGACGGCGTGCTGAAGGTCGACGGCGAGGTCGGCAACAAGAAGCAGTACGACCCCCGCACCTGGGGCAAGGCCGCGGAGGCCGGCATGGCCGCCCGCGTCGTCGTCGGCTGCCAGAACCTGCGGTCGGCCGGCACCCGCCTCAAGTGACCGCCGGACAGGCCCTGAGATCCTGACCCACCGCGCCACCGGGCCCGGCTCCCTTCGGTTCACTTCCGAAGGGGGCCGGGCCCGCGCCGTTTCCCCGCACCCCGTCCCGTGAAAGGGCCGCCCGTGAGCTTCGACTTCGACACCCCCGTGGACCGGTACGGCACGTGGAGCGTGCAGTGGGACGGCGTCGCCGACCGGTTCGGGGTGGACGGGCTGCTGCCGTTCACCATCTCCGACATGGATTTCCCGGCCGCGCCCGTCATCCTGGAGGCGCTCCACCAGCGGGTGGCCCACGGCGTCTTCGGCTACACCGACTGGCGCCTCGGTGACTTCCGTCCGGCCGTCGCCCACTGGTTCGCCACCCGCCACGACACCGCCGTCGACACCGACCGGCTCGTCCATGCCCCCTCCGTCCTCAACCAGCTCTCCCAGCTCCTGCGGATGTGGACCGAGCCCGGCGACGAGGTCGTCCTGCACACCCCGACGTACGACGGGTTCCGCAAGGCCGTCGACGGCCTCGGCCGCGTCCGGGTGCCCGCGCCGCTGGACGACCCGGGCTTCGGCGTCCTGGACGGACTGCTCGCCCGTCCCCGCGCCCGGATCCTGCTGCTCTGCTCGCCGCACAACCCGACCGGCAAGGTGTGGAGCGCCGAGGAGCTGACCGCGCTCGCCGCCCTCGCCCGCCGCCACGGTGTGGCCGTCATCAGCGACGAGATCCACGCGGACTTCGTCCACCCGGGCCGCACCCACCTCCCTTGGACCCGCTTCGGCGCCCCTGACGAACGGTGGGCGCTCATCACCTCCGGCTCGAAGGCGTTCAACTTCCCCGCGCTGACCGGCTCGTACGGCTTCCTCGGCAGCGCGGAGGACCACGCCGAGTTCGTCCGGCGGATGGAGACCGGCGAAGGGCTCGCCTCGCCCGCCGTCCTGTCGCTCACCGCGCACATCGCCGCCTACCGGCACGGCGCCCCCTGGCTCGACGCGGCCCGCTCCTACATCGGCGGCAACCTCGCCCTGCTCGCCGACCGCCTCGGCGCGGCCTTCCCCGAGCTGGGCTGGACGCCGCCGGAGGCGGGCTACCTCGCCTGGATCGACCTGCGGCCGCTCGGCGTCGACGAGGACGCGCTCCAGCGGGTGCTGGTGGAGCGCGAGAAGGTCGCCATCATGCGCGGCTCCGTCTACGGGGCTCCGGGCTTCGTCCGGCTCAACGCGGGATGTGCCCGGGCCAAGGCGGAGGCCGGGGTGGAGGCGCTGATCAGGGCGGTGCGGGGCTGAGACCGGGGGCGGCCTGGACGCCTGCTCGGGGCCGCCGGCCACGGCGTACGGTCCGGACCCGCCTGGCCCCCGTGCGTTGGCAGGGCGCGGTGGGCGGCCCCACGATCGGTCCATGGCACCTCATCGGCGCGGGCGGCGGCGCGAGCGCGCGGCGGGCGGCGGAGCCATGGAGCGCGCCGGGGAGATCCGGCTGAAGGACGCCTCGGGCCGGTGGATGGTCCTCACCACCGTGCTGGGCTCCAGCATGGCCATGCTCGACTCGACCGTGGTCAACGTGGCGCTGCCGCGGATCGGCCGCGACCTCGACACCGACATGGCGGCGCTCCAGTGGACCGTCAACGCCTACATGGTCACCCTCGCCGGGCTGATCCTCCTCGGCGGGGCGCTCGGCGACCGGTTCGGGCGGCGGCGGGTCTTCGTCATCGGCGTCGTCTGGTTCGCGCTGGCCTCGCTCGCCTGCGGTCTCGCCCCCAACGACATCGTGCTCATCGCCGCCCGCGCCCTCCAGGGGGCCGGCGGGGCGCTGCTCACCCCCGGGTCGCTGGCGCTGATCCAGTCCGGGTTCCATCCGGACGACCGGGCGCGGGCGGTCGGGCTCTGGTCGGGGCTGGGCGGCGTCGGCTCGGCGATCGGCCCGTTCGTGGGCGGCTGGCTGGTGGACGGGCCCGGCTGGCGCTGGGTCTTCCTGCTCAACGTGCCGTTGGCCCTGGTCTGCGTACCGGTGGCGTTGCGGCACGTACCGGAGTCGTGGGACACCAGCGTGCCCGAGGGCGTGCGGGCCGGGCCGGACGGGCGGCGGCGGTTCGACGTGCTGGGGGCCGGGCTCGGCGCGCTGGCCCTGGCCCTGGTGACGTACGCGCTGATCGAGGCGGCCTCGGACGGGGCGTCGCCGCTGGTGGTCGGGTCGGCGGTGGCGGGGCTGGCGCTGGGCGTGGTCTTCGTCCGGGTGGAGCGGCGGCGCTCGGACCCCATGCTGCCGCTGTCGATCTTCTCCTCGTCCCTCTTCACCTCGGTGAACATCGTGACGTTCTGCGTCTACGCGGCGCTCGGCGGCTTCATGTTCCTCGCCGCCATCCAGCTCCAGGTGGTGGCCGGGTACTCGGCGCTGGGCGCGGGGACGGCGCTGCTGCCGACGACGGTGCTGATGCTGCTCTTCTCGGCCAAATCCGGTGAGCTGGGCCAGCGGATCGGTCCGCGCATCCCGTTGACGGTCGGCCCGCTGATCGCGGCGGCGGGCATGCTGCTGATGATCCGGGTCGGGCCTGGTGCCTCGTACCTGACCGACGTGCTGCCCGCCGTGGGGCTGCTGGGGGTGGGGCTGGTGACGATGGTGGCGCCGCTGACCGCGACCGTGCTGGCCTCGGTGGACGCGGGGAAGGCGGGGCTGGCCAGCGGCATCAACAACGCCGCCGCGCGGGCCGCCGGGCTCCTCGCGGTGGCCGCGCTGCCGCTGCTGGCGGGGATGTCGCCGGAGGCGTACCGGTCGGCGTCGGAGTTCGCCGGGGCCTTCCGCCGGGCGATGCCGATGTGCGCCGGGTTGCTGGTGATCGGTGCCGCCCTCGCCTGGTGGCAGGTACGCAGGCCCGCCGACGATCCGGCGCTGCGGCGGTCCGAGCCCAGGACCAGTTGTCCGATGGGGGCGCCGCCGCTGGAGCCGGAGCCGGACCGGTAGCGGAACTCGGGCAACGGCCAGGCAAACTGGAACCCATGTCGATTCACGAGAACCTGCTCGGGGGACCGCCCCCGACCCACCTGCCCGAAGACCCCGGTCCGCGCGACATGCTCGCCGCCGGTGCCGCCCCGGCCGATGTCGCCGCGAAGTACCCCACGTCCTCGCTGGCGTGGGCCCAGCTCGCCGACGCCGCCTTCGAGAACGGCAGCGTGGTCGAGTCCTACGCCTACGCGCGCACCGGCTACCACCGGGGCCTCGACTCCCTGCGCCGTTCCGGCTGGAAGGGCCATGGCCCGGTGCCGTGGGAGCACGAGCCGAACCGCGGCTTCCTGCGCGCCCTGCACGCGCTGGCGCGCGCCGCCGGGGCGATCGGGGAGCAGGCGGAGTACGAGCGCTGCACGGAGTTCCTGCGTGACTCCTCGCCGACGGCGGCCCAGACCCTGGGCTGATCCGGGCGGCGCCGACAGGCGCCGACAAGCGCCGACGAGGTGTGCGGTGCGAGGCCGGGCGGGGTTCCGCTCGGCCTTCGCCGTGTCCGGGGCGGCGGCGGGCGTCGGCTTGGTGGCGGCTCTGTCCACACCTGTGGACAAGGGGGCGCCGTGGTGAGGGCCGGTGCTCCCCGAGGCCCCCGGCAGGGCTCCCCCTCGCCCCTGTGTTCGCCCCGCCTTCCGTGCCGTTCGCACTCGCCTTGCAGTCGCGGCTCCGGCATCGGATGATGCGAGGTGAGCCCGTGCGCGCGGTCCGCGCGCCGGAGGGTTCGAGGGGACCGGAGCTCCCGCTTTCCACGGCACGTCGTGCGGTGGGCGGTCGAGCGGACCGCTACCCGGTAGTTCGTATCGAGGAGACAGAGATGTCGCACGACCTCGGTGCCACGGAAGCCGGTTCGGACACCCCGAATCTCGACTTCGCCGGTACCACCCCCTACGAGGACTACGTCCAGGCCGACGTCCTCACCCACCTCCAGCATCTGCGGTCGGACGACCCCGGCGAGATGGTGTTCCTGGTGACCACCCAGGTCATGGAGTTGTGGTTCACCGTCATCGTCCACGAGTGGGAGACCGCATCGGCGGCCCTGCGCCGGGACGACATCCCGACCGCGCTCGACGCCCTCAAGCGCTCGCTGCGCGAGATGGCCGCGCTCAACGAGTCGTGGCGGCCGCTCTCCGGGCTGACCCCGGCCCAGTTCAACTCCTACCGGGGTTCGCTCGGCGAGGGCTCCGGGTTCCAGTCGGCGATGTACCGGCGCATGGAGTTCCTGCTCGGGGACAAGTCCGCGTCGATGCTGGTCCCGCACCGGGGCGCGCCCCGCGTCCACGCCGAGCTGGAGAAGGCGCTGCACGAGCCGAGCCTCTACGACGAGGTCCTGCGCCTCCTCGCCCGGCGCGGCCACCCGATCCCGGCCGAGGTGCTGGACCGCGACCTCACCCAGCGCTACGAGCCGTCCAGCGAGGTCGAGGCCGTCTGGACCGCCATCTACGGCGCCCAGGGCGTCGGCCCCGCCACCGGGCCCGACGAGGCGGCCGACTCCGCCGCCGGGCGGCCCGCCGTCGACGCCGAGCTGCTGCGGCTCGGCGAGGTGCTGACCGACGTGGCCGAGCTGGTGTGGCGCTGGCGCAACGACCACCTGACCGCCACCCGCCGCGCGATGGGCGCCAAGACCGGCACCGGTGGCTCCGCCGGGGTCGCCTGGCTGGAGAAGCGCGCCGGCAAGACGGTCTTTCCCGAGCTGTGGACGGCTCGCAGCTATGTCTGAGGTCCGTCCAGCCCCGGGCACCGGGCCCGTCCCGGCCGCCGCACCCGTGGCGACGCCGACCACGTCCGCACGACCGACCACGTCCGTACGACCGACAGCACCCGGTGTCCCGCCGGTGGCTCCCGGGGAGGGGAAGCAGCGGATGAGCGTGACCGGGAGGGGGAGCGCGGGCGCCGAGGCTTACGCGCGCCTCGCCGAGGAGGCCGCCGAGCTCGACGCCCAGGACGTCCTGCGGTCCAAGCGTGAGGAGTTCGTCCTCGACGAGGGTTCGGTCTACCTGGACGGCAACTCCCTCGGCGCGCTGCCGAAGGCGGTGCCCGGGCGGGTCGCCGACGTGATCGGCCGGGAGTGGGGCCAGCTGCGTATCCGCTCCTGGACGGAGAGCGGCTGGTGGACGGCGCCCGAGCGGATCGGTGAGCGGATCGCGCCGCTGGTCGGGGCCGCCCCGGGCCAGGTCGTCGTCTCCGACTCGACCAGTGTCAACGTCTTCAAGGCGGTGGTCGGCGCGGTCCGCATCGCCCAGGGCCGGGACGCGGCGCGCGACGAGATCCTCGTCGACGCGGCGACCTTCCCGACCGACGGCTACATCGCCGAGTCGGCGGCCCGCTTCACCGGCTGCACCGTCCGCGCGGTCCAGGCGGGCGAGGTTGCCGCCGCGCTCGGCCCGCGTACCGCCGCCGTCCTCCTCAACCACGTCGACTACCGCACCGGCCGCCTCCACGACCTGCCCGGCCTCACCGCCGCCGTGCACGAGGCGGGGGCGCTCGCCGTCTGGGACCTGTGCCACAGCGCGGGTGCGCTGCCGGTCGGGCTGGACGCGCACGGGGTGGACCTCGCGGTCGGGTGCACGTACAAGTTCCTCAACGGCGGGCCAGGCGCGCCGGCGTTCTTCTACGTGCGCGCGGAGCACCAGGGGGAGTTCGACTCGCCGCTGCCGGGGTGGAACGGGCACGTGGAACCGTTCGGCATGGAGGCCGGGTTCCGGCCCGCCGACGGGGCGGTGCGGGGGCGCGTCGGGACGCCCGACATCCTCTCGCTGCTCGCCCTCGAAGCGGCGCTCGGCGTCTGGGAGGGCGTCGGACTCGACACCGTACGGGCGAAGTCGCTGGCGCTCACCGACTTCTTCCTGCGGTGCGTCGAGGCGTACGTGCCCGAGGGCCGGGTCGAGGTGGTGACGCCGGTCGGCCACGGTGAGCGGGGCAGTCAGGTGGCGCTGCGGTGCGCGGACGCGGCGCCGGTGATGGAGCGGCTCATCGCGGACGGCGTCGTCGGCGACTTCCGCAGCCCGGACATCCTGCGGTTCGGGTTCACCCCGCTGTACCTCGGCTTCGCCGACGTGGAACGGGCCGCGCGGGTCCTCGCCGAGACGCTCGGCTCGGCCTGATCCCACGGGCACCCCGCTCCCCGGGGCGGGGTGCCCACCGGCCGGGTCCGCCTGGCCGGGTCCTCCCGGCCCGGCGGCCGTGCCACAATCCAGCCAGTTGTGGCCGGTTGTGGCCAGGTGTGACTGGATGGCGAGTTGAGCCGAGGAGGACGACGGTGAGCGCAGCGCGGAGCGCGGCGGAGCGCGAGGCGGCGGAGGAGACCTCCCTGTTCGGGCACCCGGAGGCGGCGCCCGACACCACCTCGGCCTACGGCGACCACCCGGACCAGGTGGTGGACTTCTACGCGCCGCGCGGTCCGGGGGCGGCGCCCGGTACGCCCCTCGTCGTGGTGGTGCACGGCGGGGCGTGGCGGGCCGCGTACGACCGGCGGCACATCTCGCCGTTCGCCGCGTTCCTGGCGGGACGCGGGTTCGCGGTGGCGAGCGTCGAGTACCGGCGGGGGAGCGGCGGGGAGGTGGCCGGGCGCTGGCCCGACACCTTCGACGACATCGCCGCCGCCTTCGACGCGCTGCCGGAGCTGGCGGCCGCCGCCGTGCCCGAGGTGGTGCCGGGCCGTACGGTCTTCACCGGCCACTCCGCCGGCGGCCACCTCGCACTCTGGGCCGCGGCCCGGCACGTGCTGCCCGCCGGGTCACCGTGGCGGCTCCCCGGACCGCCGCCGGTGCGCGGTGTGGTGGCGCTGGCCCCCGTCGCCGACTTCGCCACCGCCGCCAGGCTCGACGTCTGCGGAGGCGCGGCCGCCCAGCTCCTCGGCGACGAGTACGAGCAGCGCCTGCCCCACGCCGACCCCGCCGCCCTGCTGCCCACCGGCATCGCCACCACCCTGGTCCAGGGCAGCGCCGACACAGAGGTCCCGCCCGCCGTCACCGAGGCGTACGCGGACGCGGCGACAGCGGCAGGCGAGATGCCCGGCTTCACCCTCATCGACGAAGTCGGCCACTTCCCCCTCATCGACCCGTCAGCAGCCGCCTGCGCCCTGGCAGCCGAGGAGATCACCCAACTGGCTTGGTGAGAGACCCCGTCCAGAGCGGGCGTCCCCTGGAGGCCGGCCCGTTCCGCGGTGCCGTATCCCTCCGACGACTGACGCGCCTGGGGAGCCGGACCGCTCCGGTAGCCGCCTGCAGGGCAGGACCCACCGGAGTGCGGCGCCATCGGCCCGCACCCCCTGGCCCTCCTGGCCCTCAGTGGCCCCCAGGCCCGGGCGTGCCCGCCCCCACCCTCCTGAGAGCGGACCTCCCCCTCAAGGCGGACCCCCAGCTATCCGTAACCAAGCGGACGCCACCCGCCCCCCGGGTGCCTACCGTGGTGGCATGACGCAGACCACGCGGATCACCTCGCCACCGCCCCCTCGCTCGTCCGGTATACGGAAGGGCCCGGAGGCCCAGTTCATCGCCGCAGGGCTGCGGGGGTTCCGTGAGGACCTGGTGCGGGGGGCCTGGGCGTACCGGCCGCTTCCGGTGCTGAGGGTGGTGGAGAACGACACGACGCGGTTGCCGGGGATGCGGTTCCTCATCTCCCGCGCGCCGCACCTGCTGGTCCTCGGTGCCGCTCTGTTCGCGTTCTTCGTCAGCCTCGCCACGGGCAATGCCGGGGCGTTGCCCGAGCAGATGGTGATCGGCCTGCTCGCGGTCGCCCCGGCGGTGCTGGCGGCGACCCGGCCGGTGGCCGCCTGGTGGCTGGCGCTGCCCGTCGGGTGCTTCGCCTCGGTGCTCACCGGGTACGGCGAGGATCTGCCGTTCGGCCCGGTCTCCTTCCTGGTCACGCTGATCGTGTCGGCGGTGGCCGCCGCCTGGCAGGGGCCGCGGGCGGCCTTGTGGATGTGGCTGGTCACCGCCGCCTTCTCGCTCTTCGTCGGCGGGATGATGGGGGTCGGCTCGGGCACCACGATCCCTCTGCTGTTCTTCCTGGGCCTGAGCCTCTGCGTGGTCAGCATCTGGCACTTCCGGCGGACCGCCCGGGAGACGGTCCGGGAGGCGCACCGCGAGGTGAGTGCCGAGCGGTCGGCGACGGCCGCCGAGCGGACCCGGGCGGTGCGGCTGGAGGAGCGCACCACCATCGCCCGCGAGCTGCACGACGTGGTGGCCCACCACATGTCGGTCGTGGCGATCCAGGCGGAGGCGGCCCCGTACCGGGTGGAGGACCCGCCGCAGGAGCTGGCCGACGCGTTCGCCGCGATCCGCGAGAACGCCGTGGCGGCCCTGACCGAGCTGCGCCGGGTCCTCGGCGTGGTCCGCGCCGACGACTACGAGGCCCCCGACGCCCCGCAGCCCGTCCTCGCCGACCTGGACCGGCTGCTCGACGGGGTCCGGGAGGCGGGCGTACCGGTGGAGAAGCTGGTCACCGGGCGGCGGCGGGAGCTGCCGCAGGGGGTGGAGCTGTCCGCGTACCGGATGGTGCAGGAGGCGCTGAGCAATGTGCTGCGGCACGCGCCGGGGGCCAGCGCGCGCGTGGAGCTGTCCTACGTCCCGGTCGGCCTCGGCCTGCGCGTCGTCAACGACCCGCCGGAGCGCCCCGCCGACCCCTCGCCCGGTGCGGGCCACGGCCTGACCGGGATGCGCGAGCGCGCCGCCGTGCTCGGGGGCGAACTGCACGCGGAGCCCAGCGACGACGGCGGCTTCGAGGTCGCCGCCTTCCTCCCGGCCCCGCTGCCCTCCCCCGACGAGGCGCCGCCGGCCGACCCCGCCGCCCCGGCCGCGACCGCGCCCACCGGAGCCGACCGCCCCGGAGCCGACCGCCCGGGAGCCGGGCCCTCCGGCGGTGCCGAGGCGCCCACCACTCCCCTCACCCTGATCAAGAAGGAGGACCGTTGACCGGAACCCGCCCTGTCCGGGTGCTGATCGCCGACGACCAGATGATGGTGCGGGAGGGGTTCTCCGTGCTGCTCGGCGCCATGCCGGACATCGAGGTGGTCGGCGAGGCGGTCAACGGCCGGGAGGCGGTCCGCCAGGTGGCCGCGCTCGACCCGGACGTGGTCCTGATGGACATCCGCATGCCGGAGCTGAGCGGCATCGAGGCCACCCGCGAGATCGTCGCCGCCGACGCCGCCGCGCGGGTGCTCATCCTCACCACCTTCGACCTGGACGAGTACGTCTACCAGGCGCTGCGCGCGGGCGCCTCCGGCTTCCTGCTCAAGGACGCCTCGGCCCGCCAGCTCGCCGAGGGCGTCCGCGTGGTGGCCAGCGGCGACGCGCTGCTCGCCCCGGGCGTCACGCGCCGCCTGATCACGGAGTTCTCCCGGCTCGCGGACCGGCCGCAGGTCCCCGACCCGGGCCAGTTCGGGGAGTTGACCGAGCGGGAGACGGAGGTGCTGGTCCAGATCGCGCAGGGCCTGTCGAACGCGGAGATCGCCGACCGGCTCTTCGTCGCCGAGTCCACGGTGAAGACGCACGTCTCGCGCATCCTGGTGAAGCTCTCCCTCCGCGACCGCACGCAGGCCGCCGTCTACGCCTACGAGGCGGGGCTGGTGACGCCCACGCCGGGCGGCCCGCGCTGACCCCGGCGCGGGCGGAGCCCGACCCTCCGCCCGCGCCGTACAACCTCCGTCCTCCGCGGCCGGTCAACCCCGTTGTCCGCCTGGCCGGGCATCTCAGCAGCGGCCCGGCGCACGGCGACTGACGGGCCGTTGGAGGCTCACGTGCGTACAAGACCCCTGGCCACCGCTCTGGTGCTGGCCCTGGCCGCCGGCGGCGGCGTGCTGGTCCTCGCCCCGGCCGCGACGGCGGCGCCCGAGCCCGGCGTCCCCGCCCTCCCGTACGACGTCAACGGCGACGGCTACGCCGAGTCGGTGGTCGGTGTTCCGGGCGGTGGCAAGGGCGGCTGCCTCACGGTCGTCCCCGGCTCCGCCAAGGGCCCGGTCACCGCCAAGCACCAGGTGATCAGCCAGGCGAGCCCCGGCGTCGGGGGCACCGATGAGAAGGGCGACGCGTTCGGCACCGCCCCCGTCCCCGCTCAGCTTCAGCCCGGCCTCCCTCGCCCTGCCGGCCAAGGCCACCGGTTTCGGCCACCACCTCGGCCACTGAGGAGGTGCCGGGCCAGGGGGCGGGGCGCCGCTCCGGGCGCCCCGCCTCACGGCAGGACCAGCGACCAGGCCGCGCCCCGCACCCGCCAGGTGCGGGTCCGCACCGGCCCGAGCGTCCGGCCGTCGGCCCGGTAGTGGAAGTCGGGCCCGGAGACCGTGACCACCCCGGCGTACGTGTCCCCGGGCGGAGGCGCCTCGTCGCCCGCCGCGGCGGCGCGCACCTCGGTGCGCACGCTCCCGTCGGTGCCGGGCGCCAGGGTCACCGAGTGGACCGGGCGGTCCAGGTCGGCGACGAGGCGGCCGTCCGCCTCCACGCGCAGGGGTATCGGTCCGGGGCGGGCGGCCGCGGTGCGCCGCAGCCAGGAGACGCGGCCCGCGGGGCGCGGCGGCGCCGGGACGTGCAGCTCGCCGAGGACCACGCCGTCGCTGTCGTCGACCAGCAGGTCCAGGCGGCGCGGCTCCCCGTCCAGCACCGCCCGGGCCGCCGCCACGGCGGAGGCGGGCACTCCGAGATGGCGGGCGAGGCGCAGGGCGCTGCCCGCGCCGATGGGCACCATGGCGAGGTCGGCCTCGGCCAGCTCCCGCTCCAGGTGCAGCTGGGTGACGGCGCGGACCAGCGAGCGGTCGTCGCCGATCAGTACCGGGCGCCGCGAGCCGCGCCGGGCCAGCGCGCGGGCGTACTCCCGGGGGCTCTCGGGGAGGCAGAGTTTGACCGGGGCGCCGGCGCTGAGCACGTCCTTCGCGATGCGGACGGATTCCCCGTCGAGGCGGCGGGCAGTGGGGTCCACGATGACCAGCAGCGACGGCGTGGTGGTCGTGGCGGGCTCTGGAGCCGACACCTCGGTCCTTCCTCGGGTAGCATCTTTGTGCAAAGGCCCCTTGCGCTCTTGCGCCAGGGGCTTCGTCTATTCGGGGGCATCCGGTCCGACAGTTCTCGGCCAACGGCGGTCGGCGTGTGCGCGTACGCGTGTGCGCCCTGGACTTGGACATGCCCCGCCCGGAAGGGGTGTACGCCTGTGCCCGCACTCGTGCTGCTCGGTGCTCAGTGGGGTGACGAAGGCAAGGGAAAGGCCACCGACCTGCTCGGTGGCTCAGTGGACTACGTGGTGCGTTACCAGGGCGGCAACAACGCCGGCCACACGGTCGTCGTCGGCGACCAGAAGTACGCGCTGCATCTGCTCCCTTCCGGAATCCTCTCCCCTGGGTGCGTGCCCGTCATCGGGAACGGTGTCGTCGTCGACCCGTCGGTCCTGCTCTCCGAGCTGAGCGGACTGAACGAGCGCGGCGTCGACACCTCCAAGCTGCTGATCAGCGGCAACGCCCACCTGATCACGCCGTACAACGTGATCATGGACAAGGTGTCGGAACGATTCCTCGGCAAGCGCCGGATCGGGACGACCGGGCGCGGTATCGGTCCGACCTACGCCGACAAGATCAACCGGACGGGTATCCGCGTCCAGGACCTCTACGACGAGTCGATCCTGCTCCAGAAGGTCGAGGCGGCGCTGGAGGTCAAGAACCAGCTGCTCTCCAAGGTCTACAACCGCCGGGCCGTCGAGGCCGAGCGGATCGTCGAGGAGATGCTGGTCCACGCGGACGCGATCCGCCCGTACGTCGCGGACACCACGCTCATCCTCAACCAGGCGCTGGACGAGGAGAAGGTGGTCCTCTTCGAGGGCGGCCAGGGCACGCTGCTCGACGTGGACCACGGCACCTATCCCTTCGTGACCTCCTCCAACCCGACCGCGGGCGGCGCCTGCACGGGCGCGGGAGTGGGGCCGACGAAGATCAGCCGGGTCATCGGCATCCTCAAGGCGTACACGACGCGCGTCGGGGCGGGCCCGTTCCCGACCGAGCTGTTCGACGAGGACGGCGAGGCGCTGCGCC
This sequence comes from Streptomyces sp. NPDC058373, assembly GCF_042723275.1. NCBI lineage: Bacteria > Bacillati > Actinomycetota > Actinomycetes > Kitasatosporales > Streptomycetaceae > Streptomyces > Streptomyces sp. NPDC058373. Next base: position 160,367 of record NZ_JBHXJE010000006.1, on the reverse strand, counting down.
GGATCGGCGGGGAGCGCGGTGTCACCACCGGCCGCGACCGCCGCTGCGGCTGGTTCGACGCGGTCATCGCGCGGTACGCGACCCGGGTCAACGGCCTCACCGACTTCTTCCTCACCAAGCTCGACGTCCTCACCGGCTGGGAGCGCATCCCGGTCTGCGTGGCGTACGAGATCGACGGGAAGCGCGTCGAGGAGCTGCCGTACAACCAGTCGGACTTCCACCACGCGAAGCCCGTCTACGAGTACCTGCCGGGCTGGTCCGAGGACATCACCAAGGCGCAGACCTTCGCCGACCTGCCGAAGAACGCGCAGGCGTACGTGAAGGCGCTGGAGGAGATGTCGGGCGCGCCGATCTCCGCGATCGGGGTCGGTCCCGGCCGGACCGAGACGATCCAGATCAACTCCTTCGTCTGACCGACCTGGGTGTGAGCGCGGCGGGGCCGCGGGGACCGGAGACGGACCCCGCGGCCCCGCCGCCCTTCCGTGCGCCGTCCGTCAGGCGAAGCGGATCTCGACCGGCTCGGGCCCCCCGTCGCCGAGGGCGGGGCGGGCGAAGACCGGCTTCGGGCGCAGGGAGAAGTCCTCCATCCGGGCCCGGGCGAGGTGGCGGGGGGCGCCGTCCGACAGGGCGGAGGTGACCAGGTAGGCGCGGCGCTCGGCGTCGACGGGGGTGATCCGGAACAGTTCGGTCTGCGGGAACCGGGGCGGATACGACGGCATGACGATCAGCGGCCGGACGGCGACCGGCTCGCCCGCCTCCTCCGGGGTGACCAGGCCGACGCCGGAGCGGTCGGCCTTCTCGATCACGAAGGTGTCGGGGCCGTGCTGGGGCTGGGCCGACAGCAGCCACTGCTCGGGGCGCTGGTCGCCGACGAGGTCGGTGAAGAGCCGCCCGTCCCGGACGAAGGCGGGGGCGCCGCGCAGCCACAGGGTCAGCGGCGACATCGGCTGGTCGCGGGCGTCCTCGGCGGCGTGGGCGGAGGGGGTGAGGACGGCTCCGGCGGCCAGCGCGGCGAGCGAGGCCGCGCCTGTCCTCAGGAACGTCCGGCGGGCGGTGCCTTCGGCGGGGGTCATGGTGGGTACTCCTCAAGGCGTGGGGGAAATGCCGGTGACGGACCGGTTCACTCAACGACGCCGTGCCCCGTTGGTAACCCGCGTCCCCCAGGTCTCCCGCCTCGCGGGGTATGCGTGAGGAGGCCCCCCGCCGTACGGCGGCGGAGTGCCCGACGAGCGAGGGAGAACCGTGAGCGAGATCGACATCCAGGACCGGATCGCCGCCGTGCACCGGGAGATCGGCGACCTGCCGTTCCAGGAGGGGGACGGCAGGTCGGTGCTGCTGCGCCGCCGCTTCGACGCGCCCGTCATGGACGTGTGGGCCGCCTGCACCGACCCGGAGCTGATCGCCCGCTGGCTGACCCCCGTCACCGGCGACCTGCACCCGGGCAACCGCTACGAGGCCGAGGGCCTGGCCTCCGGCCAGGTGCTGCGCTGCGAGTCCCCGAACCTGGTCAAGGCCACCTGGGAGTACGGCCCCGACTCGGTCACCGAGATCGAGGTACGCCTCACCGACGCCCCCGGCCACTCCACCGCCTTCGAGCTGGAACACACCTCGGCCGCCGCCACCGTCGACTCCCTGGTACGCCAACAGGGCCCGGTCGGCCCCGTCGGCGTCGGCGCCGGCTGGGACGTCGCCCTGCTCGCCCTCGACCACGTCCTCTCCGGCGCGCCCTTCGACCGCGCCGCCTGGACCGGGGGCCCCGAGTCCCGTGCCTACGCCCGCCTCAGCCACCGGGCGTGGGGCGACGCGGCCGGGGCCTACTGGGAGCTGGACGCCGACGGGGTCGACGCGGTGGTGGCCTTCGCGGACCAGCGCTTCCTGCCGGGCGGGGCAGGGGAGTAGGGGCCGGGGCGCGGGGCCACCTGGCTCACGGCAGCGGGACCGGGGTCACCTCCAGCTCGGCGAGCAGCTCCCGTACGCGCCGCTCGACGGCGTCCCGGACGAGGCGTACGGCCGGGAGCTCCTGCCCGGCCGGGTCGTCCAGGGCCCAGTCGCGGTAGGCGGTGCCCGGCAGGACCGGGCAGGCGTCGCCGCACCCCATCGTCACGACGAGGTCGGCCGCCCGGACGGCGTCGGGGGTCAGGGCGCGCGGCCGGGCGTGGGTCAGGTCGAGGCCGACCTCGGCCATGGCGGCGACGGCGACGGGGTTGACCGTGTCGGCGGGGGCCGATCCGGCCGAGCGGACCTCGACGGCGCCGCCCGCGAGGTGGGTGAGGAAGGCGGCGGCCATCTGGGAGCGCCCGGCGTTGTGGACGCAGACGAAGAGCACGGAGGGGAGGGCGGGAGCGGGGGCGGCCGGGGTGGCGGCGGGGGCCGGTTCAGGCGCGGGCACGGGCGGTGTTCTCCTCGGGGGTGAGGGCGGGGTGGCCGTCCGGCTCCGTGGGGGCGGGGAAGAACCGCCGGGTGCGCAGGGCCACGTGGACCAGGCCGATCAGGACGGGCACCTCGATGAGCGGGCCGACGACTCCGGCGAGGGCCTGGCCCGAGGTGGCGCCGAAGGTGGCGATGGAGACGGCGATGGCGAGTTCGAAGTTGTTGCCCGCGGCGGTGAAGGCGAGCGTGGCGGCCCTCGGGTAGTCGAGCCCGACGGCCCGGCCCAGCGCCAGCGACCCCGCCCACATCACGGCGAAGTAGACCAGCAGCGGCAGGGCGATCCGGGCGACGTCCAGCGGACGGGAGGTGATGGCCTCGCCCTGGAGCGCGAAGAGGACCACGATGGTGAAGAGGAGCCCGTAGAGGGCGAAGGGGCCGAGGCGCGGGAGCAGTCTCGCCTCGTACCAGGTGCGGCCCTTGGCGCGTTCGCCGACGCGGCGGGTGAGGAATCCGGCCGCCAGCGGGACGCCGAGGAAGAGCAGGACCGAGCGGGCGATCTCCCAGACCGAGACGTCCAGCGAGGTCTGCGCGAGACCGAGCCATCCGGGCAGGACGGAGAGGTAGAACCAGCCGAGCAGGCTGAACGCCGCCACCTGGAAGACCGAGTTGACCGCCACCAGCACGGCGGCGGCCTCGCGGTCGCCGCAGGCGAGGTCGTTCCAGATGACGACCATGGCGATGCAGCGGGCCAGCCCCACGATGATCAGGCCGGTGCGGTACTCCGGCAGGTCGGGCAGGAAGAGCCAGGCCAGGGCGAACATCAGCGCCGGGCCGAGCACCCAGTTGAGGACCAGCGAGGGCACGAGCAGCCGCCGGTCGCGGGTGACGGTGCCCAGCCGGTCGTACCGGACCTTGGCGAGGACCGGGTACATCATCACCAGCAGGCCGAGGGCGATCGGCAGCGAGACCCCGGTGACGCTGACCCCCGCCAGCGCGTCGCCGAGACCGGGGACCGCCCGGCCCAGGACCAGTCCGGCGGCCATGGCGAGCAGGATCCACCAGGCGAGGTGGCGGTCGAGGAAGGAGAGGCGGCCGGCGACGGGCCCGCTCATGAGGCGGGCGCCGCGTCCGGGGCGGGCCGGGTGAGGACGGCGGCGAGCCGGTCGGTGGCGGCGGGCAGCAGCCGGTAGTGGACCCAGGTGCCGCGCCGTTCGGAGGCGATCAGCCCGGCCTCGCGGAGCAGTTTCAGGTGGTGCGAGATGGTCGGCTGGGAGAGCGCGAAGGCCGGGGTGAGGTCGCAGACGCAGATCTCGCCGCCGGCCCGGGAGGCGATCATCGACAGCAGGCGCAGCCGCACCGGGTCCCCGAGCGCCTTGAAGACGGGGGCGAGCTCCGCGGCCTGGTCCTCGTCGAGGGGGGCGGTCAGCAGGGTGGGGCAGCAGCTCTCGGCGGCGCCGTCCCCGGTGCCGTCGGGCTGGAGCACCGCAAGCTCTTGTTTCGACATGCGTCTATGTTGACATTCCTCGATGCAGCCCGCAACCTTGCATCGAAATCCATCGATCCAGCCCCGCCGTGCCGTCCCTGCCGGCCGTGCTTCCGCCTTCTGCGTCGGCGCGGCACGGCAGGGCGGGCCGCGGCTCGGCTCCCCGACCTCGGGAGACCACCATGTCCCGCGCCCAACTCGCCCTCAACGTCCCCGACCTGGACGCCTCCGTCGCCTTCTACTCCCGCCTCTTCGGCGCCGAGCCCGCCAAACTCCGGCCCGGCTACGCCAACTTCGCCCTCACCGAGCCGCCCCTGAAGCTCGTCCTCATCCAGGGCGAGCCCGGCGGGGAGACCCGCCTCGACCACCTCGGCGTCGAGGTCGGCACCACCGACGAGGTCACCGCCGCCACCACCCGGCTCAAGGAGGTGGGCCTCGCCACCTTCGAGGAGAACGACACCTCCTGCTGCTACGCCCTCCAGGACAAGGTCTGGGTGCACGGCCCGGGCCGCGAGCCCTGGGAGGTGTACGTGGTCAAGGCGGACGCCGAGGGGATGGGGCCGGGGGCCGCGCCGGAGGCGGAGGGCGGTCGCGGGGAGGCGGGCCGTACGGCGGGGAGCGGTTGCTGCGCGGGGTGAGCTCCGGCGGGCGGCGCGCCGGACGGTCCGGTCCGGGCGCCGCCCCTCGGGCGGGCTCAGGGCCCCTTGCGGTTCGCCCAGGCGTGCAGCACCTCTTCCTCTCCGGCGGCGTCCAGGTTCATCGCGGCGTCGATCAGGCCGAGGTGGGTGAAGGCCTGCGGGTAGTTGCCGAGCAAAGTGCCGTCGCGGGTCATCTCCTCGGCGAAGAGCCCGAACTGGCCGATCCGGGAGCAGAGTTCCTCGTACCGGCGGTGGGCCTCCTCGGTCCGGCCCGCCAGCACCAGCGCCGAGACCATGGTGAAGGAGCTGAGCAGGAAGCCGCCCTCGGGGGTGTTGATGCCGTCGTCGGTCGCCACGGGGTCGTACCGGTGGACCAGCCAGCCGTCCTCGCCCAGCTCCTCGTCGATGCGGTCGAGGGTCGAGACGACTCTGGGGTCGGTGCCGTCCAGGAAGCCGAGCAGCGCCACGGCGAGCAGGGAGGCGTCGAGGTTGGTGGAGCCGTAGGACTGGGTGAAGGCTCCGACGGTCTCGTTCCACCCTCGGATGAGGATCTCCTCGCGGACCGCGTCGCGTTCACGCCGCCACCGGCCGAGGTCGGGGCGTTCGTCACCCATCAGTTCCGCCAGCCGGACGCCGCGGTCGAGGCAGACCCAGGCGTAGAGCTTGGAGCTGGTCCAGTGCCGCGGCTTGTTCCGCACCTCCCAGATCCCGTCGTCGGGCTCCCGCCATCTGCCGGCCGCCGCGTTCACCACCGCGTACACGGCCGCCAGTTCCTCGGCCCCCAGCGCCTCCCCGGAGTCGAGGGCGGCTCGCTGGTAGACGTAGGCGGCGTCGAGCACCTGCCCGTAGACGTCCAGTTGGTGCTGGGTGAAGGCGGTGTTGCCGTGGCGGACCGGGGGCGAGTCGCGGTAGCCGGAGAGGTGTCCGAGGACGGCCTCCTCGCCCTCGGGGCGGCCGTCGATGTCGAGCATGGGGTGCAGGACGCCGTCGGCCCGGACACTGTGGTCCAGCAGGATGCGCAGGTACCTGGCCGCCTCCGCGCGGTGCCCGAGGCGCATGAGGACGAGGACGACCAGGGCGGCGTCGCGGTGCCAGAGGTACCGGTAGTCCCAGTTGCGCTCGCCGCCGATCCACTCCGGCAGCGAGGTGGTGGCCGCCGCGAGCAGGGCGCCGGTGTCCGTGGCCATCAGCCCGCGGACGGTGAGGGCGCTGCGCCGGACGCGGTCGGCACCGAACCCCTTGTAGCTGTTCCGCGCGTCCCAGGCCCGCCAGGCGGCCACCGTCTCCTCGCGTGTCCGGCGCACCAGCTCCAGGGTGAGCGGCTCCGGCGGGCTCCCGTCGTAGCCGAGCAGGACGGCGAGGCTCTCCCCCTCGCACAGGTCGGCGTCGAGGGTCACCACGCCGTCGTCGGTGAGACGGGCGCGCGGGGGCTGGGCCAGGTCGGAGGCGGTGCCGAGCCAGAGGCCGGCCCCCGCCTCCCGGAGGACGCCGCCCTCGTCGGCGTCCTCCGTCCAGCGGGGAGCGGCACGGGCGTGGTCGGGGCGCGCGTCGACGCGGTGGCCGACCCTCGCCCGGCCGCGGACACAGGTGAGGACGCGGACCAGCATGCCCCGCGGGGCCACCTCGTGGATGTCGTCGGATCCCGGGCCGTGGGCGGCGAGGAAGTCCTCACCCACCACCTCTCCCTGCGGGGTGGTCCAGCCGTTCTCCACCAGCAGCGTCGCGTCGGCGTACCGCCTGTCGGGAGATCCGGCCCCGGTCACCCGCACCTCCCAGGCGCCGCCGACGCGCCGGTCCAGCAGCCGGGTGAAGACCGACGGGCCGTCGAACCGGGGGGCGCAGAGCCATTCCACGGCCGCGTCCGGCCCGATCAGGGCGGCGGTACGGCAGTCCGAGAGGAAGGCCAGCGAGCCGAGCGGGGGCCAGTCGTCCGCCGTGCCGGGAAGGCCGGGCCACCCGGCGGTCACGAGTTCAGCTCCGGCAGCACCTCGGCGCCGAAGGCGTCGATGAAGGCCATCTGGTTCTCCTTGCCGACCTGGTGCAGCATCACCTCGTCGAAGCCGTGGGCCCCCTGCCGGGCCAGCCATTCCGCGTGGTGCCCGAGGTCGTCGGAGACGACGACGTAGGGCTCCAGGTGGCGCGGCTCGATCATCCTGGCCGCCTGCTCGAAGTGTTCGGGCAGCGGGATCTCCCAGCCGACGTCACTGCCGAGGACCGCCTCGCGCCACTGGTCGTGCGCGGCGGCGAGCGCCTCCCGCCGGGTCGGTGCCCAGGACAGGTGCGCCTGGAGCACGGCGGGTCCCCGGCCGCCGGCCTCGCGGTAGGCGGCGAGGGTCTCCCGCTGGGCCTCTTCGGGCTGGTTGATGGTGATCAGGCCGTCGGCCCAGCCGGCGGCCCGTCGGGCCGTCGCGGGCGTGACGGCGGCACCGAGCAGAATCGGCGGACGCTCCGGCAGGGACCACAGCCTGGCCCGGTCCACGCGGACGAGTCCGTCGTGGGAGACCTCCTCGCCGGCGAAGAGCGCCCGCATGACCTCGACGCACTCCTCCAGGCGCCGGGTGCGTTCCCCCTTCGACGGCCAGCGGTCTCCGGTGATGTGCTCGTTGAGCGCCTGCCCCGTGCCGAGTGCCACCCAGAGCCGACTCGGGTACATCTGGGCGAGGGTGGCGGCGGCCTGCGCCAGCACCGCCGGGTGGTACCGCCGGCCCGGCGCGGTGACCACCCCCATCGACAGCTCGGTGGAGGCGAGCGCGGCCCCGAGCCAAGGCCAGGCGTGGCCGGAGTGGCCCTGCCGGGAACTCCACGGCGCGAAGTGGTCGGAGCACATGCCGGAGGCGAAACCGGCGTCCTGGGCCGCCTTGAGCAGGACCAGCAGCTCGGCCGGAGGGAACTGCTCGTGTGACGCGTGGTAGCCGTAAGCGGTCAAAGCCGGTCTCTCCCGTTTCGCTTCCGAGGCCGTTTCCGTACCCGAAACCGCGGGCCGCGGCGGGCCCGGGCCCGGGCCCGTGCCGTACGCCTCACCGTCTTCTGCCAACGTAAGCGCTCTATCCCTTTTCCGCCGTTCGGGCCGGGCGTGCCGGATGTCGCCGCGCGGGCGCCCGTCCCGCGTCCCGCACCTCCTCGTCCGGCCCGCCGTGGGCCCGCGCCGCCGCCTGCCGCGACCACCGGGGCGCACTGTCACCGACGTGATCGCCGCCACTGACAACCGGGTCCCTCGGCCGGAGTGGGGCGAAGCGGACTGGCCGGTACTCCCTGTACCTGCCTCAAGGCGGCCATGTCATCATCGACCGCTCAACCACCCGGTCCCCCGCACCGTCTGAGACACCAGGACGCCACCGCCACGCCCGGCGGGCGCCTCGCGTCCCGGCCGTCCGGCCGCACCGCCCGTCCCCGTACCGAACCGGAGGAATCGCCCCCCGTACCGAAGCAGCGCCCTGACCCGGCCTCACCCCCACCCGCCGCCCCGGTCCGTACGCCACCAGCGTCGTGCCGGGACGCAGCGCCCGGCCACGGCCACCGCTCGCTGCCACCTGGCCCGCAGCGCTCATCCTCCGATCACCGACCCAGCCGCACGCCCCGGGACAGGGGCGCCGGTGCCCAGGCGGAACCGCCGCCCCGACCTCCCGTCAGAGGCCGTCGGCCGGAACCGCCGCCGGGCCCGTCGGCGTACTCCCCACCGGAGTCCGGCCGTCGGACACGGGAACGGCCCCGCCCCACCTGTCCGCCACCCTTCACAGATGCGAGCACCTGTCATGCCCATAGCCACACCCATACGGACCGTACGTACCGCCCGTTCCTCCATAGCCACCTGGCTCACCCGCCGCTACCTCGGCCGCATGCGCCGCAAGGGGACCTCACTCGACCTGAGCGCCCTCTCCAAGCTGCCGGAACCGGCCCTGCTGCCGCTCCGCCGCCACGGTCTCGACCCCGTCCCCGAGCTCGGCGCCCTGCGTGACCGCGAGCCCGTCAGCCGGCTCCCCGTCCCCGCCGTCCCGGTCTGGCTGGTCACCGGATACGACGAGGCCAAGGAAGTCCTGGGCGACGCCCGCGCCTTCAGCAACGACTTCGCCCATCTCGTCGGCCACAACGGCGTCGCCGAACACCACGAGCCGGGCGGCCTCGGTTTCGCCGACCCGCCGGACCACACCCGGCTGCGCCGCCTGCTCACCCCCGAGTTCACGATGCGGCGCCTCTCGCGGCTCACCCCGCTCATCCACGCGATCACCGAGGAACGGCTCGACGCGCTCGCCGCGGCCGCCGACGCGGACGGCCGGGTCGACCTGGTCGAGCACTTCGCGCTGCCCGTCCCGGCCCTGGTCATCTGCGAACTCCTCGGGGTGCCCTACGAGGAGCGCGACGCCTTCCAGCAGTTCTCCGTGGCCCGGTTTGACGTCCTGGGCGGCCTCGGCGCCTCCTTCGGCGCCATCTCGCAGTCCCGCGAGTACCTGCGGGGCGTCATCGAGCAGCAGCGCCGCCGGCCCGGCGACGGCCTCCTCGGCATGATCATCCGCGAGCACGGCGACTCCGTCACCGACGAGGAGCTGACCGGCCTCGCCGACGGCGTGCTCACCGGCGGCCTGGAGACCACCGCCAGCATGCTGGCGCTCGGCACCCTGGTCATGCTCCAGGACCGCGCCCACTTCACGGCGATGCGCGAGGCGGACGACCCGGCCGCCGTCGCCACCCCGTTCGTCGACGAGCTCCTGCGCCACCTCACCGTGGTGCAGACCGCGTTCCCCCGGTTCGCCCGCGAGAACACCGTGGTCGGCGGCCAGGCGATCTCGGCCGGGGACATCGTCATCGTCTCCCTGAGCGCCGCCGACCGCGACAAGCGGCTCGGCCCAGCCATGGACACCTTCGACCCGTCCCGCCCGCCCGCCTCCTCCCACCTCGCCTTCGGCTACGGCATCCACCGCTGTGTCGGCGCCGAACTCGGCCGGATGGAACTGCGCGCCGCCTTCCCGCTCCTGGTCGACCGCTTCCCCGACCTCCGCCTCGCCGTGGAGCCCCAGAACCTGGCGTTCCGCAAGCTGTCGATCGTCTACGGCGTCGACTCGCTGCCGGTCCGCCTGAAGTGACCCGGGCCACGGGGCCGCCGGGACCGTACGTCCGGCTCGGGCGATGTTTCACGTGAAACATCGCCCGATGTCCGGTTGGCGGCTCCGGCCCGGCCTCCCGCCACCCGATTCCGTGATCGACACCCTCGCCCGGGCCCACTCCCTAAGGTGGGCGGGATGAGCACCCCGTCCGTCAGAGCCACGCTGGCCCAGCCGCCCTTGACCTATCTGACCTCGGCCGAACCCTGGCGGGCGCTCGCCTATCTCCTCACCGGCGCCGGGCTGGGGGCCGTCACCCTGCTGCCGCTCGGGCTGCTGATCGGGCTGGCCCGGCGCCCTACGGCACCACCAGCGGCACCTCGCACCAGACCGTCTTGCCGTTCCCCCGCGGCTCCACGCCCCACGCACTGGCCAGCTCCTCCACGAGGAGCATCCCCCGGCCCGAGGTGTGCTGTTCGGTGGCGGCACGACGCCGGGGGGAGGCGGCGGAGGAGTCGCTGACGGCGAGGCGCAGGGCGCGGCCCTCGCCGCGCTGGACCGGGCCGGCCGTCAGCGTGGTGTCGCCTCCGGTGTGCAGGAGAGCGTTGGTGACGAGTTCACAGGTGAGCAGTTCGGCGGTGTCGCCGAGGGCCTCCAGCGACCAGTTCTTCAACGCCGTGCGCAGGGCGTGCCGGGCGGCGCGCAGGGCCTCCGGGTCGTTGGGGCTGATGACGGCCTCCAGCCGCTGGGCCGGGGCGGTCCTCCCGAGGGGACGGCGCAGGGCCAGCAGGGCCACGTCGTCCTCCTCCCCCGTGTAGGGGGCCATGGCGTGCAGCAGGTGGTCGGCCAGTTCCTCGGGCCGCCCGGGTCCGGTACGGAGCGCGTCGAGGAGCCTGGCCCGCCCGGTGTCGATGTCCTCGGTGCGGGACTCCATGAGCCCGTCCGTGCACAGCAGCAGCGTCGCGCCGGGCTCCAGCGTCGTCTCGTACCCGGGGTAGACGGGCATCGCCTCGGGTGAGGTGAGGCCGAGCGGGAGCCCGCCGGGGACGCCGAGCCAGGTGGTGCTGCCGTCGGGGCGGCGCAGCACGGGGTCCGGGTGGCCCGCGCGGACGAAGGTGGTCATGCCGGTGCTCGGGTCGAGCACGGCGAGGAGGCAGGTGGCGAAGCGCTCGGTGTCGAGTTCGCTGAGGAAGACCGAGGCGCGCGCCATGACGGTGGTCGGCGGGTGCCCCTCCGCGGCGTACGCCCGCAGGGCGATGCGGAGCTGCCCCATGATGGCGGCGGCCGTCACGTCGTGTCCCTGGACGTCGCCGATGACGGCCCCGACCAGCCCGTCGGCCAGCAGCAGCGCGTCGTACCAGTCGCCGCCGATCCCGCCCCGGGCCCGGGTGGGCCGGTAGCGGGCGGCCAGCTCCAGGCCGGGCGCGTCCGGGAGGCGACCGGGGAGCATGGCGGTCTGGAGCCCCGCGGCCAGCTCGTGCTCCTGGTCGTACAGCAGGGCCCGCTGCAAGGACTGGGCGATGACCTTGCCGAGGGCGCGCAGCACCGTCCGCTCGTCCTGCGGGAAGCTGGCCCGGCCCTCGTAGGTGAGGCCGACGGCGCCGATCGCGGTGTCCTGGGCGATCAGCGGGAGGTAGACCGCGGCGGCGGCCTGCGGGAGCTCCCGTACGTAGGGTTCGAGGGCCGGGTAGCGCGCGACGAAATCGGGTCGGCCCGTGATGAAGACCGCTTCGCGGGTGCGGGCCGCCTCGGTGAGCGGCAGGGGCTGCTCCAGGCGGGAGAGGTGGAAGTCGCGCAGGAGTTCCGCGGGTATCCCGTTGGCGCCGATCAGCCGCATCCGGCCTTCGTCGACCATGCCCACGATGATGCTGGAGGCGCCGATCTGCTCCAGCAGCCGGCCGGTGGTCAGCGCCTCGGCGAGGTCGTCCAGGGTGAGGGTCGGCACCAGGGTGTCGCTGACGTGGCCGACGATGTCGGCCTGGCGGCGCCGCTCGCTCCTCGCGCGGCGCAGCTCCTCGGTCTGGTCGACGGCGCGCAGCTCCTGGCTGGCGTCCCGGATGATCCCGATGACCCGCACCGGCTCGCCGTGCCGGTCGCAGATCACGTGCCCCTGGACGTGCGTCCAGCGCAGCGCGCCGTTCGGATGCCGGACCCGGAAGTACAGGCTGAAGCTCGACCGCTCCCGCAGCGCCCGCTCCACCTGCTCTTCGATGGCCGGCAGCTCCACCGGCAGCATCCGCTCACCGAGCGTCTCCAGCCGCCCGTCGAACTCGCCCGGCCGGAAACCCATCACCGCCACGCTGCCCCGGTCGTACCGAAGCTTGCCGTCGGCCAGGTCCCAGGTGAAGCTGCCCATGCCGTTGACGGCCAGGGCCACCCGGGCGGCGGAGAGCGGGTCGCCGGGCGCCTCGGCCCGCGGATCAGGTTCGCCTTGTGCTGCGGGGCCGCGCTGCATGAGCCTCCTTCTGACCAGACCCCCGGACCCGCGACGACGGACGGCATTCGCCACACCGCCGGGGCACCCCTCGTACGCCGCGAGGCCTCCGCGCTCCACACCCGGGGCGCCCCTCGGCACGCCCCACGGGCGCCCCGCGCCAGGGGTGGCCGACCCCCTCATTCTGCGCGGAAAGGGGCGGGGGCGCCTGTCCTGAGAGAGGGAGCTGGAGGCGGGGCTGGGGCTCACCCCCGAACCCCGCGAACAACCGGGGCCCCCTGAAAAGCCGGTTGCCCCTTTGCCACCGCCCGCGAACCATCCCACCCATGACACCCACGCCACCCACGACACCCAGCTCCCCGCGCGGCCCCGCCCTCTCGCCGGACACCGCCCCCGCCACGTCCCCCGCCCCACTCGCGACCACGTTCCCCGCCCCACCCGCGCCCGGCCCCCGCACCCGCCTTGACTGCGGCGGCGCCCTCGCCCTCCGCCCTTGGCGGGCCGAGACCGACCTGACCCCCCTCCTCGCCCTCATCGACGCCTCCCTGGACCACCTCCGCCCGTGGATGCCGTGGGCCTCGGAGCAGTCCCCCGAACGGACCCGCGCCTTCCTCGCCGACTGCGACCCCCTGTGGGAGGCGGGCGACGCCTACAACTACGCGATCACCACGCCCCCGGACGGCACCCTGACCGGAAGCTGCTCCCTCTACCGCGCCCCCGAGGGCAGCCCGGCAGCCCGCCTGCTCGGCTACTGGCTCCACCCCGCCGCCACCGGCCGGGGCCTCGCCACCCGGGCCGCCGCCGCCCTGGTCACGGAAGCCTTTACCACCCTCCCGGGGGTGGCCCACGTCGAGATCGCCCACGACGCCGCCAACACCGCCAGCGCCGCCGTCCCCCGCCGCCTCGGCTTCACGGAACACCGCCGCCAGCCGACCCCGCCCCCACGGGCCCCGGGCGACAGCGGCACGGACGTGGTGTGGCGGATCGAACGGGGTGCGTGGGCACCCGGCGACGCGCGCCGCGGGGCGTGAACCCGCTCCCGTACGCCCGCCTCCCCGCGCCCCTGTCCGCCCGCCGCGCCTCCCCGGCCACCAGCACCACGGCCCCCGCCGCCACGAACAGCGTCCCCGTGGTCCCGAGCGGGGACGCACAAAAGCGCCTGCGGGCCGGCCGCTCCCGTGAGAGCATCCCCCGGCGCTCCGCACCCACTCCGGCGACCGGAAGGCCCGCATGTTCACCCACCCCCTCGGCGTCGAAGGCGCCGAACTCCGTCCCCTGGAGCCCTGGCAAGCGGACGAGTTCCTGGCGCACATGGACCGGGCGCGGGAGTACGCCGGGGCCCGCAACGGGCTGCCGGACGTCGTCCGCGACCCGGTGGAGAGCCGCGCCTTCCTCCAGGCGTACGCGGAGAAGCAGGCGGCCGACGCCGGGCGGCTGTACGGGATCTGGCGGGACGGGACGCTCGTCGGCGGCGTCCTCTTCCGGACCTTCGACGCCGCGCGGGGGATCGCCGAGGCGGGGTGCTGGCTGGAGCCGTCCGCCGTCGGCCAGGGGCTCGTGACGCGCGCCTGCCGCGCGATCATCGACTGGGCGTTCACGGAGCGCGGGCTGCGCCGCGTCGAATGGCACGTGGCCACGGACAACGCGCCGAGCATCGCCGTCGCCCGCCGCCTCGGCATGACCCGCGAAGGCGTCCTGCGCTCCGCCTACGTCCACCGGGGCCGGCACCTCGACATGGAGCTGTGGGCGGTCCTGGCGGAGGAGTGGGGCGAGCGCGGGGAGTGACCCGGTCAGCCCGCCGCCAACCCCCTTGCCTGCCCCGCCAGATACGCGGCACAGTCCGCGACGTGGCCCGGCCCGACCCGTCCCCAGCTCTCCTCCGCCTCCCCGAGGTACACCTCCCGCGCGTGCGCCAGCGCACCCCGGTGCTCCTCGGGCATACGGGCGAGCGCCCATTCGGCCGCCGCGTCCTTCGGCACGATCGCCCCGGTGGCGAGCGTGACCCAGACGCGGGCCAGGGTGAGCAGGACGTTACGGGTGTCGTCGGCGAGGCCGGCCAGCAGTTCCGGCACCCCGGCGGTGACCGCCCGCGCCAGGTCGGCGGGCGGGACCTGCGGCAGCACCTCGCCCGGCGACGGCCCCGCCAGCGCCCGGCCGTCCGCGACGACCATGCTGATCAGCGGCGCCAGATCCGGGTCGGTACGCTGCGCCGGGACCTCCCCGCGCTCGTAGGCGTCCCGCAGCCACTCGCCGTACTGGTACTCCTGGCGCGGCGGATACCGCCACGGCACCACCTCGCCGAGCACCACCGCCGTCAGCTCCACGGGCCGCCCCGGCGCCCCGGAGATCCCCCGCAGCCCGTCGGTGAGCCCCCGTCGCTGCCCGTCCGCGAGCCCCCGCCGCACGACCACGAACACGTCGAGATCGCTGTACGGCCGCAGCCCGCCGACCGTGGCCGACCCGTACAGGTACATGCCGACCAGGTCGCCCCCGGCCACCAGCTCGCGGACGAGAGCCGCGACCTCATCGACCTGCGTCACGCGGAGGCGAGGAACGCCGCCCACGCGGTGCTGCTGAGGGTGAGCGTGGGGCCAGAGGGGTTCTTGGAGTCGCGGATGTGGATGGTGGCGGGGGTGGGGCAGGCGCAGAGGGCGACCTCTACGCAGTCACCGCCGCCGCCGTCGCTGTAAGAGGACTTGTGCCAGGCGAAGGCCGCCTCGACGCAGGCGCCGCCGCCGCTGTTGCTGTAGCTGGACTTGAACCAGTGGAGGGTGTTGTTCATGCCATCTCTCCTGCCAACCGCTCGATGAGCTCCACGGAGTCGTCCGGACTCAGTGCCTGCGCCCGGATCTTCGCATAGCGGTGCATGAGTTGAGACACCTCACCGAGACCGCTGACGAGGATGCCCTGATCCTCGATGTCCATGTAGACGACGCGCTCATGGTCCTTGGTCTCCACCAGGTGCATGGGGCCACGGTCACCAGCATGGCTGCCTCGCAGTCCGCGGTCCAACGGAATTACCTGAACGCTCACGTTGGGGCGCTTCGCGTCCTCTACCAAGGAGAGGAGCTGGTCTCGAAGAATCTGCCTACTGCCGAAGGGGCGATGCAACACTGACTCGTCCAGGACCAGCTCAAGAAGGGGCGACTCCTCGCGGTCGAAAAGGGTCCGCCGACTCCTGCGCGCCTCGACCAGTTCCTCGCGCTTCTCATCAAGAGGTGAGGGGTGGCCGCCTCCGATCAACGCCCGCGCGTACTCCTCGGTCTGGAACAGGCCGCCGACCACGAAGTCCTCGTACGTCGAGATGCTCAGCGCCTCCGACTCCAGTATCGAGAAGCTGCGGAACCGCTTCGGGAACTTCTCCCTGAGGACGTACTTGCGGGCCGAGGTGAACAAGCCCAGCCCGTCCCCGATGACCGGCTCCAAGGCAGCCAGCATCTCGTCGCTGATCGGCTGCGCGCGGGTCTCCACGGCGCTGATGGCGGAACCGGTCCAGCCGATGAGGTCGCCCAGCCCGTCCTGTGTGAGGCCGTGTTTCCTGCGCTGGATGCGGACGATCTCGGCGACGAAACCGCTCGTCGGGCGGTCCTCGTTGGTGGTCTCTTCTCGCCCCAATGCGGTCACCTCTGAACTCAAACGAACTCAAACGGTCTCGTGGCGCACCCGCCGACTTCCCAGTGTTGGCGATCATCGACAGAGAGTCATGGAAACGGTACTGCCGGGGTACTTCACTGGTCCTATGAATACGGAAAGTCACGCGACGCAACTGGAGTGGGTGCCCACCTGCGGCATTCAACTGCGCAAGGCCGGAGTGCGGTTCGACGCCGTCCGGGTGGACGGGTGTGCCGGGCGGGTGGTCGCCGAGGCGATGGCGCAGATGACCCTCGGGGAGCCGGGCCCGGTGGTCGAGGAGGTGAGAGGGCGGCGGTCGGTGTACTTCCTGGTGCCGGTCGGCTCGACAGGACACCGGAGTTGGCCGGACGGGGTGACGCGGCTGACGGGGGAGTCGGGGCGGATCGCGTTCATTCCGGTTCCGGCGATGGGCGGGTGGACGTGGCCGTTGAAGTGGCGGCACCTGCCCGGCACGACGGGCGAGTTGGTGCATCCGCTGCTGCTGCGCAGCACTCTGCTCGCTTGGGCGGCGGGTGACTTGGGTGGGCTCGGAGAAGTGGACTCAGACCCTCCGTCGTCCGCGCTTCACTCGGGAGAGTGAATATCGTTCTGTGCGGGCCCAAAATGCCTGTTCGGGCTTGCCTTCGTCCTTTCGGCCGCACATAGAGTCGCCGTCGAGCGGCGCATATGCCCGCTCATAGGAAAAGCCCCCGGTGCGAAGCACACGGGGGCAGACGTACACGGGAGTTGCCGCTCCCTGCCGTCACGACACCAGGAAGCAAGACCTTCCCGAATGCGCATTTACCGTAGCGCGCCGAAGCGCTCCTTCACCACCCTGCCGAACGCCACGGCGCGCGACAAGCGCCTCTCGTGGACCGCCGCGGGCATCCTCACCTACCTCCTCGGGCTCCCCGACGGCAGCAGGACCTCCGTGCGCCAGCTCGCCGCACAGCGTGCCGAGGGTCGCGACCGAGTGGCCGCCGCCCTGCGCCAGTTGGAGGAGGCCAAGTACCTGCGCCGGGTGAAGAGCCGGGGCGCGACCGGCCGCCTCACCACCCACTACGAGGTCTTCGACATGCCGTACGTCGCCGAGTCGGGCGAGCCGTACGTGCCGGAACCGGTGGGCGCACGCGAAACAATGTCCGGAAACCCGGACGCCGGTGAACCGTCCGTCGGCGGCCCCGGCCATCCCCATACGGGGACTAAAACGGGAGCTACAAGACCCCCCACCCTGGGAGACCCCTCCCCCGAGAGGGACGGCGGCGACGACGGCGAACGCCTCGCGAAGCGCCGCCGGACGAAGCGCGACGAGACGGCGGAGCAAGGCCGCCGGGTGAGCGGCGCGTCTCGTGGCGGGACCGGCGGGAAGGCGAGGGCTGAGGCCGCAGCTCCGGCTCCGGCTCCGTCGGCGGTCAAGGTCCCCGGGCCGCGTAAGCCTGACGAAGGCTGCCGTACGGCACCGGCACCCGAGGCCCCCGCAGCGCCACCAGGGGCCCCAGAGGCCCCGGAGATCGTCTGGGACGGCTCGGAGGCGGTCGAGGGTGCGGCGCCGCCTCCCGACCCGGCAGACGCGCCCCAGCGCCCTCGCCGCGAAGAACCCCTCACCGGGAGCGCCGAGTTGCTCTCCCGCCTCGGCCGGCGGGACCGGCGGCTGACGCTCGGCGCCGAGGAGGCCCGCCGACTGGCGCCCCTGCTGGACGAGTGGTTCGCGGTCGGCGCCGACGAGGCGTCCGTCCTCCACGCGCTGACCAGCGGCCTCCCGGCCCGGGTCCACGCGGCCGCCGCCCTCGTCGCCGACCGCCTACGCCGCAAGAAGCCCGCCCCGCGTGCCCCGAAACCCCGCCCGGTGGCCCGGCCCACCTGCACCAACTGCAACGCGATCATGTTCCAGCCGGGCCTGTGCAACGCCTGCCACCGCGAACTGGCCCTGTACGGCGACCTCCCACCCGACCCCACGGACTACTCCGTCACCCCGGAGACCGCCATCACCGGCGCCGCCGCCGTACGGGCCGCCTTCCACATCAACGGCCCGGCGAGAGGTTCGCAGCTCAGAGGGGTGCCGCTGCCGGGCAGCACGGTGTACGAGGAGGCGGTGCGGGCGCCGGGGTGGGCCGGGCCCGGAGCGTGAGCCATGGACCATGAGCCATGAAGCGAGGTGCCCGGAGTACCAGATCGTCTCCCGCCCGGCCGGCAAGAGCTTCACCTTGCGGCGGTGAGGGACGGGCGTACGGCCTCGGCCCCGTCACCCGACCGGCCCCCTCGAGCTCGCCGCCCCTCCCACGGCGGCGGAGGGTGGGATGGCCCCGGGTCGTCCGGGGGTGTCGTCGTGGAGGGCCGGAGTATGGGCAGGGGAGCGAGGACGCGGGTGGGGGTTGCCGTGGTGGCCGGGGCGATGCTGGCGGCGGGGTGCCAGGGCGCGGGGGCGGAGGAGGAGCCGGGGCGGACCGAGAGTGCGCGCACGGGGCGGCAGGTGCCGGGGGACGAGGCGTCGGCGACGCCGGTCGCGGCCGAGCCCGACCCGTCGGT
This sequence comes from Streptomyces sp. NPDC058373, assembly GCF_042723275.1. NCBI lineage: Bacteria > Bacillati > Actinomycetota > Actinomycetes > Kitasatosporales > Streptomycetaceae > Streptomyces > Streptomyces sp. NPDC058373. The sequence continues at coordinate 142,268 of NZ_JBHXJE010000006.1, read as the reverse complement.
GCTCCAGGCGCAGGAGGCGTGCCGCAACGAGCAGCGGACCGCCTGCTACACCTTCGACCAGCTGCGGACCGTCTACGGGCTGGGGGAGCTGGAGGCGACCGGCAAAGGGCAGACCGTGGCCGTGGTGATGCCGGTGGGGTCGCCGGTGCTGGAGGCGGATCTGCGGGCGTTCAGCGAGAAGTCGCGGCTGGCGGCGCCGCAGGTGGAGGTGGTGCGGCACGGGCCCGAGTCGGGGGAGGCCGCGCCGTTCGACTGGGACAGCGACGTGATGGTGGCGCAGGCCAAGGACGCGACCCTGGCCGTGCAGGCGGTGCACGCGATGGCGCCGGAGGCGAAGGTCGTGCTGCACCAGGTGGACGCGGCGCGGAGCGAGGCCGACGAGGGGCTGACGGCGGCCGGGGCGCGGCGGCTGGCCGACGTGACGCGGCAGGTGATCGAAGACGACTCGGCCGATGTGCTCTCGGTCAGCTACGTCGTGCCGGAGAAGGGCCCGATGGGGCGCGAACTCCGGGACGAGCTCAAGGAGATGGCCCCGGTGTTTCTCGACGCGGCCCGGAAGGGCATCACGGTCGTGGCACCTGCCGGGGACGACGGGGCCGCGCCGACCGAGGAGGGCGGGAAGCCCGTACAGGGGGTGTCGTGGCCCGCGTCGGACCCGAGCGTCTTCGCGGTGGGCGGGACGCGGCTCGGTCTCTCCGACGAGGGGCAGCGCACCGACCCGGACGCCGTCTGGGACGACCGCGCGGGCGCGTCGGGCGGCGGGGTCTCCGAGGTGTTCGCCCGGCCCTCCTACCAGAACCGGGTCGAGTCGGTGGTCGGCGGGAAGCGCGGCGTGCCCGACCTGGCGATGACGGCCTCCGGGGACGGCTCGACGATGATCCACTTCACGGAGGACGGCAAGACACCGACCTGGGTGCCGATGGCCGGGACGAGCCTGGCCGCGCCGCTCTTCGCGGGGATCGTCGCCGTCGCCGACCAGGAGGCGGGGGACCGGGTGGGGCGGCTCCACCACCACCTGTACGAGCTGGGGCGCAACGTCGACACCGGCCGCAAGGCGGGCCTGCTCGACCTCACCAACGGCACCAACGGCGACGACGGCCACCGCGCCACCCGGGGCTACGACCTGGCCAGCGGCCTGGGCACGCTGGACGCGTCGCTGCTCGTACCGGCGCTGACGCGGAGGTGAGCGGGGCCGCCTCGCGCCGGGCGTGGGTCAGCGGGCGTCCACCTCCTTGGCTGCCCGCTCCACGCGGTCGTGGTGGGCGGCCCAGGACTGGGCGTCGCCCGGCGGCAGGGAGTCGTTGCCCTCCAGCATCCCGGCCGAGCCGTCGATGAGTTCGCGGAGGATGTCGGCGTGGCCCGCGTGCCGCTGGGTGTCGGCGGTGACCCGCACCATGACGTGGTGGAGGGTGACGGCGCGGCGCTCCTCGGGCCACCACGGGACGTGGCCGACGGCGTCGAGCGGCAGGGCGTCGAACGTGGCTTGGGCGTGGTGCCACGACCGCCGGTACAGGCCGGTGATCTCCTCGCGGGACTCGGCCGGGGTGGCCCACATGTCCGCGTGGTCGTCGGTGGCCCGCGTCCACCACCACGGGGGCGGGGGCTGCTCGGTGAAGTACGGGCGCCCGAAGGTGTCGCCGAAGTAGCCCAGTTCCACTCCGGAGAGGTGTTTGACGAGGCCGAGGAGGTTGGTGCCTGTCGGGGTGAGGGGGCGGCGGGCGTCGTACTCCGACAGGCCGTCCACTTTCCAGAGCAGGGCGTCTCTGGACTCCTGGAGGTAGCGGATCAGGTCGGCCTTGGGGCTGGGGTGGGTCATGGGCGGAGTGTGCCCTGCCCCTGCGGGGGGCGCCAGGGGGTGGCCTCAAGCGCCGGCCGGGCTGGGGTTCGGCTGGCCGGGCTTGGGATTTGGCCGGGCTTGGGATTTGGCCGGGCGGGGTGAGGGGCCTCACCCGTTGAGCACCTTGGCCGCGAAGGCGTCGAGGTTGGTCATCATGCGGGTGACGCGTTCTTCGGTGGTGAGGGACTCCTCCTGGCGGCCGGAGCGGAGTGGGGGCTGGCGCTTGCCGCGTACGTAGAGGGGGCAGGCCAGGTCGGCGCAGAAGTACATGCCGACGGTGTTGCCCTGGCGGCCGCGGGGGCCCGCCAAGGGGGCGGTGAAGAGGGTGACGCCGGAGGAGGCGTGTCCGGTCAGGCAGATCTGGCAGAGGCTGGACTTCATCGCGCTGGTGCGGCCGACGGCCGGGACGCGCAGGGAGATGCCGAGCGGGCCCTCGGCCTCGCGCGGGACGACGAGGTGGGCGCGGAGCGGGGCGCCCGGGTCGACCCAGCCGAGGAAGTCGAGATCGGGCCAGGGCAGCTCGGCGAAGTCCAGCGGGAGGCGGAGGCGGGACGCCTCACCCTTCGTGCCGTTCACGAACGAGCCACGGATCTGTTTTTCGGTCAGCGGGTCCACGGGGGTCGACCTTAGGGGGAGTGGGTGGGGGGTGCACGGAGATTTCCGCCCCCGACGCGCTGAGGCGACGTCATATACCGGCCGGACACGCGTGGTCTGCGTCATGTCTGCGGGAAATCTGTTCCGCGCCGCCCGGGATGGGGGACCCTGGGGGCGTGAAAAAGGTTCTGGTGGCAGGCGGGATCGGGATCACGGCGTGCCTCGGGTTCGTCGCGCTGCTCTTCGTCGGCACGCTGGCGGCGGCCGGGTCGATGGCGGGCGGGGCGGCGGGCGGCGCCGTCGGGCTGGCCAAGGGTGCCGTACCCGCGCAGTACCAGGCCCTCGTGCAGCAGTGGGGCAACCTCTGCCCGGCCATCAACCCGGCCCTGCTCGCCGCCCAGCTGTACCAGGAGAGCGGCTTCAACCCGAAGGCGCAGAGCCCCGCCGCCGCACAGGGCATCGCCCAGTTCATCCCCGGGACCTGGGCCACGCACGGCATCGACGGCAACAAGGACGGCGTACGCGACGTCTGGGACCCGCGTGACGCGATCCCGTCGGCCGCCTACTACGACTGCGAGCTCGCCAAGTACGTGAAGGACGCCCCGGGCGACCCGACGCACAACATGCTCGCCGCGTACAACGCCGGGCCGTACGCCGTCATCAAGTACGGCGGCGTACCGCCGTACAGCGAGACGCAGAACTACGTGAAGACCATCACCGACCTGTCGGAGAGCTTCGCCCGGCCGGTGACGCGGGTCGAGCCGTCCAAGCAGGCGGCCCAGGCCATCCACTACGCCCAGCAGAAGATCGGGACGCCCTACCTGTGGGGCGGGACCGGGACCGCCGAGCAGGGCGGGCGGTTCGACTGCTCGGGGCTGACGCAGGCGGCGTACGAGACGGCGGGGATCACGCTGCCGCGCGTCGCCAACGACCAGTACAACGCCGGGCCGCACCCCGCGCGGGACGAACTGCTCCCGGGCGACCTCGTCTTCTTCTCCGACGACCTCACCAACTCGCGCGCCATCCGGCACGTCGGGATCTACGTGGGCGGCGGGTACATGATCGACGCGCCGCGCCCCGGTGCCGTCATCCGCTTCGACCGGATCGACACCCCCGACTACTTCGGCGCCACCCGCGTGACCGCCGCGGGGGCCGAGGCGCTGCCCACCGCTCCCGCCGAGGAGGCGAACGAGGGCGAGCCCGGGGATCAGTCCGAGGAGCAGCCCGACGGGCAGGGCGGGTCCGACGCGGACAGGGCGTCAGGGGAGGCGCGGCGGGAGGACGGTGAGGGCCGTTCGGACCAGGCCGGGGGCCCGGCGGTGTCAAGGGCCCCCACGTCCTGAACGCGCACGGTAAGGTGGCTTGAACTCTGTGTCAGAATCTGGCTCTGAGCTGCGAGGATGGATCTCTCTTCGATAACAGGAGGGTGATCGTTCCGTGGAGGGTGGAACGGCGCGCGGGCCCAGAGGCGTTTCCTGGTCGGGGGCAGCACGCCGCACTGACCACGCAGCAGAACGCACCGGACGGACCGTCACCACAGTGGTGGGGGTTCCGTCGCTTCGGACCACGGGGGTTGCGAAGGCAGAAGAGGCACACGTCAGGGTGTGCCGGCAGGCGAGCAGACAAGGGGCCGCACCGCGATGGCTGGACTGGAGACCACCGGGTCGAACCCTGACGTGGGTCTGCTCTACGACATCAACGGCCTCGCCGTCACCGCCCCCGACTGGGTCGACCGCGTCGTCTCCTTCGCCGGTGAGTACGGGCTGGTGCTCGCGCTCGTCCTGCTGACCCTGTGGACGTGGTGGCGGGTGCGGCGGACGGCCTGCCGCGAGGAGGCCGCGGGCGCGGTCGCCGCCGTCGTCTGGGCGCCGCTCGCCGCGGGGATCGCCCTCCTGGTCAACATCCCGATCAGGGGTTTCGTCGGCAGACCCCGCCCCGCCGAGCAGCACCGGGGCGTCGAAGAGCTGGTCGGCGGCAAGACCGACTTCTCCTTCGTCAGCGATCACGCGACGCTGGCCATGGCGCTGGCCGTCGGGCTGTTCATCGCCCACCGGCGGGCCGGGCTGGCCGGGATCGCGCTGGCCGCGCTGCTCGGGTTCAGCCGGGTGTACATGGGGGTGCACTATCCGACCGACGTGATCGGGGGGCTCGCCCTCGGCACGGCCGTGGCGCTGCTGCTCTCGCCGCCGGCCTCGGCGCTGCTCACGCCCCTGGTCCGGCTGGCCGGCCGGACGGCGGGGCTGGGGTGGCTGGCGTGGGCGCCGCCCTCGGGCGCCCGGGACGAGGCCGTCTCCGAGGAGGCCGCCTCCTCGGAGGACGACGAGGTACGGGACGAGTCCGGCGAGGTCGGCCTGGGGCGGCGACGGGACCGGGATCTCGCCGCCTGACCGGTCCGGTCAGTGGGACTCGTGGGTCTCCGCGTCCGAGCGGGCCTTCGAGCGGGCTCGGCGGGCGGGGCCGGTCCAGCCGCAGGTGCAGTGGGCTGTGCAGAAGCGGCCCTTTTCCACGGTGGTGGTGGTGTGGGGCGCGGGGGGTGCGATTGGCTCTGCCACGCCTCCCACGCTACCCGCCTCCCCTCGGCCGGGCCGAGCCGGCCTCAAACGCCGGCCGGGCTGATCTTCGGCCTCAAACGCCGGCCGGGCTATAGGTGGCCTCTAGCGCCGGCCGGGCTGATCTTCGGCCTCAAGCGCCGGCCGGGCTATAGGTGGCCTCTAGCGCCGGCCGGGCTATAGGGAGCCGGGCCGGCGTTTGAGGCCACCCGAAGCCCGGCCGGCGTTTGAGGCCACCCGAAGCCCGGCCGGCGTTTGAGGCCACCCGAAGCCCGGCCGGCGATTGAGGCCAAAGGTTCAGGGGGCGCCCCCCCCATGGGGTCACTTGGGGGGAGGGGGAAATGGTCCCTCTGTGTCATGTCGGGGTGGGTGGGGGGCTGCCTACGCTGGGGGGTCGACGGAGGCGCGGGAAGGGGTGAGGTGGGGATGGGCGGGGTGCAGGACGCGGTGGCGCTCGCAGAGATAGAGCTGTGCGGCGAGCTGATGATCGTCGCCTCCACGGCCGCCGGCGACCGCCTCAGTTTCGCCGTCATCGACGAGGTCCTCCGGGTCCGTGAGTCCCGGGTTCCGGTCGGCGCCGGGTGCCGGGGCGAGGAGTAGTCCAGCCCCACCCAGACCCGTCAGGGGCCGGTCCCCGTCAGGTCCGCAGCATGCGGGCGATGGCCTTCGTCGCCTCCTCCACCTTCGCGTCGATCTCGTCGCCCCCCTTGAGGGCGGCGTCGGCGACGCAGTGGCGCAGGTGCTCCTCCAGGAGCTGGAGGGCGAAGGACTGGAGGCCCTTGGTGCTGGCGGAGACCTGGGTGAGTATGTCGATGCAGTAGACGTCTTCCTCGACCAGGCGCTGGAGCCCGCGGATCTGCCCCTCGATGCGGCGCAGGCGTTTGAGGTGCTCCGCCTTGTTGTGGTGGTAGCCGTGGACGCCGCGGTCGTGGTCGGTGACGATCTCGGCGTCAGCTGCCTGACCTGCTGTCTCGTTCGTCACGTCCGCCCCCTGGTGCGCCTGCGTGTCCGCGGCGTCGCCGGGCGTGATCCCCCGCTGGTCGGCGGAGGGTGCGGCGGGGGTCGGAGCTCCGGCCTCGGTGGTCGTCATCGCGTCCTCCTGGTGGGGGTGTCGGGGGGCGGGGCGGGGGTACGGAAGCGAGAAGTCGTATCGTCGGCCTGGGGCCGGACGGTTGTCCGGAACCAGCCGGAACCACCCTCCCCGTATACCCCAGGTGGGTATATGGTACCGAACTTCGCCTTTCGCCGTCCTGCCTTGGCAGGGCGGTCCGGCCGCGCGTGGTGCGGGATAGGCAACACTGAGGGGCTGCCGGTTAGCCGTGGCCGGATGATGCGCCTAGCATCACCCTGACCGAATCCAGAGCACCCCGAGGACCCCACGTGCGCTTTCGTCTGACCCCCAGGGAGACGAGCTTCTACGACATGTTCGCCGCCTCTGCGGACAACATTGTCACGGGCTCGAAGCTCCTGATGGAACTGCTCGGGGCGGACACCTCCGCTCGGGCCGAGATCGCGGAGCGGATGCGGGCGGCGGAGCACGCCGGGGACGACGCGACCCACGCGATCTTCCACCAGCTCAACTCCTCCTTCATCACCCCGTTCGACCGGGAGGACATCTACACCCTGGCGTCCTCCCTCGACGACATCATGGACTTCATGGAGGAGGCCGTCGACCTGGTCGTGCTGTACCAGATCGACGAGCTGCCCAAGGGCGTCGACATGCAGATCGAGGTCCTCTCGCGCGCCGCCGAGCTGACCGCCGAGGCGATGCCGAACCTCCGCACGATGCAGAACCTCACGGAGTACTGGATCGAGGTCAACCGGCTGGAGAACCAGGCGGACCAGGTCCACCGCAAGCTCCTCGCGCACCTCTTCAACGGCAAGTACGACGCCATGGATGTGCTGAAGCTCAAGCAGATCGTCGATGTGCTGGAAGAGGCGGCCGACGCGTTCGAGCACGTCGCCAACACAGTGGAGACCATCGCGGTCAAGGAGTCCTGACTCTCGTGGACACGTTTGCGCTGGTCGTGACGATAGCTGTCGCGCTCGGCTTCACCTATACGAACGGCTTCCACGACTCGGCGAACGCCATCGCCACCTCGGTCTCCACCCGGGCCCTCACGCCCCGGGCGGCGCTCGCCATGGCCGCCGTCATGAACCTCGCGGGCGCCTTCCTCGGGCAGGGCGTCGCGAAGACCGTCAGCGAGGGGCTCATCGAGACGCCCCACGGCGACAAGGGAATGTGGATTCTCTTCGCCGCGCTGGTCGGCGCCATCGTCTGGAACCTCATCACCTGGTACTTCGGGCTCCCGTCGTCCTCCTCGCACGCCCTCTTCGGCGGCATGGTCGGCGCGGCCCTGGCCGGGGGCATCGGCGTCATCTGGACCGGCGTCCTCGACAAGATCGTCATCCCGATGTTCCTGTCGCCGGTGATCGGCCTCGTCGCCGGTTATCTGGTGATGGCCCTGATCATGTGGATGTTCCGCCGGGCCAACCCGCACAAGGCCAAGCGCGGCTTCCGCATCGCGCAGACCGTCTCGGCGGCCGGCATGGCGCTCGGCCACGGTCTGCAGGACGCGCAGAAGACCATGGGCATCGTGGTGATGGCGCTGGTCATCGCCGACGTCCAGCAGGCCGGCGACGAGATCCCGATCTGGGTCAAGATCTCCTGCGCGCTGATGCTCTCGCTCGGTACGTACGCGGGCGGCTGGCGCATCATGCGGACCCTCGGCCGGAAGATCATCGAGCTGGACCCGCCACAGGGCTTCGCCGCCGAGACCACCGGTGCCTCGATCATGTTCGCCTCGGCCTTCATGTTCCACGCCCCCATCTCGACCACCCACGTGATCACCTCCGCGATCATGGGTGTCGGCGCGACGAAGCGGGTCAACGCGGTCCGCTGGGGCGTCGCCAAGAACATCATCCTCGGCTGGTTCATCACCATGCCCGCCGCCGCCCTGGTGGCCGCGGTCTGCTTCTACGCGGTCAACCTGGCCTTCCTGTAGCGCCGGGCGACCGCCCCCGAAGCCGTACGCGAACGGGCCCGCACCCCTGGGAGAGGGGCGCGGGCCCGTTCGCGTACCCCCGCCGGGCGGGCCCGGGCGGGTCCCCGCGGTGGCACCGCCATGCAGCACCGCGGGGGGTCGGGGGCGGCCGGGGCGCGCCAGGCGGCCCCGGGCCGGGTCAGCCGAAGCGGCCGGAGATGTAGTCCTCGGTGTCCTGGACGGACGGGTTGGAGAAGATCCGCTCGGTGTCGTCCATCTCGACGAGCTTGCCGGGGCGGCCGACGCCCTCCAGGTTGAAGAAGGCGGTGCGGTCGGAGACGCGGGCCGCCTGCTGCATGTTGTGGGTGACGATGACGATGGTGAACCGCTCCTTCAGCTCCCCGATCAGGTCCTCGATGGCGAGGGTGGAGATCGGGTCCAGCGCCGAGCAGGGCTCGTCCATGAGGAGGACCTGCGGCTCGACCGCGATGGCGCGGGCGATGCACAGGCGCTGCTGCTGGCCGCCGGAGAGGCCGGAGCCGGGCTTGTTGAGCCGGTCCTTGACCTCGTTCCAGAGGTTGGCGCCGCGCAGCGACTTCTCGACGACGTCGGAGAGGTCGGCCTTCTTGGTGTTGCCGTTGAGGCGCAGCCCGGCCGCCACGTTGTCGTAGATCGACATGGTGGGGAAGGGGTTGGGGCGCTGGAAGACCATGCCGATGGTGCGGCGGACCGCGACCGGGTCGACGGAGGAGCCGTACAGGTCCTCGTCGTCCAGCATGACCTTGCCCTCGACGCGGCCGCCGGGGGTGACCTCGTGCATGCGGTTGAGGGTGCGCAGGTAGGTGGACTTGCCGCAGCCGGACGGGCCGATGAAGGCCGTCACGGAGCGGGGCTCCACAGTCATCGAGATGTCCTCGATCGCCTTGTGGGAGCCGTAGTAGGCGGTCAGGCCGCTGACGTCGATTCGCTTGGCCATGGTTTTCTCACACTTCCCGCGTGGCCCCGCGGACGGAGCCGGTTGTCGTGGCCTCAGCGGCCGGTCTTCGGGGCCTTCCAGCGGGCGATGCCGCGGGCTGCCAGGTTCAGGATCATCACGAAGGCGATGAGGACGAGGGCCGCCGCCCAGGCGCGGTCGATCGAGGCCGACTGTCCCGCCGCGTACTGCTGGTACACGTAGAGCGGCAGGGAGGACTGGCCCTGTTCGAAGGGGTTCATGTTGATGAGGGGGTTGCCCCACACCAGCAGGAGCACCGGGGCGGTCTCACCGGCGACGCGGGCCACGGCGAGCATGACGCCGGTGGTGATGCCGCCTACCGAGGTGGGCAGCACCACCTTGAGGATGGTGCGCCACTTGGGGACGCCCAGCGCCAGCGAGGCTTCGCGCAGCTCGTTGGGGACGAGCTTCAGCATCTCCTCGGTGGAGCGGACCACCACCGGCATCATCAGGATGGCGAGGGCGAGCGCACCGGCGAAGCCGGACGGCTGGAAGCCGAGGATCATGATCCAGAAGCTGAAGATGAACAGGCCCGCGACGATCGAGGGGATGCCGGTCATGACGTCCACGAAGAACGTGACGGCCTTGGCGAGCCGCCCGGTGCCGTACTCGACCAGGTAGACCGCGGTGAGCAGCCCGATCGGGACGGCCATCACGGTGGCGAGGCCGACCTGCTCCAGGGTGCCGATGATCGCGTGGTAGATGCCGCCGCCGGTCTCGGCGTCGCCGATGACGCCCATCGAGTGGCCGAGGAAGTAGCCGTCGAGGACCTTCACGCCCCGTGCCAGGGTCACCCAGAGCAGGGAGAGCAGCGGGACCAGGGCGAGGACGAAGGAGGCGTAGACCAGGCTGGTGGCGAGGCGGTCCTTGGCCTGGCGGCGGCCTTCGACGCGGGCGGTCAGCGCGTAGCTGACGGCCACGTACAGCAGGCCGGCGATCAGGCCCCACTGGACCTTGCTGCTGAGTCCGGCGGCGAGGCCGACGGCCGAACCGGCGGCGACGGAGCCGACGGCGACGACCCAGGGGGTCCAGCGCGGCAGGCGCGCGGCGCTGAGCCGGGGGGCCGGGCCGCCCGGGGCGGGGGCGGGGCTGGTGGTGGTCGCGGTGCTCATGCGTTGGCCCCCGAGTACTCCTTGCGGCGGGCGATGATCGCCCGGGCGCCGCCGTTGACCAGCAGGGTGATGACGAAGAGGACCAGGCCGGAGGCGATGAGCGCGTCCCGGCCCTGCTCACTGGCCTCGCTGAACTTGCTGGCGATGTTCTGCGCGAAGGTGCCGCCGCCCGGGTCGAGGAGGCTGACGATGATCGTGAAGCTGGGGGAGAGGACCGTGGCGACGGCCATGGTCTCGCCGAGCGCGCGGCCCAGGCCCAGCATGGAGGCGGAGATGATGCCGGAGCGGCCGAAGGGCAGCACCGACATGCGGATGACCTCCCACCGGGTGGCGCCGAGCGCGAGCGCCGCCTCCTCGTGCATCTTCGGCACCTGGAGGAAGACCTCGCGGCTGACGTTGGTGACGATCGGCAGGATCATGATCGCCAACAGGATGCCTACGGTGAACAGGGAGCGGGCCGCGCCGCCCTGGTAGGAGAGGACGCCGGTCCAGCCGAAGAAGTCGTCGAACCACTCGTAGAGCCCGCCGAGGTGCGGGACCAGGACGAGGGCGCCCCACAGGCCGTAGACGATCGAGGGGACCGCGGCCAGCAGGTCGATGACGTAGGCGAGCGGGGTCGCCAGGCGCCGGGGCGCGTAGTGCGAGATGAAGAGCGCGATGCCGACGGCGATCGGTACGGCGATGACCATCGCGATGACGGAGCTGACGACCGTGCCGTAGACCAGCACGGCGATGCCGAAGTCCGGCGGGCTGGCGTTGGCGTTCCACTCGAAGGAGGTGAGGAAGTTGCCGTCGTTGATCGCCAGGACGCCGACCGCGCGGTAGGTCAGGAAGACCGCGATGGCCGCCATGATCACCAGCAGGGCGATGCCGGAGCCCCGGGACAGGCCGGCGAAGACCCGGTCGCCGAGGTGGGTGACGGTGCGGGGGCGGGCCGGGGCGGTGCCCGGGCCGTGGTCGTGGGGCGGGACCTGGCCGCCGGTGGACCGGTCGGGGCGGTCGGGGCGGTCGGGGCCGGTGCCGGGGCCGGGGCCGTGGTCGTGCGGGGCCCCTGCTCCCGGTGGGGTGTGTATGGACATGTCCATCTATTTCTCCGGTCTGCGGGCGCGAGGGGGCTGCGGTGGCCGGTTCTCGTGCCCTGGCGGCGGCGGTGCACCGGAATCGAGCGGATGGGGTGTGCCCTCGGCGGAGGGCGGTGCGGGCCGGGCCCCTGGGAGGGTGCCCGGCCCGCGGTGGGCGTCAGCCCAGGTCGGCGATGGCGGCGCGGACCTTGTCGGCGATCTCCTTGGGCAGCGGCGCGTAGCCGCCGTCCTTCAGGAGCTCCTGGCCGTCCTCACCGGCGATGTAGGTGAGGAAGGACTTGGTGGCGTCGAGGGTCTCGGCCTTGTTGCCCTTCTCGCAGGCGATCTCGTACGTCACCAGGGTGATCGGGTAGGCGCCCTCGGCCTTGGTGTCGTACGCCAGCTCAAGGGCGAGGTCCTTGCCCTGGCCGACGACCTTGGCCTCGGAGATGGCCTTCGAGGCGTTGTCGACGGTGGCCTCGACCGGGGTGCCCGCGCCGGTGTCCAGGTCGACGGTCTTGATGCCGTCGGTGGCGTAGGAGAGCTCGAAGTACGAGATGGCGCCGGCGGTCTGCTTCACCTGCTGGGCGACGCCGGAGGAGCCCTGCGCGGACTGGCCGCCCTTGGCCTCCCACGCCTTGCCCGGCTCGTACGGCCAGCTCTTGGGCGCGGCGGCCTTCAGGTACTTGGTGAAGTTGTCCGTGGTGCCGGACTCGTCCGAGCGGTGGAACGCCTGGATCTTGGTGTCGGGCAGCTCGGCGTCCGGGTTGAGCTTCTTGATCGCCTCGTCGTCCCAGGTGGTGATCTTGTCGTTGAAGATGTCCGCGAGGGTGGCCGCGTCCAGGTTCAGCTTGTCGACGCCGGGGACGTTGTAGCCGATCGCGATCGGGCCGCCGAGCATCGGCAGGTCGATGGCCTGGCTGTCCTTGCAGACCTCGGCGGACTTCTCGATCTCCTCGGGCTTGAGCGCCGAGTCGGAGCCCGCGAAGGCGGTCTGGCCCTGGAGGAAGGCGGTGACACCGGCGCCGGAGCCGTCGGGCTTGTAGTTGATCTGGGTGTCCGGGCAGGCGGCGCGGTAGTTCTTGATCCAGACGTCCATCGCGTTCTTCTGCGCGCTGGAGCCGGAGGCGAGGAGCTGGCCGCCCTTGCCGCACTCGACGTCGGCCGCGGAGGCGCTCGCCTGGCCGCTGCCGCCGGTGGTGCCGCCCGTGTCGTCCGAGCCGCAGGCCGTCAGCGCCAGGGCGCCGGACAGGGCGAGTGCACCGAGGGTCAGGGCGCGAGCCCTGTTGTTGCGCTGAAGCTTCACTGTCGGGGATTCCTTCCAGAAACCGTCCGAGTCCGCGGTGCTCGCGGCTCGCTCGCGTAAGGCCGAAATTAGGCAGATCAGGTGACGCCGTCTGCTGGCGGGAGTGAACGGGGGGTGAACCTCCCCTGTCGGACTGGTTCCCCCGGCGTCCGGGGTGCCCGGCTGTCCGGCCGCTCAGGTGTCCGGTCCGGCCGGGCCCGGTGGGCCGAGGAGCCGCAGCAGTTCGGCGACGAGGTCGCGGTCGCGGGGCTGGGTGAGCAGGAGCAGGGCCTCCTCCGGCGGGACCCAGCGCACCTCGGCGATCTCGTGGTTCGGCGTGAACGTTCCTCCGGTCGCCTCGGCGGCCCAGTACCGCACCACCTTGGGGCGCCCGTCGGCCTCGTAGCCGAGCGTCGACAGGGGCGCGCCCGGCAGGCAGTCCTGCCCGGTCTCCTCGCGGACCTCGCGGACGGCGGCGGTCAGCGGGTCCTCGCCGGGCTCCAGCTTCCCTTTGGGGTGCGACCAGTCGCCGTACTTGGGGCGGTGGACCAGGCAGACGGTCAGGGGGTGTCCGTCCGGTTCGGGCGCGCGCCGCCACAGCACGCAGCCGGCGGCCTGGATCGGGACGGGCTTGGCATCGGACATGGCACCAGTGTGCCGAGCGGGGGCGGGGTCGACGGCCACCCGGGCCGCCGGGCCGGACATCGGGCCCGGTGGCTGGGCTGGATGGGGGAGGGGAGGAATGCCGGAAACCCGGTCACAGGCCCGCCCGGATCGGCAGGATGCGGGCATGAATGACGGAATGCAGGCGTGGCCCGGCCCGCGCAGGATCGTGGTGCGCGCACCGGAGGACCCGGTGGAGGCGGTCACGGAGGCGGACGCCTGCGACGCGCCGCTCGACGTCGACACGGCACTGATCCGCGGGCCCCTCTTCGGCGTGGCCGCGCAGGAGACCGAGGGCGAGGACTCCCGCTGGCGGGTCGTCTCGGCCGCCAAGGAGGGCTGCCCGCAGCAGGCCCGGGACGCCCTCATGGACATGCTCTGGCTGCGGGCGAAGGAGGAGTCCGCCACCCGCGAGGAGCGGCGCACCCTGCTGCCGTGGATCGCCCGGCTGGAGCGCGAGCGCCTGGACGAGCTGACGGTCCTCGGCACCCGCTTCCGTGTCGTCCGGGCCGACGAGTACGCCGCCGTCGGCCCCCACGGCATCGAGACGCCCCGCCCGACCGACCCCGAGCCCGTCCTCCAGAGCGGCGAGCAGCAGAGCGAAGGCCGGCTCGACGAGGACGTGATCCTCGACCCGGACGCACCCCTCACGCCCAGCCAGGCCGCCGAGCGGCTCCTGATGACCGGCCTCGTCCAGACCGCCGCCACCTTCCCGGACGACTTCCGCCAGGACGCCCGCCGGGCCATCTCCACCCACCCGGACGTGCTGATCCTGCCCGTCACCTTCCGGCTGGTGCAGCGCAACGGCGGCAACTGGCAGCTCGGCGGCTCCCTGCACGCCGCCCCGTACTGGGCCCGCAAGTCCCTGGTCTTCAGCCTCAGCTGGTTCGAGCCGCGCGAGAAGGGCCTCATCGCCTGGGACTTCGGCAACCGCCAGGACGACGCCCGCAGCTGCATGGCCGCCGCCACCCTCGAGGTGGCCGCCGCCCCGGAGGCGTACGCCGACGCCGCCGACCGCGTCCGGGCCGAACGCCTCAACGAGGTCGAGGTCCTCGGCACCCTCCACCGCGTCGCCCGCGCCCGCCGCCTGGTCCGCTGGGGCCCCGACGGCCCCGAGGGCCCCCGCCCCTCCGACGTCAACGTCCAGGAGCCCTGCCAGATCAGGCCGCGCCTGGACGAGGACGGGGTGATCCACCATGAGTGGGAGGACGAGGCTGCGGAGGCCGAGGGGAGCGAGGCGGACCGGGTGTGAGCGGAGCCGTCCGGCCTTCCGCGCGGGGAGGCCGGACGGCCGCTACGGCTTCGGCTCCCGGGGGCGCGTACCTCTGGCGCCACTCCGGGACGCGGGCGGCCAGGTGCTCTTCCGGCACCTCGTAGACGGCGCTCAGCCGGGCGAGCGAGTAGCCGTCCCGGAGCTGGCCGAGGATCTGTTCGGCCTTCCATTCCAGGTGGCTGCGGAGGGTGGACATGGTGACTCCTTCACGAGGGGGAGAGGGAAGCGCGGAGCCGGTGCGGCCTCTCACGCGCAGGCGCGCAGGGTTCCGGTCTCGGCCAGCCGTTCCAGGAGCGCCTCGGCGACCCCGGCCAGCCGTCGCAGGTGGGCGACGGTCGCGGGGCGGGCGGTGGTCGGCAGGTTGGTGGCGCGCAGCGTGCGGGCCTGCCTGACGAGGCTGGCCACCTGCGGGTCCCGATCGCTGGCAGCCACCGCGACGTTCTCCAGCCGCACGAGGTCGCCGCGCAGCCGCTCGGCCAGCTCCGGGGCCTCGGCGGTCGGTGGGGCCTGGTCGGCGATCACGTCGCCGATGTCGTCCAGGATCGAGTCGAGTGGCCGCAGTTGCCGCAGGCGGTCAGCGATACGCGCGAGATCGCCCTCGTCCAGCCGCGGTGACGGGGCCTCGATGACGAACAGGATCATCCGTGCGTCAGGGAGCCGGGCGGAACCCCGGCGCCGGACGTTCCGGCAGCCGCCCGTTCCTTCTCGCACCGACTGGCCAAGTGCCGCAGGACGAAGGCGAGATCACGCATCGCGTGATACGCGGAGTGGGCGAGCGCCCCACCGGTGCGGGCCGCCGCCAGCAGGGCCGCCGCTTCCTTCTGCGTCGGTGCGGGCTTGCCGGGGGCGTCGCGGGGAAGCTCGGCCAGGGCCGACTCGATGTGGCCGATGAGCCTGGTGGTCATGGCCTCGATCTGGACACGCGTCGTGGTGCCGAGCTGGAGCGACAGCGCTTCGTCGGCGGCAGCGCGTGCCATGTCAAGCGTGACGCGCTCTGGGGTTTCCGGGATCACGCGTTCGAGATCTGTCATGTGACGCTCCTGACCTGCAAGCTTGGGGAGGTGCGCACGTCTGGATGGCTCGTCTTCCTTCATCGCCCTGTGCGCCGAGTTGGCAACTGGTAGTAATCGTGACAGCGGCATCGCTGCCCCGGAAGTGCGACAGTGGAATTCTGCGAGCGTGTTTCTGCGTGATGCGTCGACTCGAATCGGACGCGCCGTGCTCCCGGGTGGAGCCTTCTGCTCGTGGGCAGAAAGCTCCTTGTGGTGGCGTGACTTTCTCGGTCACACTGGGTTATGCCCACTGGGAGGCGCGAAAATGATCACGGACGTGGAGAGTGCGACACCAGCTCTTTGCCGTCTTCAACTCGGCCGGGAGCTGCGGAAGTTACGCGCTGCCGCAGGACTGACCTCTACGCAGGTCGTCCGCAAGCTGATCTGTAGCCCTTCCAAGCTGACCCGGCTGGAGACGGGCGAGAACGCCGTCGTGGAGCCGGCCGACGTGATGGCGCTCTGCGAGATATACGGGGCACCCCCGGAGATCCGCGAAGTCCTCGTCGGCTATGCAGCGGTGACCAAGACCAAGAAGGACTGGTGGCAGTCACCGGAGTACCGGCCCGCTATCTCTCCGACCTTCAAGGCGTACTTGGGGTTGGAGGCTACGGCGGAGGCGTTGCAGACCTATCAGAATGAGTTCGTCCCTGGTCTGCTCCAGGCTGAGGGATACGCCCGAGCCGTTCATCAGCTGTCGTCCGATGTGCTCCCGGGCGACGAGATCGATCGCATGGTGGACGTGCGCATGACGCGACAGGAAGCGATGCGCCGTCCCAGTCAGCCTCTGAAGTTTGCCGCGATCATCAATGAGTCGGTTCTTCGCCGCCAGGTCGGTGGTCCCGCTGTCATGCGCGCCCAGATAGAACACCTGGTTGCGATGGCGAGTCAGCCCACGGTCCGCGTGCAAGTTGTGCCGTTCAAGGCGGGCATCCACGCCGGGATGGACGGTGCGTTCACCCTGCTGAAGTTCGAGGACGCGCCTCCCATCGTCTACCTGGAGAACTTGGTCGGCGCTTCTGTCATGCGTAGGCGGGCGGACGTTGCTCAGTATGAAGAAGCCTTCACCGACCTCCAGATACTTGCCGTGGGGCCACAGGAGTCCCTCGACATGATCAAAGAAGCAATCAAGGAGTTCTGATGCGCACGACCACGCCCGCCACGCTGTCCGATGCCCGCTGGTTCACGTCGAGCTACAGCAACGGGCAGGGTGGCGAGTGCGTTGAGGGTGCTGTTCTGGACTGCGGGCAGATGGCCATCCGCGACACCAAGGACCGCCAGCGCGGCGCGTTCGTCTTCCCGGCGCCTGCCTGGCATGCCTTCCTCGGTGCGGTAAAGGAGGGCGGCGAGTCCGTCTGATCTGCGGCGACGAGCCGGTCCGGGGAAGCGCCCGGGCCGGTTCGTTCGCATGCCCGGGGTGCATTAATGGGCGTAATGTGTGGATCTGCGTCTCAGAGGGTGGTCAAAAGAGGGGGTGGTCTGGTCAGGTTGTTAACCCACCCGTAACACTTAGGGTCGAAGTGGGTCTCTGTCCTTCCGCGGACGGCGACCCCAGCACTGTGCGAGGCAACGGCGCCGAGCGCACCCCACCGGGCGTACCGGTGCGCGCGCGTGCCGGTACCGGCGGCGCTCGTCCCCCGCGCCCGGCGACCTTGGCCCGGTCCCCGTGACCGGCCCCCGCGCCAGAAGGGACCCCCGGTGACCCGTAACGACACCAAGGACCAGCTCGCCTCGCTCCTCGCCGAGACCGAGCGCCGCAATCCGGCCGAGCCGGAGTTCCACCAGGCCGTCCGGGAGGTGCTGGAGAGCCTCGCCCCGGTGCTGGCGGCCCGGCCCGAGTACGCCGAGCCCGGGCTGGTCGAGCGGCTGGTCGAGCCGGAGCGGCAGATCATCTTCCGGGTGCCGTGGCAGGACGACCGGGGGCGCGTCCACGTCAACCGCGGGTTCCGGATCGAGTTCAACAGCGCGCTCGGCCCGTACAAGGGCGGGCTGCGCTTCCACCCGTCGGTCAACCTCGGCATCGTGAAGTTCCTCGGCTTCGAGCAGATCTTCAAGAACGCGCTGACCGGGCTCGGCATCGGCGGCGGCAAGGGCGGCAGCGACTTCGACCCGCACGGCCGCTCGGACGCCGAGGTCATGCGGTTCTGCCAGTCCTTCATGACCGAGCTGGCGCGCCACATCGGTGAGCACACCGACGTGCCCGCCGGGGACATCGGCGTCGGCGCCCGCGAGATCGGGTACCTCTTCGGCCAGTACCGCCGCATCACCAACCGCTGGGAGGCCGGCGTCCTCACCGGCAAGGGCGCGCTCTGGGGCGGCTCCGCGATCCGGCCCGAGGCCACCGGCTACGGCAACGTCCTGTTCACCGCCGCCATGCTCCGCGAGCGCGGCGAGGACCTGGAGGGCCAGACCGCCGTCGTCTCCGGCTCCGGCAACGTCGCCCTCTACACCATCGAGAAGCTCACCGCCCTCGGCGCCAACGCCCTGACCTGCTCCGACTCCAGCGGCTACGTGGTGGACGAGAAGGGCATCGACCTCGAACTGCTCCAGCAGATCAAGGAGGTCGAGCGCGGCCGCGTCGCCGACTACGCCGAGCGGCGCGGCGCCTCCGCCCGCTTCGTCCCCGGCGGCAGCGTCTGGGAGGTCCCCGCCGACGTCGCCCTCCCCTCCGCCACCCAGAACGAACTGACCGAGGCCGACGCCGCCACTCTGATCCGCAACGGCGTCAAGGCCGTCTCCGAGGGCGCCAACATGCCCACCACCCCGGAGGCCGTCCACCTCCTCCAGCAGGCCGGCGTCGCCTTCGGCCCCGGCAAGGCCGCCAACGCCGGCGGCGTCGCGGTCAGCGCCCTGGAGATGAGCCAGAACCACGCCCGCACGACCTGGCCCGCCGCCCGCGTCGAGGACGAACTGGCCGCCATCATGACCGCCATCCACGACACCTGCCACGAGACCGCCGAACGCTACGGCGCCCCCGGCGATTACGTGGCGGGCGCCAACATCGCCGGGTTCGAGCGGGTGGCGGGGGCGATGGTGGAGCAGGGGGTCATCTAGAGGGCGTTCGCCGCCCGCCCCCGTGCCCGGCCGGTCAGTGCCGCCGGGGGCCCGGGCCGCCCCCGAACGAGCCGTCGGCGAACGGCATGCGGTACGTGAAGCCGGGCGGCGTGGGCGTATCGGCGGTGCTCCTCCTCCGTGCGGAGGCCGTCGGCGTTCTCGGTGGTGTGGTTGCGGCGGCGCAGCAGGACGAGGGCGCGGAGCAGCGCCCCCGCCGTCGCCGCGCCCGCCCCACGCCAAGCTGAGCGCGCCCGCTACTGCCCCACCCGCCCGTCGACGCACTCCCGCAGGAGGTCGGCGTGGCCGCAGTGGCGGGCGTACTCGTCGATGCGGTGGACCATCAGTTCGCGGATCGCGACGGCGTCCTGGCCGGGCTCGACCCGGTCGAGGCGCTGGTCTCCTTCGCGGCGGTGGGCGCCGCCCCGGTCGAGGTGTTCGCGAGCCGCGGGTGGAGCCCGGCGGAGTGGGAGGCGGCCCGGGCGCGGCTGGCGGCACGCGGCCTGGTCGACGCGTCCGGCGCGGCCACCGAGGCGGGCCGGGCGCTGCGCGCCGAGGCCGAGCGCCGCACCGACGAAGTGGCGGCCGGGCCGTGGCGGGCGCTGACCGACGGCGAACGCGGCCCCCTGACCAAGCTCCGGAACCCCGCTGGCTGGCGGCCATCGGCTCCGGCCTCCTGCCTCCTGCCGGGCGAGAACACCCTGGGCATCGGAAGATCTGAGCCGGGCGCTCAACCCCCGTCACGTACGGGCGGGCCGAGGTGGGCACCCCGCGCCGGGCCGCGCACCCCCGCTCCACCCGACTGGCCGAAGCTCGGGGCGGCCTGGGGCGGGAAGACGTACGGGATGCGCCCTCTCACCTCCTACAAACCTGTGGCGGCACTCGACAAGTGGCGCAAGGACCCGACCATCGTGCAGACGGTCCGGTCCGCCGCCGCGGCGACCTTCGCCTACGTGGTGGCGGTGTGGCTGCTGGGGGACAGGCCGCCGCCGCTGCTCGCCCCGCTGACCGCCCTGCTCGTCGTCCAGGTGACCCTCTTCGCCACCCTCACCAGTGGCGTCCGCCGGGTGAACGCGGTGGTGGCGGGGGTGCTGATCGCGGTCGGGTTCAGCGCGCTGGTGGGGCTGAGCTGGTGGAGTCTGGGGCTGCTGATCATCTCGGCGCTGGCCTTGGGGCACCTGGTGCGGGTCGAGGAGTTCGTCCGCGAGGTGGCGATCTCCGCCATGCTCGTCCTCGGCGTCTCACACGCCACCGACCTGGCCCTCTCCCGCGTCCTGGAGACCCTGGTGGGCGCCGGGGTCGGCCTGCTCTTCAACTTCGTCTTCGTCCCGCCGGTCTGGGTCTCCTCGGCGAGCGAGTCGATCGAGGAGCTGGCCGCGCGGATGCGGGACCTGCTGATCGACATCGGGGAGGAGGTGGCGGGCCAGACCCCGGTCGAGCGCGCCGCCGCCCGGCTCCACGAGGCGCGCGACCTCAACCACGACATCTCCGAGGTGGACGAGTCCCTGGACCGCGCGGTGGACAGCCTCCGCTTCAACCCGCGCGTACGGGAGGGGCTGCTCTCCCGGGTCGTGCTGCGCACCGGTCTGGACACGCTGGAGATCATCGCGGTGGTGCTGCGGGTGACCGCCCGCACCCTCACCGACCTTGCCCGCAAACGCCCCGACGAGACGCTCTTCCCGGAGGAGACGGCCACCGCGCTCCAGGACGTCTTCATCAACACGGCCGGTGCCATCGACAGCTTCGCCACCCTGATCACCGCCCAGGTCAGCAAGGACGCCGACGAGGCCGAGACCTTCCTGCTCACCGAGTTGTCGGCGGCCCGCACCAGCCGCGAACACGTCGCCCGGCTCCTCCTCGAACACGTCCAGGAACACCCCCGCCAGTGGCAGCTGCACGGCGCCCTGCTCACCGACATCGACCGCGTCCTGGACGAACTCGACGTGGAGAGGCGCTCGATGCGCCTCGCCGAGGAACTCGACCGCTCCGCCCGCCGCCAGCGCGAGCGCTATCCACGGCTGGCCCGGGCCCAGCGCTGGCTGTGGAAGAAGTGGCGCGGGGCGCGGCAGGGGGCGCGCAGGCGGCTGCATCTGGGGGAGCCGGGGTGAGCGCTCAGCGGCCGACGGCCGGGAGGGCGTCACGCGTCTCGCCGCCGGGGGCCTGACGGCGCGGTCAGGCGCTGCTCGCAGCCGTGGCAGTGGGTGCGGCCGGGGCGGAGGAGGGGGACGGGGCAGGTGGCGCAGCGCGGGAGCGCTTCGGGCTCCGCCGGTGCCGGGCGGGGCGTACTCGCTCGCGGGCCCGGGGGCTGCGGTGGCTGAGGACGAACAGCCGCCATCTCGTGGGTCTCCTCCTGGGTGACCCCTGGGGTGTCCGGACCGCTGCGGCCCGAACCCGTCGAGCCGGTGGGGCCCGAACTCCGGGGGGCCACGGCGGCCCGATCTGCCGGCATCTCCGGTTCGGCTCGGGGTGGGCCGAACGCGCCATCGGTCGGGTTCGGGCCGTCGTGGCCCGTGCGGTCGGCCGCTGCGGGGCGGGGGAACGGGTTCCGTGGCCGGGCCGTGGCGGCGACGTGGTCGAGGGCCGCCTGCCAGTCCGGCCAGGGGGTGACGACGAGGCGGTAGAGGGTCGCCCGGCCGCGCTTGCGGGGGCCGTCGGAGGTGAGGACGCCCGCGAGGATGGCGGCATCGAGGTAGCGGCGTACGTCCTGCTCCCGGCAACCGGCGGCGCGGGCCAGATCCTGGATGCGCAGGGGTGTCCGGTCGCCCGCGAAGCGAAGCTCGCCGGAGGGGGCGGCCATGGCGCGTAACGCGTAGAGCGCCGTGAGGAAACCCCCCTTGAGGCGGGGTGGCATCTCTCGGGTCCACCGCCAGGCGAGGGCGTTGCCGAAGGCGTTCGGGACGCTGCCGGGGCGGGGGTTCTGCTGGTCGTCGCTGGGCATCGCGGCACTTCTTCCGTGCGGGCAGGTCGGCGGAGCGCCGACTCCTGGCATCGGCGGCCGAGCGCGGGACGCAGTGGCTGCCATGTCCTAATATGGCGTCAACTTTAAAGTTTGGCAACAAAGGTAAATGTGAAAACTATGGCCACGGCTTAGACTCTGACCATGACGGCAGACCCGCAGGTGAAGACCGCGCCCGACGGTGTCCAGGAAGTGCCGCTCACGCACACGCGACGTCTCCTCACCCGCCTCATCGAGGACGCGTTGGAGCGCGGTACGCGCAGCGCGCTCACGGTGCGCGGGCGGCGACGGGCCTATCTCGTCTCGCCGGACTTCTACGAGCGCGCCGTCAAGGCCCTGGAGCAGGCGAAGGATTGAGTGTGCGTGAGCCGCGCGCGGGTGGGTGAGGCCCGGTGAGCGGCGGTCTCTTCCGCCTGCCCGGCCCCGGGGCCGTCGGCGAGGCGCCCCGGGGCGTACGGCTGGGCGGCCCTGCCGTGGGAGGCGCTGGGCGGCTGGGCCGGCCGGGGCGGGCCGATCGGCTCAGCCCGTGCCCGCGCCGCCCTGCTCCACCTCCGCGAACCCCGCCACCATCCGCCCCAGCACTCGCAGGCACGTGTCCACCTCCGCCGCCGTGATGCCGCCGGGGATCTCCGCCAGCATCGCCTTCTCGCGGGTGGTGATGGCCTCGATGGTGGCGCGGCCGGTGTCGGTGAGGTGGATCAAGGGGGAGCGCTGGTGGGCCGGGTTCGGGACGGTGGCGACCCAGCCCTGGGCCGCCGCGTCGTTGGTCATGCGCTGGACGAACTGGCGGCTGAGGGACTGGAGCCGTCCCATCCGCGGGACGGTGAGGTCGCCGTGGGTGTGCAGCAGGTCGAGGACGGCGCGGACGCCGACCGAGACGCCCTGGGCGGCGTTGTCCTGCTCGATCTTGCGCTGGACGCGCCGGTACAAGGGTCCGACCAGGGCGAAGACCTCCATCAGGCGGTCGGCGAGCTGCTCGGGCGGCAGGGGGTCGGTGGCGGTGGGGCGGGGGGTGTCGGTCACCTGGCCATGGTGGCACCGGGGGGTCGCGACAGAGGGGAAAGTGGCAACCTAGTTGTCAAAGTCACGGCGTCATGACACCTTGGTTGTCATGACGCGATACACGTCCCTCGACGGCCCTCCCGCGCTCTTCCCCTCCGGCGACGGCGACCTGGCCTACCTCGACACAGGTTCCGGCGCCGGACCCGACGCCGCCACCGTGGTCCTGCTCCACCCGGCCTGGACCGACCACACCCTGTGGAGCGAGGTCGTGCCGCTGCTGGCCGACCGGTACCGGGTCGTCGCGCCGGACGCGCGCGGCCACGGCGCCTCCGCCAACGCCACGCGCCCCTTCCGACAGGCCGACGACCTCGCCGCCCTCCTCCACCACCTCGGCACCGGCCCCGCCGTGCTGATCGGCTGCTCGATGGGCGCCGACATCGCCGTCTCCACCACCCTCGAACACCCCGGCCTGGTCCGCGCCCTCGTCGTCAGCGCGGGCGGCACCGGCCAGAACGCCGACCTGCGCACGCCCTGGGCGCGGGAGAACGCCGCCCGGCAAGGGGCCGCCCTCGCCGCCGGGGACCTCGCCGCGTGGGCCGAGTACTTCTCGTACTGGGCCGTGGGCCCGGAGCGCGAACCGGCCGACGTGGACCAGGAGTTGCTGGCCCGCATCCGCGCCTCCGGGATGCGTACGCTCGGCAAGCACACCCCGGACGAGACCGATCACCACGTCCCCGTCGCCGGCCTTCCCGTCCGCACCGCCGAGCTGACGGTGCCCGTCCTCGCGGTGAACGGCGCCCTCGACGCCCCCGAACTCACCGCCCAGGCCCGCCACGTGGCCGAGACCGCCCCTCGCGGCCGCACGGTCACCTTCCCGGACGCCGGGCACTTCGCGCCGATGGAACGGCCGGGGGAGTTCGTCCGGGCGGTGGACGCCTTCCTGGCGGAGGCCGGGGCCGGCGACTCGCCACGGTGACCGGCCCGTACGCCTTCACGGACGGGTTCCCGGCCGCGTACTACCCCCGCTCCGCCAGCGCCTCCAGCCCCGGCGCGAAGACGCCCTCCTCGAACTGGGCGCGCTGCTCGGACCCGTCGCCCTCCAGGGGGCTGAAGGTCGCCGTCCAGGTGACCGAGCAGCGGGCGTCGCCCTCGGGGCGTACCGCGATGCGGGCGCGGTAGTCGGTGACCGGGAAGGGGTGGGCCGTGAAGGCGTACTCCTGGGTCATGCGGGCGCCGTCGTCGAGGAGGAGTTCCTCGGTGATCTCGGTGCCGTCGGTGGTGACCAGGGCGCGCAGGTGCGGGCCGTCGGGGTGGGGGGCGCTGGAGGCGATGGCCGGGTGCCAGGCGGCGAGGGCGGGGAAGTCGGCGATCTCGCGCCAGACGGCTCCGGCCGGGCGGTCCATGGTGCGGTCGGCGCGGGCTTCGACGCGCTGGTGCTGCGGGGGCTCGATCGGCACGGGCATCTCCTGAGGGCCGGGGCACAGGCGGGGCGGGACATCGCGGCGGGCCCCTGGCGGGTGCCCGAGAACGGGGCCGGCCCGGCGCGGCGACCCGCTGCCGTCGTGTCTAACCCGGCCGCCGGCGAGGCGGAGGCGTGCGGGCCCCGGTTCACCCGAACGGGGGCGGGGCCGGGCGGACCCGTCCGCCTCCGGCCCCCCTCCAGCGCCCTCACCGCGCGAAGAGCCTCCGGATCTCCTCCGCGACCAGCCCCGGGTCCTCCTCCGCCATGAAGTGCCCGCATCCCACGGTGCGGTGGCGCAGGTCGGGGGCCCAGGCCCGCCACAGTGCCTCGGCGTCGTAGCCGAGCGCGGCACCCCAGTCCTGCTGGAGGACGGTGGCGGGGACGCGGAGGGTGTTCCGGGCGTCCAGGTCGGCGGTGTCGTGCGCGACGTCGATCCCGGCGGTGGCGCGGTAGTCGGCGACGATCGACGGGACGGCGGCGGCCGAGGCGTCCAGGTAGGCGGCGCGCACCTCGGGCGGCAGGGCGGCCGGGTCCCGCGTCCAGACGTCCAGGAAGTGGCCGAAGAAGGCGTCGGCGCTGCCCGAGATCAGGCGTTCGGGCAGGCCAGGGGCTTGCGCCATCAGGTACAGGTGGAAGCCGACGGCGGCCGAGGTGCCGCGCAGCGACCCCCACATGTCGAGGGTGGGCAGGATGTCGAGCAGGGCGACCCGGCTGACCGCCTCCGGGTGGTCGAGGGCGGCGCGGAAGGCGACCAGCGCGCCCCGGTCGTGCCCGGCGAGGGCGAACCGCTCGTGGCCGAGCGCGGCGGCGAGCCGGACGACGTCGCGGGCCATGGTGCGCTTGGCGTAGACGTCGGGCCCGGTCTCGGCCGGCTTGTCGCTGGCGCCGTAACCGCGCAGGTCCGGGCAGAGCACGGTGTGGTCGGCGGCGAGGTCGGCCGCGACGTGCCGCCACATCAGCCGGGTCTGCGGAAAGCCGTGCAGCAGGACGACGGGGGCGCCACTGCCGCCGACGGCCACGTCCAGGCGGACCCCGTCGTCCACCTCGACGCGCCGGGAGGTGAAGCCGGGCAGGTCGGTCAGGTCGGGGTGGCGCGCGGTGCGGGAGGTCATGGCGGGTCCGTCTCTCGTGGCAGGGTGGCCACGGTCTGGTGCGGGGGAGCGGAGGCGGGGCGAAGCGGCCCCGACCGGGAACACCTCCAGCCTCCGGGCGCCGGATCAGCAACGGATGAGTGCGCGGCGGGCGGGCGTACCGAGGCGCGTACGGGCCGGGGCGCGGCCGGTCCTGGCGCGCCTCGCGGGAGGAAGGACCGGCGGATGAGCCCCACAGAAGCGGCGGAGGCGGGCGAGGCGGTGCGGTTCGCGGTACTGGGTCCCGTCGGGTGCGAGGACGGCCAGGGCCGGCCCGTACGCCTCGGCGGGCCGCGCCACCGGGAGGTGGTGGCCCGCCTGCTGGTCGCCCGGCGCCGGGTGGTGCCCGTGGACCGGCTGGTCGCGGACCTGTGGGAGGAGCCGCCCCCGGGTGCGGTCGGCGCCGTACGCACCTTCGTCGCCGAGGTACGCCGCGCCGTCGAGCCCGGCCGCCGCCCCCGCGCCCCGTCCCGCCTCCTGGCGACCGAGGGCCCCGGTTACGTCCTGCGGCCCGGACCCGGCGCCGTCGACGCCTGGCGGTTCGAGGCCGAGGTGGCGCGGGCCGCCGCGCTCGCCCCGGCCGAGGCGGCCCCCGTGCTCGACGCCGCCCTCGCCACCTGGCGCGGGCCCGCCTACGCCGACTTCCCCGCGGCCCCGTGGGCGAGCGCCGACCGTGCCCGGCTCACCGAACTGCGCCTGCACGCCGTCGAGCGCCGGGCCGACGCGCTGATCCGCTCCGGCGCCGCCCGCGAGGCCGTCTGGGACCTCGACGCGCACGTGGCCGAGCATCCTTGGCGCGAGGACGGCTGGCAGCTCCTGGCGACCGCGCTCCACCGCTCCGGCCGCCAGGGCGACGCGCTCACCGTGCTGCGCCGCGCCCGCCAGGTCCTCGCCGACCAGCTCGGCGCCGACCCGGGCCCCGGCCTGGCCCGGCTGGAGCGGGAGGTGCTGCTCCAGGCCGACCACCCCGAAGCGGTGGCACCGGTCACCGGCGACGAGGTGTGGAGCAGGGCGGCCGCCGCCTACGAGGGCGCGGTCCCGGCCCGTTCGCCCGCCCGGCTGGAGGCGACCGCGGGCCTGCTGCGCGAGCTGGCCGTCACCGGCGCGGGCGGGCTGGGCGCGGCCCGGCAGCACCGCGCGGCGGCGGTGGCGGCGGCCGAACGCACCGGGGACGCGGAGCTGGCCGCCCGGGTCATCGGCGTCTACGACGTCCCCGCCGTCTGGTCCCGGGTGGACGACGCCGACGCCGCCCGCGCGGTGGTGAAGGCAGCCGAACGCGTCCTGGCCCGGCTGCCCGGGGACGCCCCCGAGACGGTACGGGCCCGCCTGCTCGCCTCCGTCGCCGTGGAGTCCCGCGGCGACGCCCTGGCCGAGGGCGCCGTGGAGCGCGCGGCTGCCCCGCCCGCCCGCGAGCCCTGGCGGCGCCGGGCCGCCCAGGCCGCCGCCGAGGCCGAGGCGGCCGCCCGCCGCCTCCACGACGCCGCGCTCCTCGCCTTCGCCCTCAACGGCACCTTCCTGCAGAGCTTCTCCCGCTGCGGCCTGGCCGCCCGCCGGGACGCCGTCGGCGCCGAACTGGTGGAACTGGCCCGCGCCCACGGCCTGGTCGGCCCCGAGGTGCTGGGCCGCCTGATCCGCGTCCAGGCCCTCGCCGGGCTGGGCGACCTGGCCGGTGCCGACCTCCAGGCCACCGCCGTCGACCGGCTGGCCGACCGTTACGAACGCCCGCTGGCCCGGGTCTTCACCACCTGGTACCGGGCCCTGCGCACCACCCTCGCCGACCCCTCCGACCCCGCCGCCGCGGAGACCGCGTACGCCGAGGCCGTCGCCCTGCTCGCCGGCTGCGGCATGCCCGGCTTCGCCACGGGCCTGCCCGCGCTGACCCGCCTGGCGCCGGTCGTACGGTCGGGCGCGCTCCCGGAGCCCGAGCCTTTCACCGGGGCCGACTGGGGCCCGTACGCCCCTTGGGTGCGCCCCCTCCTCCTGCTCGGCGCGGACCGCCCCGACGAGGCCCGCGAGGCGCTGCGCACCGCGCCCCGCCCGCCCCACGACCACATGGCGGAGGCGATGTGGTGCCTCCTCGCCCGCGCGGCCGCCCGCACCGGCGAGCCCCGCGTCGCCGCCCGCGCGGCCGCCGAACTCGCCCCGGCCCGTGGCCGACAGGCCGGCGCGGCGAGCGGTTTGCTGGCCTTCGGGCCGGTCGCGGGGTACCTGGCGGAGGCGGGTGCGGTCGGGGGCGCGTGAGGCGTACGCGCGGCCCAGGTCTCCGGCGCGGGGCACGTGACAGGGCTGGAGCGTGCCGGGCGAGGGCCGACACCGCGTCGACGGTGCCGATGTTTCACGTGAAACATCGGCCGGCTCGGCGGCGGGCCGACTGGCGGGTTGCCGGACCGGCAACAAAGGTGGTGGCCAAGCCGGGCGGGCTCGCATGATCGTGGGCGGGGACCGGGGCTGTCCCCCTTCGCGTCCCACCCCGCCGCACCGCGTCCGCGCCGCCCACTCTGGAGGACCCGTGGAAACCACCGACCAGGCCACCGGCACCCGGCCCGCCGCCCCCGTCCACCGCACCGTCGCCACCCCGGCGGGCCGGACCCACCTCGTCGAGCAGGGCAGCGGGCCCCTCGTCCTGCTCCTGCACGGCTTCCCCGAGTCCTGGTACTCCTGGCGCCATCAGCTCCCGGCCCTGGCCGCCGCCGGATACCGCGCCGTCGCCATCGACGTACGCGGCTACGGCCGTTCCTCCAGGCCCGCCGACCCGGCCGCGTACCGCATGACCGAGCTGGTCGCCGACAGCGTCGCCGTCGTCCACGCCCTCGGCGAACGCACCGCCGTCGTCGTCGGCCACGACTGGGGTTCGCGCATCGCCGCCGACGCGGCCCTGACCAGGCCGGACGTCTTCCGCGCCGTCGCCCTCCTGAGCGTCCCGTACGAGCCGCACGGCGGGCCACGCCCCAGCGAGCTGTTCGCGAAGATGGGCCGGGGCGACGAGTTCTACGTCTCCTACTTCCAGGAGCCGGGCCGCGCCGAGGCCGAGATCGAGCCCGACGTACGCGGCTGGATCAGCGGGATCTACGCCGCCCTCTCCGCCGACACCATGCCCGGCCCCGCCGCCCCGGACCCGCACTTCGTCACCCGGGGCGGCGCCCTGCGCGACCGCTTCCCGTCCGGCCCCCTGCCCGCCTGGCTCACCGAGGACGACCTGGACTTCTACGCGGGCGAGTTCGAGCGCACCGGCCTGACCGGCGGCCTCAACCGCTACCGGAACATGGACCGCGACTGGGAGGAGCTCGCCGAGTACGACGGGGCGCCGATCACCCAGCCCTCCCTCTTCCTCGGCGGGGCCCTGGACGCCTCCACCACCTGGCTCTCCGACGCCATCGACGCCTACCCCCGCACCCTGCCGGGGCTGGTCGCCTCCCACCTGCTCGACGGCACCGGCCACTGGCTCCAGCAGGAACGCCCCGCCGAGGTGAACCGCCTGCTGACCACCTGGCTCGACGGGTTGCCCGGCTGAGGGCGCGCCGGCCGGCCCTTGTCCCCGGCACGGCCCGTCCCGAAGAATGCGGGCGACCCGCGTCCAGGGCGGCGCGGGACGCCCGCAACCCTCCCTCGCGCACCGCGCGGGCCTGCCGACAGGAGCCACCGTGTCCGACCCCGCCGCCTCCACCCTCGCCTCCGCCACCGCCGCCCGATTCCGCGCCGCCGTCGAGACCGCGACCACCACCGGCGACCTGACGGGCTTCGCCCCGCTGTTCCGCCCGGACGTCCGCCTGTACAGCCCGGTCTCCTTCAAGCCGTTCGACGGCGAGGAGATGGTGCTCGGGCTCCTCGGCGTCCTCGTCCGCACCTTCGAGGAGTTCCGCTACATCGGCTCCTTCACGGGCGAGGCGGCCACCAGCCGTGACCCCGAAGCGCCGGCCTCCCCGGCGGACGTCCTGCTGTTCCGCGCGACCGTGGACGGCAAGGAGATCCACGGCATGGACCTGCTCCACTTCGACGAGGCGGGCCTGATCAAGGAGATCACCGTCATGGTCCGCCCCCACTCCGCCGTCCAGGCGCTCGGCCAGGCGGTCCTGCGGGGGCTGGTGGAAGCGGGGCTCGTGCCCGAGAAGCCCGAGAAGCCCGAGCCCGAGAAGCCCGAGAAGTAGGGGAGCGGGGCTCAGCGGCGGCGGGCGTCATCCCAACGGCCCCCGCCAGATCGTGCCCGGCCCCGCCACCCCGAAGGCTCACAGGACAGGACCCGCTCAGGACCCGCAGGCCCCGGGCCCCGCCCCTGCCGAGGAGCCACCCCATGCCCGCCCCGCCCGACCCCGGCGCCCACAGCGACCCCGACCAGCCGCGCCCCGTACCGCCCGCCCCGCCCCAGTTCGGCAGCGGCGTGGCCGGTCTGGAGCAGGAGGACGAGCCCTGGCAGCGCCTCGACGGCCCCTCGGCCCCGGCGCCCGCTCCCGGCCCGCGCGGCGCCTGGCGTACCGAGGGCCTGGTCTTCGCGGGCGTCCTGATGCTCTGCCAGGGCGTCCTGGCTGCGCTCCAGGGCATCGCGGGCCTGGTCGGCGACCCCTTCTACGAGGACGTCGCCGACTACACGTACCGGGTCAGCCTCACCGGCTGGGGCGTCATCCACCTCGTCCTGGGCGTGGCCGTCGCCGCCACCGGCGCGGGCATCCTCCGGCGCGCCCGCTGGGCCCGGCTGCCCGGCATCCTCTTCGCCGCGCTGAGCCTCGTCGCCCAGTTCCTCTTCCTCCCCTACCAGCCCGTCTGGTCGGTCATCGTGATCGCCCTGGACGTCTTCATCATCTGGGCCCTCGCCGCGGCCCCCGGCGGCGGTGACCACGGGCGTCGCCGGAAGAGCGTCGCCCCCTCGAACCCCAGTCCGTAGGATGCGGTCCATGACGGCCGACGCCTCGAACACCCCAGTCCCCCGAGACCAGCTCCGCGCCTCCTACGAGGAGCGCGACGCCGTCGTGGAACGGCTCCGCGAAGCCGCGGGCGACGGCCGCCTCGACCTCGACGAACTGGAGGACCGCGTAAGCCGCGCCCTCACCGCCAAGACCTACGGCGACCTCGCCCCCCTCACCGCGGACCTCCCCGTCCCGGCGGCCCTGACCCCCGCCCCGCCCCTGGTCCTCAAGGGCGGCATGCACGGCGCCACCCGCACCGGCGGCTGGAAGGTCCCCGCCCGGATCACCGCCCACGGCGGCATGGGCGGCGTCCGCATCGACTTCACCCGCGTCCAGTGCCGCCTCCCCGAGATCGAGATCGAGGCCTACGGCGAGATGGCCGGCGTGACCGTCGTCGTCCCGGAAGGCTGGACCGTCGACACCGACGCCGTCGACCCCGGCATAGGCGGCCTCCGCGACAAAACCACCCACCCCGCAACCCGCACCCCCGGAACCCCCCTCCTCCGCATCACGGGCACCGGCGGCATGGCGGGCATCACGGTCCGCCACCCGAACTTTCTGGAGCGGCGGAGGCTGGAGAAGGGGCAGTAGGAGGGGCAGCCGGAGAGGGAGGGCGGGGAAAGGGGAGGCTGGAGTGGGGGCGTGCGTCGACGTGCTGACGCCGGTGCACTCCTCGTACGCCCCGTTCCTGGCCGCCGCCTGGCACTCCCTGCTCAGCCAGACGCATCCTGGCTGGAGCTGGCTGGTCCAGATAGACGGCGAACCCGCCTCCGTGACGGCTGCCCTGGAATCGTGCGGCGCCGCGGCCGACCCGCGCGTGAAGATCGCGGCGCACGGAACCAAGGAGGGGCCCGCCGTCACCCGCAACATCGGGCTGGGCCGCGCCACCGCCCCCTTCGTCCAGAACATGGACGCGGACGACGCCCTCGAACCTGGCGCCCTCACCGCCCTCGCGGCGGCCCTCACCCACCACCGGCGGGCCGGCTACGCCGTGGGCCGCGCCCGCGACCTCATGCCCGACGGCCGACTGGTGGACCCTCCCCTGCCCCTGCCGCCCGGCGTCCTCCCTCGAGGCGCCGTCCTGTCGGCCTGGCAGGCGCCCGGGGAAGCCCCCCGCCTGCCCGTTCACCCGGCCGGGATCATGTGGCGCCGCCCGCTGCTGCTCACCCTCGGCGGGTGGTCCGCCCTCCAGGGCATGGAGGACACGGGACTTCTGCTGGCCGCCTCCGCCCTCACCGAGGGCGTTCTCATCGAGCAGCCCACCCTCCGCTACCGCCGCCACTCGGGCCAGCACTCCCGGCATGCCGCTGCCTTCGCGGGCAGAGGCATGCAGATCGCCATGGTCCGGGAGAGAGCCGCACTGCTGGCGGCCGCCCCGGCGTGGAGTGCCGAGAGCTGAGGCCGAGGGCGCCGCCGGCCGCCTGCGCCGTGGACCGCCGCGGCGGTCACCTGTCGGCAGCCGAGGCGATCCGCACTTCCTGGCGCTCCCCCTCCGACAAGAACAACGCCACCCCCCGCCCCTCCTCCACCACCTCGTCCACCTCGCCCCGCGACAACCGCCCCAGCGGACTCACCGTCACCTCGCCCCCGTCCGCCACCTCCCACGTTCCCCGCACCCGCCCGTCCACCAGCACCACCCGCGCCCCCGCCACCGACAGCCCGCGGTGGGCGTCGTCGATGATGCGGGTGCGGTCGTGGTAGCCGAGGACGGCGTTGTCGAAGGCGGGGAGGAAGCGGGCCGGGGCCGGGGTGTCGGGGTCGGGGCGGGGAGCGTCGGGGAGGTCGAGGAGGAGGCGGCCGCGTTCGTCCCGGAAGGCGACCAGTTCGTCGCGGACGGCGGCGACGGCCGACGGCAGCCCGGCCAGGCCGCACCAGGCGCGCAGGTCGGCGGAGGCGGCCGGGCCGTACGCGGCCAGGTAGCGGCGTACCAGGGCCTCCCCGGCCGGATCGGCGCCGCCCGGCTCCGGCGGCGGGGCGAGGTCGCGGCCGAGCCAGGTGGTGAGTGGAACGTTGCGTACGCCCGCTTTCCGGCGCCACAGCCCGCGCGGCGGGAGCTGCACCATCGGGACGAGCGCGGCCACCACCATCTCGCCCAGCGCCCGCTTCCCCGGCTCCGGCCAGCGGTCGGCGAGTTCCCGCGCCACCTCGGCCATGGTGCGCGGGCGGCCGTCGGCCATGACCGCCCGGCCCGCCTCGGCCAGTTCCTCCAGGTCGACGCCGGCGAGTTCGGCGCGGTAGACGCCGAGGACGCGCTTGCGCAGCATCGCCTCGTGCCGGGCGCGCCAGGCCAGCGCGTCGTCGGCGGTGACGAGGTGGACGGTGCGGCGCATGAGGTGGGTGCGGACCACCTGGCGCCCGGTCAGCAGCTCCGAGAGCTCCACCGGATCGAAGGCGCGCAGCCGGGAGAAGAGCCCGACGTACGGTTCCTGCGGCTCCTGGGCCTGAAGCCCGCCCAGGTGGGCGACGGCGTCGAGGGCGGGCATGTCGGCACGGTCGAGCAGCGACTGCCGTGCCAGAGTCGCCCGGTTGAGCGCGCGGGCGGAGAGCACGGTCATCGGCGCACCCCGCCGCCGTGGCCCCTGCCGCCGAGCCGCCCGACGACCTCGTACCTCTTCATGCTCCGGCCCGCCCTTCCCTCGATGATCGCCTCCCGAAGCGGCCCCGCCCCGGGCGGACCGGCCGTCGGACGGCGGCGTCAGCTGCCCGTCCGCCCGTCGAGCGTCTCGCGGAGGATGTCCGCGTGCCCGGCGTGCTGCGCCGTCTCGGCGATGATGTGCGCGATCACCCGGCGCGCGCTGCGCACCTCGCCCGGCTCCTGCCACGGCACGTCCGGCAGCGCATGCGTGGCCGACAGGTCCGGTACGGAGGCGATGGCCTCGTCGGTACGCGCGGCCACCTCCTCGTACCGCTTGACGACCCCCGCCACCGTCTCGCCCGGCAGCATCCGGAACTCGTCCTCCCGCTCGGTCATCCAGCGGGGGAGTTCGCGGGCTGTGCCGGCCGCGATGTCGGCCCAGGTGACGCCGGCCGGCAGGTCGAACGGCATCGCCGACGCCCCCTCGACCATGAAGCGCGACCACATCTCCTCCACGGCGGTGACGTGCTTGATCAGCCCGCCCAGGCAGAGCGCGCTGACCGTCGGCCGCTCCCCGGCCTGCGCGTCGCTCACCCCGGCCACCGTGGCGGTCATCGCCCCGCGTACGGCCGCCAAGGTGTCGATCAGGTCGGCGCGCTCGGCGTCGAGCGGGGTGCGGGCGTGGGTCGTGGTGGTCGCAGCCACAGGGGCCGCCTCCTTCGGGGTGGTGTCCGGGTGTGCCGACGGAGGCCGGCTCCGCCGTGATGCTGTGCTCGCGCCGTTCGCCGGGCGGGCACAGGACCACCGTCCCAGCAGAAAAGGCCAGGGTGTGGCCGCTACTCGCGGCACCATGGGAGCCATGCAGAAAACCTCGGCGCGGCTGCTGGCCCTGCTCTCCCTGCTCCAGGCCCGCCGCGACTGGCCGGGCGCGCTCCTGGCCGAACGCCTGGAGGTCAGCCCGCGCACCGTACGCCGCGACGTCGACCGCCTGCGCGACCTCGGCTACCCCATCGCCGCCGCCAAGGGCCCCGACGGCGGGTACCGCCTCGGTGCCGGTACGGAACTGCCGCCGCTCCTCTTCGACGACGACCAGGCCGTCGCCCTCGCCGTCGCCCTCCAGACCGCCGCCGCCACCGGCGCGGGCATCGAGGAGGCCGCGACCCGCGCCCTGACCACCGTCCGCCAGGTCATGCCCGCCCGGCTGCGCCACCGGATCGACGCCCTCCAGATCACCGCGGTCGACCGTCCGAGCACCCCCCTCACCCCGCAGGTCGACAGCGCGGTCCTCATGACCCTCAGCACCACCATTCGCGCCCACGACACCCTCCGCTTCGACTACCGTGCCCCCGAACCCGCCCCGGGGCCCGCGTCGCCCCCGCCCCGCCGGGTCGAGCCCCACCACCTCGTCACCTGGGGCGGCCGCTGGTACCTCGTCGCCTGGGACCTCGACCGCGACGACTGGCGCACCTTCCGCGCCGACCGCCTCACCCCGCGCACCCCGACCGGCCCGCGCTTCACCCCGCGCCAACTCCCCGGCGGCGACGTGGCCGCCTACGTCGCCACGCGCTTCCGCGGCGCCCTCCACCCCGACGGCACCCCCGCCTGGCCCTGCCAGGGCGAGGTAGTCCTCCACCTGCCCGCCACCGAGGTCTCCGGCCACGTCCACGACGGCATCGTCCGGGAACTCGGCCCCGACCGCTGCCACCTCACCCTGGGCTCCTGGTCCTGGCCCAGCCTCGCCGCCCTCATCGGCCGCTTCGACGCGGAGTTCGAACTCGTGGGGCCGGCGGAGCTGGGGGAGGCGTTCGCGCGGCTGGGGAGGCGGTACGGGGAGGCGGCGGCCCGGAGCACCCTCGGCGACACCTCCTAGTCCCGCCGCAGCAACTCGGGGTCGAGATGCCGCCGCGCCATCGGCAGGGAGGCCAGCCCGGCGACGGCCAGCACCCCGAGCCCGCTGAGCAGCGACAGCGGCAACCCCTCGCCGTCCCAGAACACGGCCCCGCCCCCCGTGACCAGGTAACTGGACTCGGCCAGCCGTCCGGCGACGAGCGCCCCACCGATCCCGACGGCGAGCGGCAGCAGCACCTGGGCGCAGTGCGCGGCCCGGAGGGTACGGGGCCGCATGCCTAGCAAGGTGAGGGTCGCCGTCCTGCGCCGCCGGTCCATGGCCCGGTCGGCCGCCGAGACCAGGAAGGCGGCCACACCGATGACCAGGCCGAGCACCATCCCGGTCCCCAGCAGCCCCTTGATCACGCCGAGTTGGCTGAGCGACTCGATGACGATGCCGACCGGGTCGATCTGCGCCGCGGGCGCGATCCCGGCGAGCCGGTCCAGCACGGCGCGGACCGCTTCGGGGTCGGGGGCGCCGCTGAGGAGGAGGTGGGCGCCGGTGGGGTGGAGGCCCGGGGGCAGGGCCTTCGGCGGCACGAGCAGCACGGCAGAGGTCAGAGCGGACGGCTGCGCGACGCTGAAGGTGACGGTCTCCTCCGGGGCGGTGAACCGTGCGGTCGCCACCGCCCGCCCGGTCTCATCCCGCAACACGATCGGATGCTTCGATCCAGGCGTCCTCAGCTCATCCGCCGGGACATCTGGGTCGCGCAGGGCGAGCGGCCGACCGCCCACGCATCCCCGCATGCTTCCGGGCCGGACGAACTTCTCCAACTGCGCGCACGTGGCCACCAGAAGCGCCCCCTGGCTCGACGCCAGGTCAGCCGAGATCGCCTGCCCCGACACCCCTTCCACCTTCGCCATCGCCGCCCGCTGCTCGGCCGTCACCCCCTCGTACGGCCCCTCGTACTCCTGGCTCGGCGCTGTCCGGCGGCTCACCTGGTCGAGCTCGACCAGCACGCCCTGGGTGAGGGAGGCCGCGTAGACCAGGAGGACGAGTCCGCTGACGACGCGGAGGGCGGCGCCCGGTGTCGTCTCGTGGTGCCGCATCGCCAAGGTGAGCGGCAGCCGCTGGGTGCTGGCGGCGACCCGCGCGGCCAGCCAGGCAGTGACCGGCGGCAGCGCGAGCACGAGCCCCGCCCCGGTCAGCAGGGCACCGGCAGGCACCAGGAAAGAGGTGAGCGCGCTCGGCTCGACGTGGACCCCGAGAGCCCCGAGCACGCAGTACGCGGTGACGATTCCCAGCCCCGGCAGGACCAGCAGCGCCGCAAGCCAGCGTCGAGGTTTGGCGGGCCGGGCCTGACGGCGTACGGCGAGCGGACGCAGGGCGGCCTCCCTGGCGTGCCGCCGCCCGGCGGCGTACGCAGCCAAGGGATTCAAGAGGCGCTCCGGGGAGCGGGCTCGGGCTCACCCACGGCGGGCGCGGGAACACCCCGGCCGAGGCTGATGCGGCCGTCGCACATGACGTAACGCCGGTCCGCGTGGGAGGCGACCCCTTCGTCGTGCGTGACGAGCAGCACGGCGGTACCGCGGTCCCTGGCGAGCGTGAGGAACTCGTCGAGCACGGTCGCGGCGTTGACGGAGTCGAGGGCGCCGGTGGGTTCGTCGGCGAAGACGACGGTCGGCTGGTGAACCAAGGCACGTGCGACGAAGCGCTCGCGTCGCAGCGCGGACAACTCCTCGTCCCCGAGCGAGCCGTACCGCCGCCCTTCGAAACTCACCGAGCCGGCCGATGGCGCCAGAACCCCGGCCAAACAGTGCAGCAGGGAGCTCTTCCCGGACCCGCTGCTACCGGTGATTGCCACGACTTCACCCGGCATGAGCGTGAGATCGACACAACCGCTTCGGCGCGGAGCACAGGGACAGGATGCGGGGACAGAGGACAGCTCTTTCTCGGCTGGTGAGCGAGCGACGCCCACCAGCCGTCCACCTGGTGGCGGAAGGACTTATCGGGTGTAGTGCAGAGTCCGCGTGCAGTTGTCGGGCCGCAGCGATCCCCGATCCCGGCAAGCCCGGATCCAGGCGTTGCTCACGTACAGGGCAGCGCCGTCGTACACCTCCTTCTGGAGCGTGACGGTCTTCCTCTGCTGCCCGTTGAAGCGTCTCCAGCTGTAACCCTCGACCCTCGCCTGCACGTGGACGTTGTGGCCGCCGGAGGCGCTGGCGTCCACCAGCTTCCCTTGAACCCGAAGCCGCCATGCTTGGTGAACTTGGGGTACATCGTGTATTTGCCGTCCTTGAAGATGACTCCCTTGCTCCTCAGCTCAGGCATTGCTGCGCCACGCGTCCGCCACAGCACTCCCCGCCCCCGTGAAGGAGTCCAGCGGCCAGCACGGCCACTGTTGTCCTACGCATCGTTGCCTCCGCAATGAAGAGTGGAAATGATCAATCATGGAGAGTACGCACGCGGCTCCGAAAAGTGATCGAACACTCGAACCCTTCACCCGAAGGTGGTGAGGCGGAACATTCCCGCAGGGCGCCGGGTTGCCGAGACGGCGTCCGGGCACGGCGGGAGGGCCGATGGCAAGGCCGGCGCCCGACTCCAGGGCCGCAGCGGTGTGCCGTCTTTGAGAACTGGCCCAAGACGGCCATTCAGGTCGCGCTGGGGCCAGAGCGGTATCCCGAAGCTGGGAGCGATAGCCACGCACACAGGTGCGCGTTCCCCAAGGGGTGGTCTCCGCCTGAGCCCTCTGCAGCCTGGTGGCTGTTCACGCCGGCGGTGCCCGGCTGGTGCCCAAAGAGGGGTCGCCGGAGCCACAGCCCGTACTGTCGCCGGGCGATGCGGTCAGGACGCTCAACGTGAGGGTCTGAACAGGCACACGAGCAGGCTGGCATCGGCACTGACACTTCTCAGCGGGCGAGGCAGCCGTGAGTCCTCGGGGGCTGGCTTCCGGAGGTGGCCCGCTAAACGGCTCCCAGAGGCAAGGGAAACGAGTCAGGGGCCCGACCCGCACTGCGGATCAGGCCCCTGACCTGGTACTTCTGGCTGTCGGGGTGGCGGGATTTGAACCCACGACCTCTTCGTCCCGAACGAAGCGCGCTGCCAAGCTGCGCTACACCCCGATGTCGTCCGCGTCGCGGCGACACCGTTACTTTAGCGGACTGCGGTCCAGAGGCGAAATCCGGTTCTCAGGGGTGGCCGGGTGGTGGCCCACGGTCAGCGTCAGTCGGTCAGCCGCCCCAGCCGCGACATCGCCGGGGCCCCTGCCCGGCTCCCGGCGCGCCCGCGGGCACGCCTCCGCGGCTCGGCCCTCCTGCCACAGAACCAGGGCGGGCACGCAGCCGACCCCACCCCCTCAGCCTCACCCCTCCCGCTCCGTCAACGTCAGCAAGTTCGCCTCAGGCGGGCACGCGAACCTGACCGGCGTATACCGGTTGGTGCCGCAGCCCGCGGAGACGTGGAGGTAGGAGGTGCGGCCGTCCTCGGTGTGGGTGGAGAGGCCCTTGACGCGGTCGGTGTCCAGGTCGCAGTTGGTGACGAGGGCGCCGTAGAAGGGGATGCAGAGCTGGCCGCCGTGGGTGTGGCCCGCCAGGATCAGGGGGTAGCCGTCGGAGGTGAAGGCGTCCAGGGTGCGCAGGTAGGGGGCGTGGACGACGGCGAGGGAGAAGTCGTCGGACGGGGCCGGGCCGCCTGCGACGCGTGCGTAGCGGTCGCGCTTGATGTGCGGGTCGTCGAGGCCGGTGAGGCCGATGGTGTGGCCGTCGATCTTGAGGGCGCCGCGGGTGTTGGTGAGGTTGAGCCAGCCGGCCTCGTCGAAGGCGTCGCGCATGCCCTCCCACGGGTTGTGGACGGCGCCGGAGACGGGCTCGTTGCCGTTGAGGCCGTGGCGGCCCTGGAGCTTCTCGACCAGGTAGCGGCCGGGGTTGCGCAGGCGGGGGCCGTAGTAGTCGTTGGAGCCGAAGACGTAGGCGCCGGGGAACTCCATCAGCGGGCCGAGCGCGTCGAGGACCTCGGGGACACCCTCGGGGTCGGAGAGGTTGTCGCCGGTGTTGATCACGAAGTCGGGGCGCAGGCCCGCCAGGGACTGGAGCCAGGCGCGCTTCTTGCGCTGGCCGGAGACCATGTGGATGTCGGAGACCTGGAGGACGCGCAGGGGGCGCATGCCTCGGGGGAGGACGGGGATCGTGACCCGGCGGAGCCGGAAGGAGCGGGCCTCGAACCCGGCCGAGTAGGCGAGTCCGGCAGCCGCGGCCGCCGTGATTCCCAGGGGTACTCCGTATCGCGCGCGCATGGGCTCATCGTCGCAGACGGCGGGGGCCGGGGAAATCCGCGGGCGGCCCTGGTGGCGCACCTGAGACACTGACGTCATGACCACGCTCAAGTCCAGGCTCCAGGAAGACCTCACCGCGGCGATTCGCGACCGCGCCGAGCTGCGTTCGGCCACGTTGCGGCTGACGCTGGCCGCGATCACCAAGGAGGAGGTCGCGGGCAAGCAGGCGCGCGAGCTCTCCGACGACGAGGTGCAGAAGGTGATCGCCAAGGAGGCGAAGAAGCGCCGCGAGGCCGCGGACGCCTTCGCCCAGGCCGGCCGCACCGAGCAGGCCGAGCGGGAGCGGGCCGAGGGCGAGCTGCTCGCCGAGTACCTGCCGAAGCAGCTCTCCGACGAGGAGCTGGGCCAGATCGTCGCGCAGGCCGTCGAGGAGGCGCGCGCGGCCGGGGCCGAGGGACCGCGGGCGATGGGCCAGGTCATGAAGATCGTGAACCCGAAGGTGGCCGGCCGAGCCGAGGGCGGCCGGGTCTCGGCGCTGGTGAAGCGGCAGCTCGCGGGCTGAGCGCCGCGGAGCACCTGATACGTGCGGAAGGGCGCCCCCGGTCGGTACCGGGGGCGCCCTTCTCATGCGTCGCGTCTCATGCGTCGCGTCGGCTGCTCGGGGAGCCGTTACCGGCCCTCGCCGCCGCCGAACAGGTCCGGCGGGAGTTCGATGTCCGGGAACGGGTTCTCCCCGCCGCCCCCGGGGCTGTTCCCGCCCGGCTTGTTGTCGCCGCCGCCCCCGCCACCCCCGCCGCCGGGGCGGTTGGGCTTGCCCTTGCCGGGCTTGCTGGGCTCGGGGATGTCGACCAGGCTGAACCCGGGGGCCTCCTTGCCCTCGAGCGCACCGGACATCGCGGTCTTCCAGATCGGGCCGGGGACGTCACCGCCGAAGACCTTGTCGTGGTAGCGGCCGCCGATGCTGATGTCGACCATCTGGCGCTTGTGCTGCGGGTCGCCGACCCAGACCGCGCCGGAGAGGTTCGGCGTGTAGCCGGCGAACCAGGCGGCGTAGCGGAAGTCGGTGGTGCCGGTCTTGCCCGCGCTGGCGCGGCCGTCGAGCCCCGCCTGGCGGCCGGTGCCGTCCTCGACCACGCCGCGCAGCAGGGTGTTGACGGTGTCGGCGGTCTTCTCCGACATCACCTTGGTGCAGGTCGACTTCGGCACCGGCATCGACTTCTTGTCCGGTCCGGTGATGGAGGCGATGGCGATCGGCGTGCAGTACGTGCCGCGCGTGGCGAAGGTGGCGTACGCGGAGGCCATCGTCAGCGGCGACACCTCCTGGGTGCCCAGCGCGATCGACGGGCCCTGCCCGAAGTCGTTGCCGTCGGAGCGTTCGATCCCCATCTTCTTCGACAGCTCGACGACCGGACAGGTGCCGATCTCGCTGATCATCTGCACGAAGTAGGTGTTGACCGAGAGGGCGGTCGCCTCCTTCATGGAGTACGGCCCGACCTCCTTGTCGTTCTCGTTGGCCAGCTCCTCGGACGTCGTGTTGACGTAGTTGCCGGAGCAGGTGGAGACCGGGCTCGGGTACTCCATCTCGTACGGCGACGAGTACGTCTTCGTCACCGGCATGCCGCGCTCCAGGGCGGCCGCGGCCACGATGGGCTTGAAGGTGGAGCCGGGCTGGTAGCCGGCGCCGCCGCCCATGTCGGCGTTGACGGAGAGGTTCATCTCCATCTCGTTCTTGCCGTAGCCGTACGGCCTGGACTGGCCCATTCCGGTGATCTTGCCGGTGCCGGGCTCGACCAGGGCGACCGCGGTGGCGACGTCGTCGTCCTGGTTGACGCCGTTCTCTATGGCGGCCTGCACCGACTCCTGCGCCTGGGGCTCCAGGGTGGTGCGGATCGTCAGGCCGCCCCGGCGCCAGGTCTTCTGGCGGTCCTCGGGGGTCTTGCCGAAGACCGGGTCGGAGAGGAAGGCACGCCGGACGTAGTCGCAGAAGAAGCCCGCGCCCTTGACGGCGGTGATGCAGCCGCTGCTCGGGCGGCTGATCTTGAGCCCGAGCGGCGCCTTCTTCGCCTTCTCGGCCTCCTCCGGGGTGATGTCGCGGACCGCCGCCATCCGCTGGATGACGGTGTTGCGCCGCTTGGTCGCCTCCTGCTCGTCGTTGACCGGGTCGTACCGGCTGGGCGACTGGACGAGGCCCGCGAGGAGCGCCGACTCCTGGATGTTCAGGTCCTTGGCGGGCTTGGAGAAGTAGCGCTGGGCGGCGGCCTCGATGCCGTACGCCTGCTGGCCGAAGAAGGTGATGTTCAGGTAGTTCTCCAGGAT
Organism: Streptomyces sp. NPDC058373; assembly: GCF_042723275.1. Taxonomy (NCBI): domain Bacteria; kingdom Bacillati; phylum Actinomycetota; class Actinomycetes; order Kitasatosporales; family Streptomycetaceae; genus Streptomyces; species Streptomyces sp. NPDC058373. The sequence goes on along the minus strand of NZ_JBHXJE010000006.1, from coordinate 101,379 downwards.
GCCCTTCTTGCCGAGCTCCTCCTCGATCTGGATGGCGAACTTCAGCTCGCGGACCTTGCGGCCGATCGTCTGCTGGGTGGCCTCGGCGACCTTGTCGGCGTCGTCACCGGCCTCCTCGACGAAGACGTTCTTCACGTACTGCTGGGTCAGCGTCGAGGCGCCCTGGGAGACGCCGCCGCTCTGCGCGTTCTCGTTGACCGCGCGGAGGATGCCCTTGAGGTCGATCGCGCCGTGTTCGTAGAAGCGCGAGTCCTCGATGGCGACGATCGCCTTCTGCATGTACGGGGAGATGTCCTTGAGGGGGACGACCGTGCGGTCCCGGTCGTAGACGGTGGCGATCTTGCCGCCCTCCGCGTCCAGGATGGTGCTGCGCTGACTCAGCGGTGGCGTCTTGAGGTTGGCCGGCAGCTCGTCGAATCCCTCGACCGAGCCCTTCGCGGCCAGGCCCAGGGCCCCGGCGGCGGGCAGGGCGATGCCGGCGAGCACCGCTCCGGCCACCACGCTGACTCCGAGGAACTTGGCGGCCTGCTGGGCCGGAGACAGGCCGCCGCCCGAGCGCTTGTTTCCCATGAGGGGCAGCCTAATCCGTCATCAGTGCTGTTCCGAGGGAGCGGGGCCCTGGGGGGCGGGCGGTACCGGACTGTGACATCCGGTTGGCGGAGGCGGGCGGAATGAGGGAGTCCGGGCGACGGTGCGTGACCGGCGCGGGACGCCGTGCGCGCGGCCGCAACTCCCGGCGCGGAGGTGGGGATTCGCCGGACAGGGGCGCAAACCTTGGCCTAAGGTATCCACAACTGTCACAGCACAGCACTGCCGTAGCAAGCCCCCGTGCACGATGCGAGCGTGGAACGCGCATGACCAGAGCCTGAGACCGAGCCGCACCTGGCCCCCGACGGCGTACCCCTCCCTCCCGGACTCCCGAATCTTGGTGGGTGGCGGCGCGCCCGGCGGACGGCCCGCCCGACCGCCCCGGCCGCCCGGCGCCCGGAGCCCCGAACTCCGGCGCCACCACGTCGGCCCGGCCACCGGACTTCTCGAACACCTGGCACATCCGGACCAGTGGACCCCTGGGCCTCACCCTCGCCTTCCGGCGTCGTTATGCGGGCATCCCTCCGTCGATGCCCTCCATGTCCCGGTGCACTCGTCCTCATGCGCCGGGAAGGTCGCGCATGTCCTCAGGTCACTCCGTTGGGTGATCTGCCGCGTACGCATAGTCCGTTCGGGCCATTCAAGATTGGGCCCGCTGGGGGTGTTGTGCTGTGCCCGGCTTCCGTAACGTCCTCAACTGGCTGCGGTGAATATGCCGCTGCCGCCGTGGGGGAGCCTCGATTCGGGAGAGGACGGCGCCGGTATGGGCTGGGTTACCGACTGGAGTGCGCAGGCCGCCTGCCGCACTACGGATCCGGACGAACTGTTCGTACAAGGAGCAGCGCAGAACAGGGCCAAGGCGGTGTGCACCGGATGCCCGGTGCGAACGGAGTGCCTGGCCGACGCGCTGGACAACCGCGTCGAGTTCGGCGTGTGGGGTGGCATGACCGAGCGGGAGCGCCGAGCGCTGCTGCGCCGGCGGCCCACCGTCACGTCGTGGCGACGCCTGCTGGAGACCGCGCGCGTGGAGTACGAGCGTGGGGTGGGCCTGCTGCCCGCCGACGCGGAGGTGAACGACGGCTCCGCACTGACCGCCGACGACCGCGAGGTCTACGCGCGGCTGCTCGCCGTCGGCTAGACCGGCCGGCCGCAAGCGAGCGGGGAGTACGGGAGCAGGGCGCGGGCCTTTCGCGGGCCGGGCGGGACCAGCGTGTGCCCTTGAGCGCCGGGTCGCCGGCGGCTGGGCCGGAGGTCGATGCGGGATGCCCGCGTCCCACCGCCTCGCCACACGGGTAGGGCGTACGGGCAGACCGTACGCGCTCAGGCGGCCCCGTCGTCCGCCGGGTCGGCGGTGGCGAGCCCGGTGCCGATGGCGCGCAGTCCCGCCAAGTCGTGGACGTCGCCCGGCAGGGCGGCCACCTCGGCGACGGGAACCTCGGGGTGCCGGGCCGTGAAGCGGTCCCGGGTGCGCTGTTCGCGGGCGAGCAGGCGCATGCGCTCGGCGTGCAGGCGCAGCAGCCCCGCCGTCAACTCCTCGACCGGAACCGGTCCTTCCTCGACTGTGCCCTTCTCGCCTCCTCGTGCCTCCGGTGTGTCACCCATCCGCTCGTCGGCCGCTCCGGCCGCCGCTTCCGCGCGCGCGTCGTCCTGGTCGGCGGGGGAGCCGGGGCCGGGGGAGGCGGCGCGGTCGGTGGCGGCCTCGGCCGCGGTGGGCCGCGCGGCGGAGTTACCGACGAGTCCAGCTTTCCCGGGCGGCTGATCCACAATGCCGGCGCCGTCAAGATTTTCCGCGGCCGCCAGCGCCTGCTCGGCGGAGAGCTGGACGGCGCCGCTGGAGTGCACGCGGTTGAGGACCAGCCCGGCCAGCGGCATCCTCTCGGCGCCGAGGCGCTCCACGAAGTACGCGGCCTCGCGCAGGGCGTCCCGTTCCGGCGCGGCGACCACCAGGAAGGCCGTACCCGGCGCCTGGAGGAGCTGGAAGGTGGCGTCGGCACGGGTGCGGAAGCCGCCGAACAGGGAGTCCATGGCGGCGACGAAGGTCTGCACGTCCCGCAGGAACTGGCCGCCGAGAACCTTGCCGAGGACGCCGGTCATCATCGACATGCCGACGTTGAGGAACTTCATCCCGGCCCGGCCACCGACCTTGGCGGGCGCCATCAGCAGCCGGATGAGCTTGCCGTCGAGGAACGAGCCGAGCCGCTTCGGAGCGTCCAGGAAGTCCAGCGCGGAGCGCGAGGGCGGGGTGTCGACGACGATCAGGTCCCACGCGTCGGTAGCGCTGAGCTGGCCGAGCTTCTCCATCGCCATGTACTCCTGCGTCCCGGCGAACCCGGCCGACAGCGACTGGTAGAAGGGGTTCTCCAGGATCGCCCGGGCCCGCTCCGGGTCGGCGTGCGCCTCGACGATCTCGTCGAAGGTCCGCTTCATGTCCAGCATCATCGCGTGCAGCTCGCCCTTGCCCTCGATGCCGGGGACCTGGCGCGGGACGTTGTCCAGGGAGTCGATGCCCATGGACTGGGCGAGGCGGCGGGCCGGGTCGATGGTGAGCACCACGACCCGCCGTCCGCGCTCGGCGGCGCGCAGGCCGAGGGCGGCGGCGGTCGTCGTCTTGCCGACACCGCCCGACCCGCAGCAGACCACGATCCGCGTCTCCGGGTCGTCCAGCAGTGGATCGACGGCGAGCGGATTCGCCGGTTCCAGACTCACCTGGGGTCCTCCTCGCTCAAGGTTCGCGGGCAGCTCACCGGGTCACGCCTTGGCCCCGACGCCCTGCGCGCGCAGGAGCGCCGAGAGTTCGTAGACGCCGGCCAGGTCCATGCCCTCGGTGAGCAGCGGGAGTTCGTGCAGGGGGAGGCCGAGGCCGGCCAGGACGGAGCGCTGGGTGCGCTCCAGGGTGTGCCGTTCGGCGTACTCGCCGGCCTGCTCCAGCAGCGGGGCGACCAGGCGTTCGGCCTTGCCGCCGCGGCGGGCGCCGCCGAGGCCCGCGGCGGAGAGGGCCTTGGCGACGGCGGTGTGCGGCGGATCGTCCAGGGCGGTGCGCAGGGCGGCGTCGCCGAGGGGGGCGGGACGGACCATGTTGACCGCGACGCGGCCGACGGGCAGTCCGGCCCCGCGCAGCTCGGCGATGCCGTCGACGGTCTCCTGGACCGGCATCTCCTCCAGCAGCGTGACCAGGTGGACCTCGGTCTGCTCCGACTTCAGGACGCCCATGACCGCCTGCGCCTGATGGTGTATCGGGCCGACCTTGGCGAGCCCGGCGACCTCGTCGTTGACGTTGAGGAAGCGGGTGATGCGGCCGGTGGGCGGGGCGTCCATGACCACGTGGTCGTAGGCGTACCGGCCGGTCTTGTCCTTGCGGCGGACGGCCTCGCACGCCTTGCCGGTGAGCAGGACGTCGCGCACGCCGGGGGCGATGGTGGTGGCGAAGTCGATGGCGCCGAGCTTCTTCAGGGCCCGGCCCGCGCCGCCCAGCTTGTAGAACATCTGGAGGTAGTCGAGGAGGGCCAGCTCCGGGTCGATCGCCAGCGCGTACACCTCGCCGCCGCCGGGCGCGGCCGCGATCTTCCGCTCCTCGTAGGGCAGCGGCTCGGTCTCGAAGACCTGGGCGATGCCCTGCCGACCCTCGACCTCCACCAGCAGGGTGCGCCGGCCCTGCGAGGCGAGGGCGAGCGCGAGTGCGGCGGCGACCGTCGTCTTACCGGTCCCGCCCTTGCCGCTGACGACCTGGAGCCTGCTCACGCCTTCGAGCCTAACCACTGGGCCGCCGCGGTACGCATGAGACCGCCGCGCGGGGTGGGTCCCGTGAGCCGTTACAGTCGCCGTATGACGAAATTCGAGTACGCGACGGTGCCGCTCCTCGTGCACGCGACCAAGCAGATCCTCGACACCTGGGGCGAGGACGGCTGGGAGCTGGTGCAGGTCGTGCCCGGTCCCAACCCCGAACAGCTCGTCGCCTACCTCAAGCGCGAGAAGCAGGCGTGAGCGCGGTCGAGACGCGCCTCGCGGAGCTGGGGCTGACCCTGCCCGACGTGGTGCCGCCGCTCGCCTCGTACCAGCCCGCGGTGACCTCCGGGGTGTACGTGTACACCTCCGGCCAGCTGCCGATGGTGGACGGCGCCCTGCCGCTGACCGGCAAGGTCGGTGGCGAGGTCACCCCCGAGGACGCCAAGGGCCTGGCCCGCGTCTGCGCGCTGAACGCCCTGGCCGCCGTGAAGTCGGTCGCCGGTGACCTCGACCGGATCGCCCGGGTCGTCAAGGTCACCGGGTTCGTCGCCTCGGCCCAGGACTTCACCGGCCAGCCCGCCGTGGTCAACGGCGCCAGCGAGCTCCTCGGCGAGGTCCTCGGCGACAAGGGCGTCCACGCCCGCAGCGCCGTCGGCGTGGCCGTCCTGCCGCTGGACGCCCCGGTCGAGGTGGAGATCCAGGTGGAGCTGACGGCGGCCTGACCCTCCCGCCCCCTTTCTTACGCGTACGGGCCCAGAGCCTCGCGTACGCGGTGAACGCGCCGTTCCCTCCAGGGGAGCGGTGCGTTCCGCATGTCGGGGCGGGCCGCGGGAGCCGCGCGCCGGGCGGGCGCGGACGCGTGCGCGCCGGGCGGTGGGCTCTCGAAGATTCCGGCCGCACCGGATAGCCTCCGGCCATGGCGAACGGTCAGTGGTACCCGCCCGAGTGGCCCGCCCGCATCAGGGCCCTCACCAGCGGCGAACTCACCCCGGCGACCCCGCGGCGGGCCGCCACGGTCATGCTGCTGCGCGACGAGCCCGACGGCTGCGGAGTGCGCGTGCACATGCTGCGGCGCCGCGCCTCGATGGCCTTCGCCGGGGGCGCGTACGCCTACCCGGGGGGCGGGGTCGACCCGCGCGACGACCGGCCCGTCCGGTGGGCCGGGCCCTCGCTGGAGAGCTGGGGCCAACGGCTCGGGGTGAGCGCGGCCGAGGCGCAGGCGATCGTCTGCGCGGCCGTGCGGGAGACCTTCGAGGAGGCCGGGGTGCTGCTGGCCGGGGACGGGCCCGACCGCGTCGTCGCCGACACCACGGGCGAGGAGTGGGAGGCCGACCGGGCCGCGCTCGTCGCCCACGAGCTCTCCTTCGCCGACTTCCTCGACCGGCGCGGCCTGGTCCTCCGCTCCGACCTGCTCGCCGCCTGGGCGCGCTGGATCACCCCGGAGTTCGAGCCCCGCCGCTACGACACCTGGTTCTTCGCCGCCGCCCTGCCCGCGGGCCAGGTCACCGTCGAGACCTCCGGCGAGGCCGACCGCACCGAATGGGCCCGGCCCGCCGACGCCGCCGCCCGCTACGACCGGGGCGAGCTGCTGATGATGCCGCCCACCATCGCGACCCTGCGCGCGCTCCTGCCGTACACGAGCGCCGCCGAGGCGCTCGCGGGCGCCGCCGGCCAGGACCTCACCCCGGTGGTGGCCGAGGCGGAGCTGCGCGGCGAGGAGGTCGTGCTGACCTGGCCGGGGCACGAGGAGTTCACCAAGCACGTGCCGGCGGGGCCGCGCATACCGCTTGAGGGGCAGCAGTCATGACCGACGCGGCCGCACTGCCCGGGCAGCCCAGGGGCGCCGTCGCGGGACCGGCGACGGCCCGCGCCGTCAACGTCCTCGCGCCCAACCCGTCCGCGATGACGCTGGACGGCACCAACACCTGGCTCGTCGCGGAGCCCGACTCCGACCTCGCCGTCGTCATCGATCCGGGCCCGCTCGACGAGGGCCACCTGAAGGCGGTCGTCGCCACCGCCGAGGCGGCCGGGCGGCGGATCGCCCTGACCCTGCTCACCCACGGCCACGCCGACCACGCGGAGGGCGCGGCCCGCTTCGCCGAGCTGACGGGGAGCGAGGTCCGCGCGCTCGACCCGGCGCTGCGGCTGGGCGACGAGGGGCTCGGCGCGGGGGACGTCGTCACCACCGGCGGACTGGAGCTGCGCGTCGTCCCGACGCCCGGGCACACCGCCGACTCGCTCAGCTTCCACCTGCCCGCCGACCGGGCGGTGCTGACCGGGGACACCGTCCTCGGGCGGGGGACCACGATGGTCTCCCACCCCGACGGGCGGCTCGGCGAGTACCTCGACTCGCTGAGGCGGCTGCACTCCCTGACCACCGACGACGGCGTCAGCACCGTCCTGCCCGGTCACGGCCCGGTCCTCGACGACGCCCAGGGCGCCCTGGAGTTCTACCTCAGCCACCGCGCGGCCCGCCTCGACCAGGTCAGGGCGGCCGTCGAGGCCGGCGTCACGGAGCCGGGCGAGGTGGTCGCGCTGGTCTACGCGGGCGTGGACCGCACCCTCTGGCCGGCGGCGGAGCTGTCGGTACGGGCGCAGCTGGAGTATCTGCTGGGGGGATGAGGGGCCGCCCGCGCGAAGCCGGGCGGGGGCATGCCGAAGGGCCGGGCGGGCCGTGCGCCGGGTGTGCCGGTACGGCCCGCCCGGCCCTCGGGTGGGTCAGCGCGAGCGCTTCGCCAGGCGCTCGACGTCGAGCAGGATGACCGCGCGGGCCTCCAGCCGAAGCCAGCCGCGGCCGGCGAAGTCCGCCAGGGCCTTGTTGACCGTCTCGCGGGAGGCGCCGACGAGCTGGGCCAGCTCCTCCTGGGTCAGGTCGTGCACGACGTGGATGCCTTCCTCGGACTGCACCCCGAAGCGCCGGGAGAGGTCCAGGAGGGCCCGGGCCACGCGGCCGGGCACGTCGGAGAAGACCAGGTCGGACATCTGGTCGTTGGTCCTGCGCAGGCGCCGGGCGACGGCGCGCAGCAGGGCGGAGGCCACCTCGGGCCGGGCGTTGAGCCACGGCTGGAGGTCGCCGTGGCCGAGGCCGAGGAGCTTGACCTCGGTCAGGGCGCTGGCGGTGGCCGTGCGGGGGCCGGGGTCGAAGAGCGACAGCTCACCGATCAGCTCGCCGGGGCCGAGCACGGCCAGCATGTTCTCCCGGCCGTCGGGGGATGTGCGGTGGAGCTTCACCTTGCCCTCGGTGACCACGTACAGGCGGTCGCCGGGGTCGCCTTCGTGGAACAGCGCGTCGCCACGGGCGAGGGTCGCCTCGCTCATGGAGGCGCGGAGCTCCGCGGCCTGCTCGTCGTCGAGCGCCGCGAAGAGCGGCGCGCGCCGCAGAACATCGTCCACGAGTTCTCTCCTATGTCGACCTGCTCAGGGAACCGTGGTCCCCATTTTGCCGGACGGGTCAAACAGTGCGATCAATCACAAGGATGCCGGACGGGTGTGCCGTTCCGTACGGCAGGGGCCCGATCGGGGGGTCTCAGGGCCCAGGATCGGCTGTCCGGGTGACGGACGGACAGGGCCCGCAGCCCTTGCGGGAAGCGGCGAGAGCGCAGGCCACGGCGGTTCGGCGGGTGGGTCACGGCCGGGCGTTGCGCTGTGGGCGAACGCGTCTCGGCGGGGGTGGCCGAAGGAAAAGGAACGGCAAAATGGCCACCTCCCGCCGGTGCGTCCGATAGGCGGACGCGCGTCACCGAACAGCGCAACGCGTACGCCGCACCGGCGGCGTCCCGACCGCCGCCCGGACGGCCTACCCGCGCTCCGGCCGCGTACACGCACCGTCATCTCGTACGCACGTACGGGTGTAAAGGGGGGCGGGCGGCGCGGCGTGACGGCGCAGGTGGCGGTGGGCGGCCGGGTGAGGGGCTCTTGTGGGGTTCCCGCCGGGCGTCGGCGGTCCGGCGTAGCCTTCGGTCCATGGCCAAGAGCACGGGGCGTGAGCCCGCCGCGAAGAAGCCGGACGACGCCGGGAAGCCGCCCGTCGTGCGGGAGCCCGCCGCGTCCCCCGCCGCGGCGAAGAGGGGCGGGGCGTCGGGTTCCGTCCAGGGAGCCGCCCTCGGCAAGCCCTGGCACGAGTCGCGCCTCGCTATGGTCCGCAGAGCCCGCCGGATCAACCGCGAGCTGGCCGAGGTCTATCCGTACGCCCACCCGGAGCTCGACTTCGAGAATCCCTTCCAGCTCCTGGTGGCGACGGTGCTCTCCGCGCAGACCACCGACCTGAGGGTCAATCAGACGACGCCCGCGCTCTTCGCCAAGTACCCGACGCCCGAGGACCTGGCCGCCGCGGTGCCCGAGGAGCTGGAGGAGACCATCCGGCCCACCGGCTTCTTCCGCGCCAAGGCCCGCTCGCTGCTGGGCCTCTCGGCCGCCCTGCGGGACCGCTTCGACGGCGAGGTGCCGGGGAAGCTGGACGACCTGGTCTCGCTGCCCGGCGTCGGCCGCAAGACCGCCTTCGTCGTGCTGGGCAACGCCTTCGGCGTGCCGGGCCTGACCGTCGACACCCACTTCGGGCGGCTGGTGCGCCGCTGGAAGTGGACCGAGCAGACCGATCCCGAGAAGGTCGAGGCGGAGGTGGCGGCGATCTTCCCGAAGAAGGACTGGACGATGCTCTCGCACCGCGTCATCTTCCACGGCCGCCGCATCTGCCACTCCCGCAAACCCGCCTGCGGCGCCTGCCCGATCGCCCCGCTCTGCCCGTCGTACGGCGAGGGCGAGACCGACCCCGAGAAGGCCAGGAAGCTGCTGAAGTACGAGAAGGGCGGCTTCCCCGGCCAGCGCCTGAGGCCCCCGCCGGACTATCCGGGCCTGCCCGCGCCCGAGCTGGGGGCGCGATGAGGGGGTTACGCCCGCGGTGGAGGGCGGGGCGGGCCGCGCCAGGCCCGTACGCGCCGGCGGGCCGGGTGCCCGGCGGCCGGTTGGAACGATCCGCGGTGCCCGCCGCGTTGTGCACACAGAGACGGGGGTGCCGATGACCCAGACCGGCGGAATCGACCAGGGCGTCCACAGCGGCGTCCGCGAGGAGGAGCGCGAGGGCCGCGTGACGGTGAGCGACGAGGGGCTGCCCGAGTGGCTGCGTCCGGTGGCGCACGTCGTGGACACGGTGCGCCCGCGCCAGCTCAGCAGCTATCTCCCGCCCGAGAGCGGCGCGGGCCGGCAGTCGGCGGTCCTGGTCCTCTTCGGCGAGGGCCCGCGCGGGCCCGAGCTGCTGCTGATAGAGCGCGCCGCCAAACTCCGCTCCCACGCCGGTCAGCCCTCCTTCCCCGGCGGTTCGCTCGACCCGGAGGACGGCGACCCGCTGACCACGGGTCCGCTGCGGGCCGCCCTGCGGGAGGCCGAGGAGGAGACCGGCCTCGACCCGCTCGGCGTCCAGCCGTTCGGGGTGCTGCCGAAGCTGTACATCCCGGTGAGCGGATTCGTGGTGACCCCGGTGGTCGCCTGGTGGCGGGAACCGACCCCCGTCCGGGCCGTCGACCCGGGCGAGACCGCCCGCGTCTTCACCGTCCCGGTGGCCGATCTCACGGACCCGGCCAACCGCGCCACCGCCATCCACCCGCTGGGCCACGCCGGACCGGCCTTCCTGGTCGAATCGGCCCTGGTCTGGGGATTCACCGCCGGCGTGATCGACCGCATCCTGCACTACGCGGGCTGGGAGCAGCCCTGGGACCGTACAAAGCAGGTCACGCTCGACCGGCACGCATGACAAGGTGACGGGGGTGTGCGGTCGCCGGAGGGCCCTGGCGGGTTCCGGTCGGCCGCGTGCGGTTGTGGCTCGGCCCCCTGGTGCTGCGGGGTGTCCGCGACGCCCGGGGCGGCCCGCTCCGGCGGGCGCCGGACGCCGTGGCGACGGGGGCCGCGCGCTCGTGCCGTGACCGCCGCCCTGTGACCGAGCCCACGGGACGCGATGGCGTGATCCGGTGCGGACCGGACAGCAGCTTCCAGGCAACGACCAGGTGCCCAGGCACGACAGAGGAGAGGGCAGATTCGGTGAACGTGCTGGACATCCTGCTGCTGATCGCCGCCGTGTGGTTCGCGGTGGTCGGATACCGCCAAGGATTCGTCATCGGCATCCTGTCGGTGATCGGCTTCCTCGGCGGCGGACTGGCCGCCGTCCTGCTGCTGCCCGCGCTCTGGGACGCCGTCACCGACGAGGCCGAGGTCACCACGGTCGTCGCCGTCGTCGCGGTGGTCATCGTCATCGTCTGCGCCTCCGTCGGCCAGGCCCTCACCACCCACCTGGGCAACAGGCTCCGCCGCCACATCACCTGGTCCCCGGCCCGCGCCCTCGACGCCACCGGCGGCGCCGTGGTCAACGTCGCCGCGATGCTCCTCGTCGCCTGGCTGATCGGCGGACTCCTCGCCGGGACGACCCTGCCGACCGTCGGCAAGGAGGTGCGCGGCTCCAAGGTGCTCCAGGGTGTCGACCGGGCGCTGCCCGAGCAGGCCGGCACCTGGTTCGCCGACTTCCGCTCGGTCCTCGCGCAGAACGGCTTCCCGCAGGTCTTCAGCCCGTTCGCCAACGAGCCGATCACCGAGGTCCAGCCGCCCGACACCGGCCTCGCCGCCGGCTCCGTCGCGCAGAAGGCGAAGCGCTCCATCGTCAAGGTGGTCGGCACCGCGCAGAGCTGCAGCAAGGTCCTGGAGGGCACCGGCTTCGTCTTCGACGACCGCCGCGTCATGACCAACGCCCACGTCGTCGGCGGCGTCGACGAGCCGACCGTCCAGATCGGCGGCGAGGGCCGCCGCTACGACGCCACCGTGGTCCTCTACGACTGGGAGAAGGACGTCGCCGTCCTGGACGTCCCCGAGCTGGACGCCCCCGCCCTCAACTTCGCCTCCAAGGACGCCGAACGCGGCGACAGCGCCATCGTCGCGGGCTTCCCGGAGAACGGCGGGTACGACGTCCGCGCGGCCCGCGTCCGCGGCCGCATCACCGCCGATGGCCCCGACATCTACCGCCGCGGCACCGTCAGCCGCGACGTCTTCTCCCTCTACGCCACCGTCCGCCAGGGCAACTCCGGCGGCCCGCTCCTCACCCCCAAGGGCGAGGTGTACGGGGTCATCTTCGCCAAGTCCCTGGATGACCCCGACACGGGATACGCCCTCACCGCCGACGAGGTCCGCGAGGACGTCCGCGAGGGCCGCCGGGCGACCCAGCCCGTCTCCAGCGACGCCTGCGCGATGTAGCGCCCGCCCGGCGCCCGGGAGTGGGGCGTGGCGCCCCCATGAGCAAGCCCGCCCTGTGTCGGGGGCGGGCTCGGTGGGGCGCGGGTGTCGGGTCGCAGGGGCATGCCGGTGTGTGGGGACCGAGGACCGTGGGCAGGCGCCTGGAAGAGGCGGTCAGGCCACGGAGTCGGGCTCAGTCGCGCGTGTGCCGCAGCCGCGCCGAGACCCAGCGGGCGCGGCGGCGGAGGATGCGGGGAATGCCGATCTCCCGGGAGTCGGGTTCGAGCCCCCGGTCCCGGAGATCACCCCGGCGGCGCGTGCCCGGCGCTGCGGCCAGGCGGCGGTTGCGTGCTACGTCGTTGTAGTCGTGCGTCCAGCCCATACCCCGACGTGTGCCCGCGCCCCATGGTCGGTAACCGCGGCCGGGGCGCCCAATTGGCGTATGCGCGCGGCAAGTCGCGCCGGAGCGAACGGCTGTGCGGAGGGCGCACGGGCGGCCCGGCGTGCGCCAGGGTGCGGGGCGGCCAGGGGACTTGCCCGCCCGGCGGACGGACGGCGTACCCAGGGGCGTCCCGGCGGTCAGCGGTCCGGTTCGGGGTCCTTGAGCCAGTCGATCAGCTCGTGCGAGAAGGCCTCCGGGTCCTCCTCGTGCGGGAAGTGGCCGAGCCCCTCGAAGAGCCGCCAGCGGTACGGCGCCTCCACGTACTCCCCGGAACCCGCGGCGCTGCGGGTGCGCATCACCGGGTCGAGCGCGCCGTGCAGGTGCAGCGTGGGAACGCGTACGGGCATCTTCATGCGGCGGTTGAACTGGGCGCCGTCGGGCCGCGCCATCGACCGCACCATCCAGCGGTACGGCTCGATCGAGCAGTGCGCCGTGGACGGGATGCGGATCGCCTGCCGGTAGGTGTCGACCGCCTCGTCGTCGGGGAGCCTCGGCCCCGACCACTCGCGGATCAGCCGCCCGGTCAACGCGGCGTCGTCCGCCACGAGCTGACGTTCCGGAACCCAGGGCCGCTGGAACCCCCAGATGTACGACCCGGCCCTGGTCTGCCGCAGGTCGGTCAGCATCGCGGAGCGCCAGCGGCGCGGATGCGGCATCGAGGAGACCACCAGCCGCCGCACCAGCTTGGGGCGCATCACGGCGGCGGTCCAGGCCAGGTACCCGCCGAGATCGTGACCGACCAGGGCGGCGTCCGGCTCGCCGAGGGAGCGGATGACGCCGGTGACGTCGAGGGCGAGGTTGGCCGGGTCGTAGCCGCGCGGGGTGCGGTCGCTGCCGCCCACGCCGCGCAGGTCCATCGCGACGGCCCGGTACCCGGCGTCGGCGAGCGCCGTGAGCTGATGGCGCCAGCTCCACCAGAACTGCGGGAAGCCGTGCAGCAGCAGGACGAGCGGCCCCTCACCGGCCTCGGCGATGTGGAAGCGCGCCCCGTTGGCGGCCACGTCCCGGTGGGTCCAGGGGCCGTCGGGGCGGACGATCGTCGCGGGTTGGGCCGGATGGGTGGCAGGGTCCGTCATGAGGACGAGCGTGCCACAGCCGCGCCTCCCTCACCGCCACGGTCGAGGTGGGCCCCGCCGGCCTCGACGGCCGCGGCCGGGTAGGGGCGGCCCGAGACGGTGGGCAGGGCGTCGACCGGTTCCGGGCGGGGGTGCGGCTTGGCGTTCTGGAGGACGGCGGCCGTCTGCTTGGCCGAGGCCACGGTCTTCTGCGGACCCTGGCCCTTCTTCGCCTTCTTCACGAAGACCAGCGCGATCACGGCGAGCAGCGCCGCGACCAGCACGTTGACGGCGAAGGACAGCAGGAAGCAGATCGCCATGTTCAGGCCGGTCCAGGTGCGGAAACCGTAGGCGAGCGCGAAGCTCAGCATCGGCAGGGAGAAGATCAGCACCGTGGCCGCGGCGATGCCGACCGCGCTGCCGATCAGGCCCCGCGTCACGTCCTGCTTGAGCTGCGTCTTCGCCAGCGCGATCTCGTCGTGCACCAGCGCGGACAGCTCGGCGGTGGCCGAGGCCACCAACTGGCCGATGCTGCGGTCTGCGCCTACGGGTGCGCTCATCGCGATCTCCCTCTTCTCTCCCGGTGTCCCCACCGGCATCTCGTCCGACGTCTGCTCCGGCGTCTTCCGCTCCGGCCCGGCCGCGTGGCGGTGGCTCCGGGCCTCGGCCCGCGCGTCCGGTTCTCTGTGGTTACTGCTCCGTCAGATCATGCCGGACGGCGGCGTCCAGCGCTTCCTCGCGGTGCCGGAAGTCCGGGCCGCACACCACCGGCGTACGCCCCGTCCTCCGCATCGGCGCATCCCCGCCGGAAGGCGGAACATGCCTGTCCGGCCGGGGGAACCCGCCGCGGCCGGTGCCCGACCGGCGCCCGGGCGGGCCTGCCCGGGGGTGGCGGGGCGTCAGGTGCCGGCCGGCGGCGTCGGCGTGTCGTCGGCCTCCAGCGCGTCGGCGCGCGCCCGGTGCTCGGCGGCCAGCCGGGCGTGGCGTTCGGCGAGACGGCGGTGGTGGGCCGGGTCGTCCTGCTCGTCTATGTCGGGGATCGCGTTGCGGTCCTCGTCGCGCTCCTCGGTCTCCCACAGCTTCCGGTACTTGGCGTTCCGCAGCCTCAGCAGCACCGTCGCGAGCAGCGTCGCGGTGAGCGAACCGACCAGGACGGACGCCTTGATCTCGTCCGCCAGCACCGGGTCGTCGCTGAAGGCCAGCTCGCCGATGAGCAGGGAGACGGTGAAGCCGATACCGGCCAGTGAGGCGACGGCGAAGACGTCCGGCCACGCCAGGTCGTCGCTGAGGGAGGCGCGGGTGAAGCGGGTGGTCAGCCAGGTACCGCCGAAGATGCCCACGGTCTTGCCGACGACCAGACCGAGAACGACCCCGAGCGTTTCCGGCCGGGTGAAGATGTCGGTCAAGGCACCGCCGGAGACCGAGACGCCCGCCGCGAAGAGAGCGAACAGCGGGACCGCGAAACCTGCCGAGACCGGCCGTACGAGGTGTTCGACGCGCTCGCCGGGGGAGTGCTCCTCGCCCTCGCGGGTGGTGCAGCGGAGCATCAGGCCCATGGCGACACCGGCGATGGTGGCGTGGATGCCGCTGTTGTACATCAGCGCCCAGACGGTGACGGCGAGGGGCACGTACACGTACCAGCCGCGTACGCCGGTGCGCAGGAGGAACCAGAAGAGGGCGAGGCCGACCACGGCGCCGCCGAGGGCCAGGAAGTTCAGGTCGCTGGTGAAGAAGACGGCGATGATCAGAATGGCGAGGAGGTCGTCGACCACGGCCAGGGTCAGCAGGAAGGCGCGGAGCGCCGAGGGCAGCGACGTGCCGAGGACGGCGAGGACGGCCAGCGCGAAGGCGATGTCGGTGGCGGTGGGGACCGCCCAGCCGGTGAGCGCGCCGCCGCCCGCCACGTTGACGACGACGTAGACCAGGGCCGGTGCCACCATGCCGCAGACCGCCGCGACGACGGGGAGCAGGGCGCGGCGCGGGTCGCGGAGCTCGCCCGCGACCAGCTCACGCTTGAGCTCGACGCCCGCGACGAAGAAGAAGACGGCGAGCAGGCCGTCGGCCGCCCAGTGCCCGATCGACAGGTCGAGTCCGAGGACGGCGGGGCCGAGGTGGAAGTCGCGGACCGCCGCGTAGCTGCCGGAGGCGGTGTTGGCCCAGATCAGGGCGGCGACGGCGGCGAGGAGCAGCAGTATCCCGCCGACCGTCTCGGTCCGCAGGGCGTCGGCGAGGCGCAGGCGTTCGCGCAGCGGGGGGCGCGTGAAGGCGGCAGGGGTGGTGCCGGGCATGGGGAGGGGCCCTTCGTCGGAGTCCGGGTACGGCTGCGGTGGCATCGTCGCGATGCCGTGCCGACCAGACTTCCCGGCGTCCCCTCTGCGGTTGTCCCAGCTCCCGGGGCGCGAGCCAGGGGGAGCCGTTCCGTCACCCTACCGGGTGAGGGGCGGGGGCGGCTTCGGCCAACGGAGCGCGGGGAGCGCCCGGGAGGCCCCGCCGGTACGCGCCGGGGCCCGGCGGCGCGGGGATGCGCTGCCGGGCCCCGGCGTGCGTACGCGGGCGCGGGCGGGACGGGCCCGTCCGCGCGGGTGGGGCTCAGTCGTCGGACGAGGCGCTCGGAAGCTTCGTCTGGATGAGGTCCATCACGGAGGAGTCGGTCAGCGTGGTGACGTCGCCCAGCTCGCGGTTCTCCGCGACGTCGCGGAGCAGGCGCCGCATGATCTTGCCGGAGCGGGTCTTCGGCAGCTCCGCCACCGGCAGGATGCGCTTGGGCTTGGCGATCGGGCCGAGCGCGGAGCCGACGTGGTTGCGCAGCTCGCCGACGAGCGCGTCGTCCTCGGAGGCGGTGCCGCGCAGGATGACGAAGGCGACGATGGCCTGGCCGGTGGTCTCGTCGGCGGCGCCGACGACGGCCGCCTCGGCGACCTTGGGGTGCGAGACCAGCGCGGACTCGACCTCGGTGGTCGAGATGTTGTGCCCGGAGACGAGCATCACGTCGTCCACCCGGCCGAGCAGCCAGATGTCGCCGTCGTCGTCCTTCTTGGCGCCGTCCCCGGCGAAGTACTGCTCGGGGAAGCGCGACCAGTAGGTGTCGAGGAAGCGCTGGTCGTCGCCCCAGATGGTGCGGAGCATCGACGGCCACGGCTCGGTGAGCACCAGGTAGCCGCCGCCACCGTCCGGTACCTCGTTCGCCTCGTCGTCCACGACGGTCGCGGCGATGCCGGGCAGCGGGACCTGCGCGGAGCCGGGCTTGGTCTCGGTGACGCCGGGCAGCGGCGCGATCATCATGGCGCCGGTCTCGGTCTGCCACCACGTGTCGACGATCGGGCAGCGGTCGCCGCCGATGTTCTTGCGGTACCACATCCACGCCTCGGGGTTGATCGGCTCACCGACCGAGCCGAGCACCCGCAGGCTGGAGAGGTCGTACTTGGCGGGGATGTCGTCGCCCCACTTCATGAACGTCCGGATCGCGGTGGGCGCCGTGTACAGCAGCGTCACGC
The DNA here is from genome assembly GCF_042723275.1 of Streptomyces sp. NPDC058373. NCBI lineage: Bacteria > Bacillati > Actinomycetota > Actinomycetes > Kitasatosporales > Streptomycetaceae > Streptomyces > Streptomyces sp. NPDC058373. Next base: position 84,868 of record NZ_JBHXJE010000006.1, on the reverse strand, counting down.
CGTACTTCTGGACGATCTCCCAGAACCGGCCCTGGTGCGGGGTGTCCGGGGTGCCCTCGTACATGACCTGGGTGGCGCCGTTGGCCAGCGGACCGTAGGTGATGTACGAGTGGCCGGTGACCCACCCGATGTCGGCGGTGCACCAGTAGACGTCGGTCTCCGGCTTGAGGTCGAAGACGGCGTGGTGGGTGTAGGCCGCCTGGGTCAGGTAACCGCCGGAGGTGTGCAGGATGCCCTTGGGCTTCCCCGTCGTCCCCGAGGTGTAGAGGATGAAGAGCGGCTGCTCGGCGTCGAACGCCTGCGGGGTGTGCTCGGCGGACTGCCGGCCCGTCACCTCGTGCCACCACTGGTCGCGGCCCTCGGTCCAGGCGACGTCCTGCCCGGTGCGGCGCACCACGAGGACGTGCGCGACGGAGTCGAAGCGGCTCACCGCGTCGTCCACGGCGGGCTTCAGCGCGGAGGGCTTGCCCCGGCGGTAGCCGCCGTCGGCGGTGATGACGACCTTGGCGTCGGCGTCGGCGATCCGCGCGGCGATGGCGTCGGCCGAGAACCCGCCGAAGACCACGGAGTGGGCGGCGCCGATCCTGGCGCAGGCCAGCATCGCGACGACCGCCTCGGGGATCATCGGCAGGTAGACCGCGACCCGGTCGCCCTGCTGCACGCCCAGTTCGGTCAGGGCGTTGGCCGCGCGGGAGACCTCGTCCTTCAGCTCCGCGTAGGTGATGGCCCGGCTGTCGCCCGGCTCGCCCTCGAAGTGGATGGCGACGCGGTCGCCGTTGCCCGCCTCGACGTGGCGGTCCACGCAGTTGTACGCGACGTTCAGCTTGCCGTCGGCGAACCACTTGGCGAACGGCGGGTTCGACCAGTCAAGCGTCTCGGTCGGCTCGGTCTCCCAGGTCAGGCGGCGGGCCTGCTCGGCCCAGAAGCCGAGCCGGTCAGCCTTGGCCTGTTCGTACGCCTCCGCGGTGACGTTCGCTTGGGCCGCCAGTTCGGCGGGGGGTGCGAACCTCCGCTCCTCGCGAAGAAGGTTGGCCAGGCTTTCGTTGCTCACGACATCTCCCTTTCCCAGGGTGTCCGTTGTGTCCCAGGCCACAGCTCATCATCCGCAGCCCCAGGTGACAAGGGGTGTAGGCGAATTGGTTTAGACCTGTGTGCGTGGTGGACGTGCGGTACGGGTACGGCCCCCAGCCCGCGCGGGGGGTACCCCCTGACACGGGCGCGGGCCGCTTCGGGTTCAACCGGGCCGGGCCCCTGACCTGGGCGGTACGCCCGCCCGGCCGGGACGCCCGGCCCTGCCGAACGGTGCCCGACGCGTACCCCCGGCCCCGGCCGCTCACCCGCGACGCCCTGGGAAAACGCTCCGGCGGAGCGGGTGGGCCGCCCGTGTTCACCCGGGCGGCCCCGGCCCACCGGCTCAGCGTGCGGCCCTGGTCGCCTCCTCCGTGATCCTCCCGGGCGCGGGCCCGGCGGCGGCTGCCCCGGACGAGGGAGCGTCGGCGGCGGGTTCCCCGTGCGAGGCACCCGGCGCCGGTGACGCCACCACCCGGTCGAACAGGTCCAGTGCGGGGGTGAGCAGATAGGCCTGCGCCTCCCCGACGTGGAAGTACATGCCCTGGAGCTGGAGCGTGCCCTCGGCCAGCCGGCGGGCCACCGCCTCGTGCGCCCGCAGGTGCTCCAGCTGCTGGACGACGTTGACCAGGCAGAGCCGCTCCACGGCGTCGGCGGGGGGCCGCCCCTTCAGCGTGGCCCAGGAGCTGCCCTCGGCGCCCAGCCGCTCCAGGCTGGGCAACCCGTGCCGCAGCCACCGGCCGAGCGGGGTGACGGCCTCGCCTCCGGTGGGGGGCGGGGCGTTGAGCAGGGCCTGCATCGCACCGCAGCCGGAGTGGCCGCAGACGGTGATCGAGCGGACCTTCAGCACGTCGACCGCGTACTCGATGGCCGCCGCCACCGAGTCGTCCGCCGACTCGGTGCCCGGGACCGGGACCAGGTTCCCGACGTTGCGGACGGTGAAGAGATCACCGGGCCCGCTGGCGGTGATCATGCTGGTGACCAGCCGGGAGTCGGAGCAGGTCAGGAAGAGCTGGGCGGGTCGCTGCCCCTCGCGGGCCAGCCTCGCCAGCTCGCCCCGCACGTGGGGTGCGGTGTCCCGCTGGAAGGCGCCGAGGCCGTCGGCCAGTTCGTGGACGCGGACCGGGGCCGGCCGGGCGTCGCCTCCGGGCAGGAGCGACGCAGGATGGTCGCCGCAGTGGTGGTTGCGCCACGGGGTCCACGGGCGGCAGCAGGTGTGGGCGGTGGCGGTGGGTTCGGCGATCCGCGTGCCCGCGCGGCCGGTCACCTCGACCTCGCCGCCCTGGGTGGTGTGGGTGGTCTGCCAGTCCTGGAGCGCCTCGTAGGCGGCGTGGTCCATGAAGGAGCCGTCGAGCTCCACGACGACCCGGCTGCCGCGCTCCACCTGGTGCAGGGCGCGGCTGAGCCGGGGCACCGCGAGGAAGGTCAACTGGCCGCGCACCCGGATGTGGTGGCCGCCGTCCCACTCGCGGTGGGTGATACGGGTCCGGGTCAGCCGGTGCAGCGCGACGGCGACGGCGACGGCGATGCCGAGGGCGACGCCCTCCAGGACGCCGAAGAGGACCACGCCGAGCGTCGTCACCACGTAGACGGCGATCTCGCGGTGCCGGGTCACGGTCCGGATGTGGTTCAGGCTCACCATCTGCACGCCGACCGCCGCCACCAGCGAGGCGAGCGCCGCCAGCGGGATCAGGTCCAGCACGGGGACGAGCAGCAGCGCCGCCACGATCACCCACAGGCCGTGCAGCATGGTGGAGGCCCGGCTGACCGCCCCGGCCGCGACATTGGCCGAGCTGCGGACGGCGACGCCGGAGACGGGCAGGCCGCCGAGGGTGCCGGAGACGACGTTGGCGGCGCCTTGGCCGACCAGCTCGCGGTCCAGGTTGGAGCGGGGGATGTGGGAGTCGTCGCCCGGCCGGGCGCTGACCAGCTTGTCCACGGCGACCGCGCCGAGCAGCGACTGGACGCTGGTCACCAGGGTCACGGCGATGACTGCGGTGATCAGGCCGGTCACCGGTCCGGTCGGGAAGCCGGCCAGCGCGTGGCTGCTCCACGACGGCAGGTCGACCCGGGGCAGCGCCATCCCGGAGAGCTGGGCGGCGGCGGTGGCTCCGGCGACCGCGACCAGGGGCGCGGGCAGGATCTTGGCGAGCCGCGCGCCCCGGCCCGGCAGCCGCGGCCAGGTCAGCAGCAGGCCCAGGGTGAGCGCGCTGACCAGGACGGCCTCGGGCCGCACCGCGGCGAGTTGGGCGGGCAGGGCCCGGAGGTTGTCGACGACCGAGCTGTCAGGGGTGCCGCCGAGCACGATGTGCACCTGGGCGACGGCGATGGTGATGCCGATGCCTGCCAGCATCCCGTGGACGATGGCGGGGCTGACGGCGAGCGCGGACCGGGCGACCCGCAGCGCGGCGAGGCCGATCTGGGCGAACCCGGCGAGCACGGTGATGGCGCAGGTGGTCCGCCAGCCGTACTGGATGATCAGGTCGGCGGTGACCACGGTGAGCCCGGCGGCGGGCCCGCTGACCTGGAGAGGGGAGCCGCCGAGCCGCCCGGCGACCAGCCCGCCGCAGGCGGCGGCGACCAGCCCGGCCTGGAGCGGGGCGCCGGTGGCCAGCGCGATCCCCAGGGAGAGCGGCAGAGAGATCAGGAAGACCGCGATGGAGGCGGAGAGGTCGGCACCGCTGATACGGAACCGCCCGCCGCCCGGCGGCCCGTGCGGCTCCTGCTCCCGGGAGGGCGGCGAGAGATCCGCCGTGTCGCGGGGGTTGATGGTGGAGGTGGAGGCGGTCATGGACCGTCCTTTCGTGGTTGTTCCGTGGGGATGTGCCGTGTCCGGCACGGATTTCGTGCCGGGGCGCGCGGGGGCGCTGGGCGCCGCCGCTGGGGGTGGGTGAGGGGCGGGCGGTGTTCCCGCGGTGCCGGGTGGTGCGCCCTCGGCGACTGGGGGCGCAACCGCGGCGTCGGGTGGTGCGCCCGAGGCGTTTGCGGGCGCGCCTGCGCTCCCTGCGGGCGCATCCGCGCCGCTGGGTGGTGAGCCCGGGGCGCCGGGCGCCGTCCCGGTGAGGTGGGGCGGTGGTCCAGAACCGCACGGCGTCGCGTCCGGCCCGTCCGGCCCGCCCGGTGGTGCTGCCGCGCCGCCGGGTGGGCCTGCCGGTCCTGTCGGGTGAGTCCGTCCCGGCCGTACGGCACGAGGCCGAGCCCCGGCTCCGTCGGAGGGGGTGGCTGGGGGGCGGGTCCGCTCCGGCCGTGAGACGTGGGGCCTCGCGGGCAGTGGGGCCGGGGTGCCGTCGGTGCCGGGCGCCGGAGCTTGCGCGCCGGGCGGCCGTGAGACCCGGGGCGGCGCCTGAGCGGGGGCCCGCGCCCGCGCCCGCCCCGCGTCGGGAGGATGGGCCCGGCCGGGGCGGGGACCGCCGGGACGACAGGGGGCGGCCCCCGCTACGTACTGGTCGCTCATCGGTCGCTGATACCGCCTGCGTTCATGTCACTCGTTCCTGTCGTGTCGTCACGCGTCGCCCTGCCGCTCGCTGGTGGGCCTCTGCTGTCGTGTCTGCCTGCCGCCATGGGCGGTTACCGCTGTGGCCGCCCCGCTGCGGGGGCCGCGCCTTCTGCCCTGTGAGCCCGCTGCCGGGCCGCGCCGTCGCCGGATGTGCGCCGCCGGTGGCCGGGCCCGGCCGGGGAGGTGCCCGGGGTCGGGCCCGGAGCCCCCTCGGGCCGCTCGCTCGTACGCCTCTGTCCTGTGGTGGTGCCGGGTGCGGCGGTGCCGCCCCGGTGCTGAGGCTCCGGCCCCGTGGGTGGGGGGCCGGGGCCGACCTCTGTGACCCCTGGTGCTGCCGTCCGGCGACCCGGCCTGACGGAGAGCCCGCATGGTGACCGCACACCCACCCGTGGGCGGCGGTCCCGTCCCGCGACCCCCGGGGTGCGGGCCGGGCGGCGCGGAACGGCGGGGTGCCGCGGACCGTCACCCGCCGACCGTCGGGCCCGTGCCCGGAGGCCGGGTCGGGTGCGGCCGGCCCCGGGAGGGCAGTGGTTGACGGAGGCGGGTGGGGTCCTCGGCGCTGGGCGGGCGTCGCGGTGCGGGCGGCGACGCCGGGGCCCGGCTCCTGCTTCTCTCAACTCTCAGTAAACGGATCGTAATGCAGAGTAAAGAGCGAGGTGGGGCAAACGGCGTAAATGGGTCATCGGTTCACTCGCGCGAGCGAATAGTGGGCTTATATGCGGCCTTGTCATGGCTTGGCCGGAACCATGCCGTGCGACCTTGACGGCGCATGCGGCTGGGCCTGGAGGTCCCGGCGGTCCCGGGGACGGAACTCCCCCCGGCGGCGCGGCCGGACGAGTGCGGGCGAGCCGGAGACCCCGAGCCAAGGAAGAGGTGTGCCGAGATGGCCGCCACCAGGAGGATCACCGCAGGCGTCGTCACCGCAGCGGTCTGCGCCGCGGGGCTGGCGGGCTGCGGTACGGAGCGCGGCACCGGCGCCGGGCAGGCGCCCGGCGGCAAGGCGTCCCCCGCCCCGGCCCCGGACAACGCCGTCCGCCTCATCGGCGACGGCTCCACCGCCCACACCGGCGCTCAGCCGCTCCAGCCGCGACCCCAGCGGCTGAAGCCGGGCCAGAAGCCGCCGCAGTTCGTCGTGTTCTCGTGGGACGGCGCCGGCGAGGACAGCCAGAAGCTGTTCTCCCACTTCCGCAAGGTCGGCAAGGCCAACAACGCGACCATGACCTACTTCCTGAGCGGCGTCTATCTGCTGCCGGAGGAGCTGAAGGACAAGTACCAGGCGCCCCAGCACGCCGCGGGTCTCTCCGACATCGGCTTCAACGACCGCGAGGGCATCGCCGACACCGTCCGCGAGGTCCGCGGCGCGTGGCTGGAGGGCAACGAGATCGGCACCCACTTCAACGGCCACTTCTGCGGGCCCGACGGCGGCGTCGGCACGTGGTCCGTCGGTGAGTGGAAGAGCGAGATCGCCCAGGCCAAGAGCTTCGTCAAGACCTGGAAGTCGCACAGCGGCCTCAAGGACGCCGAACCGCTCCCCTTCGACTACGACAAGGAGCTGATCGGCGCCCGCACCCCCTGCCTCGAAGGCCAGGAGAACTTCGTCAGCGCCGCCGCCGACCTCGGCTTCCGCTACGACTCCAGCGGCATCGGCAACCAGGTCTGGCCCGGCAGGAAGAAGGGGCTGTGGGACATCCCGCTCCAGCTCGTACCTCTGCCGGGGCGCGATTTCGAGACGCTTTCCATGGACTACAACTTCATGGTCAACCAGTCCGGGACCACCACCCAGGGCGACCCGGACATGCACGACGCCTGGGGCGACCAGCTCCGCGACGGCCTCATCCAGGCGTACGACCGCGCGTACGAGGGCAACCGCGCGCCGCTGATCGTCGGCAACCACTTCGAGTCCTGGAACGGCGGCACCTACATGCGTGCCATCGAGGAGACGATCGAGCACGTCTGCACCAAGCCGGAGACGCGCTGCGTGTCGTTCCGCCAGCTCGTCGACTGGCTGGACGCCCAGGACCCCGAGGTCCTCGACAAGCTCCGTGACCTGAAGGTGGGCAAGACGCCGAAGGAGGGCTGGGAGAAGTTCCCGGTCAAGACCCCCGCCGCGCCGGCCAAGTCCGGCGGCTCCGGCAAGGACCAGGCCGGAGACGCGTAACGGGCGACGCGCCCGCCCGAGGCGTAGCCGTCGGCCCCCGACCGTCGCGGACGGCCGGGGGCCGACGGCCGTACGCGACGGGAGCGGGCGGCCGTGCACGGCCGGGGCGCGGCGGATCAGCCCGGCAGGGCGAGGACGGCTTCCTCGCTGAGGACGAACTCGGGATCGATCTGCGCGGCGAGGTCGGCGCCGGTGCGCTCGTTCCCCCAGCTCTCCGCGTTCTTCCGGTGGAAGTGCACCATCTGCCGGGTGTAGCGCTCCCAGTCGCGCCGCCCGTACGCCGCGTCGGCGGTGGCCAGCAGGGTCTCGAGCGCGGCCCTGTTCTCCTCCTCCAGCGCGGCGAAGTGCGGCGGGCGCCCCTTCTCCATCGCCCGGACCCAGTCCGAGTGGCCCACCGTCACCAGCAGGTCGTCGCCCACCTCGTCGCGCAGGAACGCCAGGTCGTCCGGGCCCTGCACCTTGTTGCCGACGACGCACAGGGCGACGCCGTAGTCCCGCGCGTACTCCCGGTACTGGCGGTAGACCGACACGCCCTTGCGGGTCGGCTCGGCCACCAGGAAGGTCATGTCGAAGCGGGTGAACATGCCCGAGGCGAACGAGTCCGACCCCGCCGTCATGTCCACCACCACGTACTCGCCGGCGCCGTCGACCAAGTGGTTGAGGCAGAGCTCCACCGCGCCGACCTTCGAGTGGTAGCAGGCGACCCCGAGGTCCGACTCGGTGAACGGGCCGGTCGCCATCAGCCGGACCTCGCCGCCGTCGAGCCGCACCGGCCGGGCGCAGGCCGCGTAGACCGGATTCTCCTCGTCCACCCGGAGCAGACGGGAGCCCCGGCCCGGCGGGGTGGTCTTGATCATGGTCTCCGCGGAGGTGATCCGCGGGTTGGCGCCGCGCAGGTACTCCTTGATGAGCGGCAGGTGGCCGCCCATCGCGGGCAGTGCGGCGGCCTCGGCGTCGTCCAGCCCGAGGGCGGGGCCGAGGTGTTGGTTGATGTCGGCGTCCACGGCGACGACGGGTGCGCCGGTGGTGGCCAGGTGGCGGATGAACAGAGAGGACAGCGTGGTCTTGCCACTGCCGCCCTTCCCGACGAAACCGATCTTCATGTTCACCTAGCGTAGTGCGGCGCGTGCGGTCCGTGGCGAACCGGCGTGAAGAAGACCACTCCATCGTGGGGCGGCGGTGTCCGTTGCGTACTGTCGTACCCATGAGTACGTCACGTGCGTCCGCAGGGCCCACGCCCGCCGCAGGACCGGCCGACCCCCTGGTCGCGCTCGGCGAGCTGCCCGGTGTGCCCGAAGCCGTGGAATCCGTGCGCAAGGCCGTCGACCGCGTCTACGGCCACCGCGTCATGCGCCGCCGCAGCACGGAGATCACCTCCGAGGCGGCCCTGCGCGGAGCCCGCGCCTCCGCCGCCCTGGCGGGGGCCGACTGGGCGCTGGAGGAGCTCCGTCGCCGCAGTGACTTCAGCCTCGGCGAGGACCGGACCGTCGGCGCGGCGCTGCGGCTGACCGCCGAGGCGGGCCAGCTCCTCTCCATCTGGCGCCAGTCGCCGCTGCGGGTCCTGGCCCGCCTCCACCTGGTCGCCGCCGCCGACAGCGACGACACGGTGGGCCGCCCCCGCAAGGCGGGCGAGCGCGCCGACGAGCCGCTGATCGAGCTGGCGCAGCCCGACGCCGACGAGGTCGCGGGCCGCCTCGACGGGCTCACCTCGATGCTCCTCGCCGGCTCCGCCGCCCCCGCCCTCGTCACCGCCGCCGTCGTCCACGGCGAACTGCTGGCGCTGCGCCCCTTCACCTCGTACAACGGCCTGATCGCGCGGGCCGCCGAGCGCATCGTGCTGGTCGGCAGCGGGCTCGACCCCAAGTCCATCTGCCCGGCCGAGGTCGGCCACGCCGAGCTGGGCCGGGCCGCCTACGTCGCCGCCCTCGACGGCTACGTCTCCGGTACGCCGGAGGGGATGGCGGCCTGGATCACCCACTGCGGCAAGGCTCTGGAGCTGGGAGCCCGCGAGTCCACCGCGGTCTGCGAGGCGCTCCAGCGCGGTGCCGCCTGAGCGGCCGGCCGGCGGGCGGGACGCACGGGAAACGAAGGAGCAGCGGTACGCGTACGCGTACCGCTGCTCCGTAGGGCCGTCGGGTTACCAAGCGTCCTCGCGAATGTGCCGCAAGGCCGGAGTCCTTGTCCGTCACCTAGTACGGCCTGCCCGATTCGTCGGGCCCAGCGTGGCGTGGGTACTCGGCGGTCCTGCGCGGTCCGTGGGGCCTTGCTGCGTGAAAGGTCATCCTCTCGGATGTCCCTGGTCTCGCGGGCCGTTAGTTTCTTTGTACTCCTTCGACCGCCGGAGCGGAACCCGGGCGGCCGCTTCTTTCGGCAGCCCCAGCCCGGGGGCTCAGGCGGCGGCCGAACCCCGGCGGGAGCGGGCGGTCAGCCAGACCACTCCCGCGGTGACCGCCGCCGCGCCGACGGCGGCCGCGGCGACCAGCGCAGGACGCGGGGCGCGGGAGAGGGAGGGGATGCGCTGCTTGAGACGGACCGGCCGGTGGAAGTCGAGAATCGGCCACTCGCGGGCCACCGCCTCCTTCCGAAGCGTCCGGTCCGGATTGACGGCGTGCGGGTGGCCGACCGCCTCCAGCATCGGCACATCGGTGGCCGAATCGCTGTACGCGAAGCAGCGCGCCAGGTCGTACCCCTCGCTCTCGGCCAGCTCACGCACGGCCTCCGCCTTGGTGGGCCCGTACGCGTAGTACTCCACGTCGCCGGTGAAGCAGCCGTCCTCGCCCACCACCATGCGGGTGGCCACCACGCGGTCGGCGCCGAGCAGTTCGCCGATGGGCTCGACCACCTCGGCTCCCGAGGTGGAGACGATCACCACGTCCCGTCCGGCCGCATGGTGCTCCTCGATCAGGGAGGCGGCCTCGTCGTAGATGATCGGGTCGATCAGGTCGTGCAGCGTCTCGGCGACGATCTCCTTCACCTGCCGCACATTCCAGCCACGGCAGAGGGCCGACAGATAGGCGCGCATGCGCTCCATCTGATCGTGGTCGGCGCCTCCCGCGAGGAACACGAACTGTGCGTACGCGGTGCGCAGTACGGCGCGGCGGTTGATGAGGCCGCCTTGGTAGAAGGACTTGCTGAAGGTGAGTGTGCTCGACTTCGCAATGACCGTCTTGTCCAGGTCGAAGAAGGCTGCGGTGCGGGGCAAGGAGCGGTTTTCCACGGGTCGAGCATAGGCGCCCACCATTCGGCGTAAGGTGTGGCGCGTGGGTTTGCCTGAGAAGGCCCTCGGGTACACCATGGAAGTCACGGATCGTTCGCGACCGTGCTACCCCGGTCCGACTCCTCCCCCCCCCCCGAGTCGGCCGTGGGGACGACCCCCGCTCTCCCCCCCCGGCGGGGGTCGTCGCATGTCCGGGCACGTTTTGCGGGTCCGGACCTACTGAAGGCGCCTTGCGCGAGTCGCGCAAGGCGCCTTTGGCATATGCCCGTCCTGTCTGGCGTTCGATTACGCACCGTCAGGACGTCAGTGCGCGGACGACATGCTCGCGTTCGTCGCTCTTGTCTCCTCGCGTCACACCTCTACCGGCTGAGTGCCGGCGGTGAAGGAGTTCTTCCGTCATGTTCATGGAGAGCTCGGCGCCCCTCTTCGGCAGTTCTCCGGAAGTTCCCGGCGGGCGGTTCTCGTCCGGGTGACGGAGTTATTCACAACCTCCGAGTAGTCCACGGTTTTCGACCAAGATCCACATCTTTTCCCGGGCTTCTGCAAGGTGAATGCCGTGACCGGAGTTCGGGCGCGAGTTCACGCGACTTCGCCCTGACTTCCTGCCGGCAATCAGTCGAGTTCCCCGCGAACGACGGCCGGTGGCATCGACTTTCGGCCACGGGGAGCCCACGGTTCCGCTGACTTTCCGGCGAGGCCCGAGGGTCGGTGGATCTTCCCCCTGGCCGGAAGCGGACCACCGGTTCGGCGTGCCCGCGAGAGGACGGCCGGCGGCGGCCGACGGGGCGCTGCGCGATGGACGCGCGTCCCGCTGCGTGGAGACGGACGGCCCGAGGGCCGGAGAGGGAGGACGCGGAGGGATGGCGATGGCTGGGAGGAGTCGAGGCGTGGGTGCGAGGTGGCTTGGCTGCGCCGGTCCGGAGGCTGGCGGGATCTGGTGGTGGGCCCGGAGCGGGGAGGGCGTGGGCCGTGGACGGGCGGGGCCTGATCGCGGAGCTCGTGAGGACAGGGCCGGTCGGCGGTGGGCACGGGACGAGGAGGAACCGGCGTGGTGACGGCTGGTCGGCGGGGAGAGGGCGAAGGCATGAGGCGCAAGGCGGGGGCGGAAATGGGTGCGGGGGCGGACGTAGGCGTGGGCGTGGACACGGGCTGGGGCGCCGGAATGGGGCAGGGGCGTCCTGGTGGCGGAGGCGGATCGTCCGGTCTTGGTGGGGGAGGGGGCGACGGCCGGTCCGGAGGAGGCCCGGGGAGGACGGCGGGGCCGCTCGTCGTGACCGAGGACCCCGGGCTCCTGGACGACCTGCTGCGGCTCTGTGCCGCCGCCGGGGCCCGGCCGCTCGTCCTCCCGACGCTGCCGGAGCGGCACGGGGAATGGGAGGCCGCGCCGCTGGTGCTGATCGGCGACGACGCCGCGGCGCGGGTGGGCGCGGTTCCGCGCCGGCAGGGCGTCCTGCTCGTCGGCCGGGACCAGGACGACCCGGCCGTCTGGCAGTGGGCCGTCCGGGTCGGGGCCGAGCACGTGCTGCGGCTGCCCGACGCCGAGGCGTGGCTGGTCGACCGGATCGCCGACGTGGTCGAGGGAGCCGGGCGCAGCGCCCGCACCGTGGGCGTCGTCGGCGGGCGCGGCGGCGCGGGGGCGTCGACGCTCGCCTGTGCGCTGGCCGTGACCTCGGCCGCCGGGGGCAGCCGCACGGTCCTGGTCGACGCCGATCCGCTCGGCGGCGGACTCGACGTCCTGCTCGGCGGCGAACAGGCCGAGGGACTGCGCTGGCCCGCCTTCGCCCAGTCCCGGGGCAGGGTGGCGCGCCGCGCGCTGGAGGAGTCGCTGCCCGAGGTGTACGGGCTCCGGCTGCTGAGCTGGGACCGGAGCGACACGGCCGCCGTCCCGCCCCAGGCGGTACGGGCGGTGCTCGGCGCGGCCCGGCGGGGCGGCGGCACGGTCGTCGTGGACCTGCCGCGCCGGGCCGGCGGCGAGGTGGCCGAGGCGCTGGCCCAACTCGATCTGGCCCTGCTGGTCGTCCCGGCCGAGCTGCGTGCGGTGGCCGCGGCCCGGCGCATGGCCGCGGTACTCACCCCTGAGGTGCGGGACCTGCGGGTCGTCGTGCGGCCCGCGGGCGGGCCCGGGACGTCCGGGTACGGGTTGCCGCCGGACTCGGTGGCCGGGCTGCTCGGCCTTCCCCTCGCCGGGGTGCTGCCGCACGACCCCGCCGCCGTCGAAGCGGAGAAGACCGGAACGCCACCGGGCAGTGGGCCGCGGAGCCCGCTGGCGCGGTTCTGCCGGGAGCTGTGGGGGCGCGCCGCCACTCCGGGACCCGAACCGGAGGGTGGGGCGGAGGGGCGTGCCGAGGAGGAGCCGCCGCGCCGCGGTGACCTGCTCCGGGCAGCGCTCGGCAACGCGTGGGCTCCGGCTTCAGGGGGTGCCGCGGCATGAGCGCGATCGTCGCGGAGGCGGGCCTGCTGGACGCCGTCCGGCGCCACCTCGCCGAACAGGGCGCGGAACCCACCGAGGCCCGGGTGGCTCAGGCGCTGCGGGAGCAGGGCCGGATGCTGGGCGGGGCGGAGGTGCTGCGGACGGCGGCCCGGCTGCGATCGGAGATCGCCGGGGCCGGCCCGCTCGAACCGCTCCTCGCCGACCCGGACGTCACCGATGTCCTGGTCTCCGCCCCCGACCGGGTGTGGATCGACCGGGGCGCCGGCCTGGAGCTGAGCGAGGTGCGGTTCCCCGACGCGGAGGCGGTGCGCGGACTGGCCCGGCGGCTGGCCGCGGTGGCGGGGCGTCGGCTGGACGACGCCCGGCCGTGGGTGGACGCGCGGCTGCCGGACGGCACGCGACTGCACGCCGTCCTGCCTCCGATCGCCGTCGGCTGCACATGCCTCGCCCTGCGGGTGGTCCGCCCCAGGGCGTTCACCCTCGCCGAGCTGGTCGCGGCGGGCACGCTGCCGCCCGGCGGCGACCGCCTGCTGGCGGCCCTGGTCGAGGCGCGGCTCTCCTTCCTCATCAGCGGTGGGACCGGCAGCGGCAAGACGACGCTGCTCTCGGCCCTGCTCGGCCTGGTCGGCCCGGCGGAGCGGATCGTCCTCGCCGAGGACTCGGCCGAGCTGCGGCCCGACCACCCGCACGTCGTCCGGCTGGAGACGCGGCCCGCCAACCAGGAGGGCCGGGGATCCGTGGCCCTGGACGACCTGGTCCGCCAGGCGCTGCGGATGCGCCCGGACCGGCTGGTGGTCGGTGAGGTCCGCGGCGCCGAGGTGCTGCACCTCCTCGCCGCCCTCAACACCGGCCACCAGGGCGGCGCCGGGACGGTGCACGCCAACGCCGCCGCCGACGTCCCGGCCCGGCTGGAGGCGCTGGGGACGGCGGCCGGACTGGACCGGGCCGCGCTGCACAGCCAGGTGGCGTCCGCCCTGTCGGTCGTGCTCCACCTGGCACGGGACCGGGGTGGCAGACGGCGGCTGGCCGAGGTCCATGTGCTGGCCCGGGACGCGGCCGGGCTGGTGATGACCGTCCCGGCCCTGCGCTGGGGCGCGGACGGGTTCACCGGGGAGAAGGGGTGGCCGCGACTGCGGGAGTTGCTGGGACGGCACGACGGGGCGAGCGGGCGAGCAGGGGAGGCGGAGTGATGAGCGGGGGCGTGGTGAGTGCGGTGGCCGTGACGGGGCTGGCGTGGGGCGTGGAAGCGGCCGCGCGGCGGGTGCACGGGCGGGCCCGGGCGCGGAACCGGGCCGCCCGGATCGTCGGTACGGCGAGCACGGACACCCGGTGGACGGCGGAGGCGTTACGGCGCCGGGCCCGGGCCCGGCCCGAGTGGGCCTGCCTGGCGGCGGGGGCGGTGCTGGCCGGAGCGGGCGGGTCGGTTCTGCCGCTGGCCACCGGGTGCGTGGCCGTGCCGCTGGTACGGCGGAGGCTGGCCGCGCGGGCCGCGGCGAAGGCCCGTGAGCGGCGGGCCGAGGCGGTACGGGAGCTGTGCGGGGCCTTGGCCCAGGAGGTGCGCTCGGGGCGGCAGCCGGTGGCGGCCCTGCTGCACGCGGTCGGGGAGGCCCGGGGGCTCGGCGGTGCCGAGGCCGGGGTGCTGGCGGCCGCCCGGTTCGGCGGGGACGTCGCGGGTGCGCTGCGGGAGGCCGCGGGGGAGCCCGGCGCGGAGGGACTGTCCGGCCTGGCCGCCTGCTGGGAGGTGGCGGTCGATCGGGGCGCGGGTCTGGCGGCCGGTGTCGAACGGCTGGCGGCGGCGCTGCGGGCCGAGCGCGACCAGGCGGCCGACCTGCTGGCCCAGCTGGCAGGTGCCCGGTCGACGGTGCTGATGCTGGCGGCGCTGCCCCTGCTGGGCCTGGTCCTGGGCTGGGCGATGGGCGCCGGCCCGCTGCGGGTGCTGCTGCACACTCCGGCGGGGCTCGCCTGCCTCCTGCTCGGCTCCGCCCTGGAGTCGGCCGGGCTGTGGTGGGCGCTGGGGATCGTGCGCCGGGCGGGGGCGCGGCGATGAGCGCCGAGATTTTCCACAGCGCCGAAGTTGTCCACAGGCTGGGGGCGACGGTGTGGGTGTCGGCGGCGGCGGTGCTGCTGGCGGGGTGGGGAGCGGCGGTGAGGGTTCGCCGTTCGGCCCGGGCGCGATGGCGTGTGGTGCACGGCGCGGTGGCTGGCGGAGGCTCGTCGCGAGGGCGGGCCTGGCTCGTGGGGCGGGCCCCCGGAGTGTGGGCGTTCGCCGGTGCGGCCGGCGGCTGGCTGGCGGGCGGCGGTGCGCTGGAGGCGGTCGCGGGTGGGATGGCCGGATGGTGGGCGTGGCGCTGGGGTGCCCGGCGCGCCGGGCGGCCTTCGGCCCGGGGGCGGTGGTCGTCGAGGAGGCGGGCGTGGCGGCGGAAAGCGGCTCCGTCGGCGGTGGACGCTCGGCTTCCCCTCGCCGCCGACCTGGTCGCGGCCTGTGTCGCGGCGGGAGCCGGGCCCGTGGAGGCGGCGCGGGCGGTCGGGGCGTCGGTGGGCGGGCCGGTGGGCGACGGGCTCGCCCGGGCGGCGGCCGACGTGCGGCTCGGGGGCGACCCGGAGGCGGCCTGGCGCCATGTCGCCGAGGTGCCGGGGGCGTCGGCGCTGGCCCGCTGCCTGGAACGCGCGGCGGCCTCCGGCACACCGGCCGCCGAACCGCTGGCCCGGCTCGCTGCCGAGGCACGGGCCGACTGGAACCGGGCGGCCACCGAACGCGCCCGGCGGGCGGCGGTCGCGGTGACAGCACCGGTGGGCCTCTGCTTCCTTCCCGCCTTCCTCGCGCTCGGGGTGGCTCCGGTGGTGATCGGGCTGGCGAGCGGGTTGCTGAGGGGCGGTGGCTGAAGCGGTGGGCGTTCGCATCGGCGGGGCGGCGCGAGGTCCGCCGCTGCCGGGGGTGTGGCTGTGGGCCACGGGCGGCCGGAAGCCACGGCCGGAGACGGACAGGGCTGATGGCTGCCTGCCCGAGGGGCTCGACGGTCCAAAGGGACCGAGGGATGCAGACAGGCGGTTTCCGACATGAGGCGTGCTGGCGTGAGGAGTTCTGACGTGAGGGGTTCTGGGATGAGGGGTTCGGCTGTGAACGGGGTGGGAGTCGACGGGATCGACGTGACCCGCCGTCAGGGGCGCGTTCCCGACGGGGCTGAGGAGCGGCGAGCTGAGGGCGCGCCGTCGGCTGGGCAGGGCTCTGCCGATGAGGTGGTCGAGGCGATGGGGCAGGTCAGGTCAGGGGCGTTGGTGCCTGCACCGGGCAGGGCTCTGGCCCGCGTCCGGGCGCGGGAGCGAACCTTGCGGAGGGCTGCGGCCGGGGCCGGGCCGGGCGCGCGGGGGCCGGGCGAGACGTCTGCGGCGCGGCTCGTGCTGCTGCCGACCGGAGACGGCACCGAGCTGGGGGCACGGGAGAAGTCCGCCCGCTCGGCCGGTGGGCCCGGGCGCCGTCGACAGGACGCTCGTGGGCCCGGGGCTCGCGAGGGCAAGGGCGCCCGGCGGCGCCTCCGGGCGGCGCGAACGGCTCGGGTGCGGCGGGACGCGGGGATGGCCACCTCGGAGTACGCGATGGCGTTGCTGGCGGCGGTGGCCTTCGCCGGGGTGCTCTACAAGATCGTCACGGGTGGCGCGGTGGCGTCCGCCTTGCAGGCGGCGGTGGAGAAGGCACTCGATGCGCCCTTCTGACCGGGTGGCGCGGCGTGGGTGCCGGCCCGTGCCCCGGGGGAGCCGAGCGGCGGCGGCGCGCTCGGTGAGCCGGTACCGGGATCGCGGTGACGGCCGGCGCAGGGACGGGCAGCGGGGCGCGGTGACCGCCGAAGCGGCGGTCGTGCTGCCGACGCTGGTGGTGTTCCTGCTGGCGCTGGTCTGGGCCCTGTTGGCGGTCGCCGCCCACATCCAGTGCGTCGACGCGGCGCGGGCCGGTGCCCGCGCCGCGGCCCGGCAGGATGCGCCCGCCGCCGTCGTCGACGCGGCCCTCCAGGCGGCACCCGAGGGCGCGGAGGTGACCGTCGGCCGCACCGGCGACCTGGTCCAGGTCGAGGTGAGGGCCAGGACGCCCGGCCTGGGCGCGTTGACCATCGGCCTGCACGCCCGGGCGCTGGCCCTGGCGGAGGAGACCGTGGGCGCGGACGGGCCGGCCGAAGCCGCGTCCGGCGGGGGGAGCCCTGCCGCACCAGGAGAGGGCGGAACCGCCGACGGTACCGGGGAGGGGGCCGAAGGATGAGGCATCCACTTCGCCCCAGGACGGCGGGCAGACCTACGCGTGAGCCGCGAGGCCCGGAGGGGAAGCTCCCTCGCGCCGAGCCCCCGCCCCCGCCCCTGCCCCCGCCCGAGGGACGACCCCCTGCACCGGGAGGCCCGACGCCCCGCCCCGCGACAGCGCCCCGGCCCACCGAGCCGCATAGCGGGCTCGCCGAGCCACGAGCCAAGCTCGACCGGCTAGGCAGCATGCCCGCCGAGCCACGAACGGGGCCCGGCCGGCCAGGCAGCAGGTCCCCCGAGCCAGGCAGCCGTGCGGCCGACGCGCGCGCCCTTGCCACACAGCCCAAGGTCTGTGCCGCCGAGACCGGCCTCCGGGGAGACGCAGGCGGGCTCCGGCACCGCGTCCGTGTGCGGGAGGCCGGTCCGCGTACGGGCGAGCCCTCCGACCGAGGTGCCGCCACGGTCTGGGCGGCGGTGGCGTCGGCGGCGCTCTGTGTGGTGTTCGCCGTGCTGCTGGCGATGGGACATGCCGTCGCCGTACGGCACCAGGCCGGAGGCGTCGCCGATCTCGCCGCCCTCGCCGCGGCCGATCACTGGGGCGAGGGGGAGGAGGGGGCGTGCGGCCAGGCTCGGCGGGTGGCGGCCGCGCAGGGGGCCGAGGTGGTGCGGTGCGTGCTGCGCGGCGAGGTGTCGGACGTGACGGCGCAGGCAGGGGCCGGGCCGTTCGCGGTACGGGTCAGGGCGCGGGCGGGGCCCCCTGGAGGAGCACCGTGAGCAGCCGGAGGGCGGCGCGCTTGTGGAGCGGCTCGTTGCCGTTGCCGCACTTGGGCGACTGGATGCAGGAGGGGCAGCCCGCGTCGCACTCGCAGGCGGCGATGGCCTCCCGGGTCGCGGTCAGCCACTCCCGGGCGGTGTGGAAGGCCCGTTCGGCGAAGCCGGCGCCCCCGGGGTGGCCGTCGTACACGAAGACCGTGGGAAGGAGGGTGTCCGGGTGGAGCGGTATCGAGACGCCGCCGATGTCGCGGCGGTCGCAGGTCGCGAAGAGCGGGAGCATGCCGATGGAGGCGTGTTCGGCGGCGTGCAGTGCCCCGCCGAGCTGCTCCGGGTTGACCCGGGCGGCGTCGAGCTGGTCCTCGGTGACCGTCCACCACACGGCCCGGGTGCGCAGGGTGCGCGGCGGCAGGTCGAGCTTGGTCTCGCCGAGGACCTCGCCGGTGATCAGGCGGCGGCGGAGGAAGGAGACGACCTGGTTGGTGACCTCGACGGAGCCGTAGCAGAGCCGCCCGTCGCCCCAGGGGATCTCGGCGTCGGTCTCCAGCACGGAGATGGCGGTGGTGTCGCGGGCGGTGGTCGAGTAGGACGGCGTGGCCTGTTCCACGAGGGCCACCGAGTCCTCCAGGTCCAGGTCGCGCACCAGGTAGGTGCGGCCCTGGTGGAGGTGGACGGCGCCGGTGTGCACGGAGCCGTGGGCGGCGGCCGCGTCCACGGTGCCCAGCAGCCGGCCGGTGCCCGCCTCGACGATCTGCACGGGCCGGCCCCCGCCGCCCCGGATGTCGGCGAGGTCGGCGGCCGACTCGCGGCGCGTCCAGTGCCAGCCGTGGGCGCGGCGGCGCAGCAGCTTGGCCGCCTCCAGCTGCGGCAGCAGTTCGCCGGTGGCCGGGCCGAAGAGGGTGATGTCCTCCTCGGTGAGCGGCAGTTCGGCCGCGGCGGCGCACAGGTGGGGCGCCAGGACGTACGGGTTGTCGGGGTCGAGGACGGTGGACTCCACCGGCTGGTCGAAGATCGCCTCGGGGTGGTGGACGAGATAGGTGTCCAGCGGGTCGTCACGGGCCACCATGACGGCCAGCGCGCCCTGCCCGGCACGGCCCGCGCGTCCGGCCTGCTGCCACAAGGAGGCGCGCGTCCCCGGGTAGCCGCAGATCAGGACCGCGTCGAGGCCGGAGACGTCGACGCCGAGCTCCAGGGCGGTGGTGGCGGCGAGGCCGAGGAGGTCGCCGGAGTGCAGGGCGCGTTCGAGGGCGCGGCGCTCCTCGGGGAGGTAGCCGCCGCGGTAGGCCGCGACCCGCCGGGCGAGGGCCCGGTCGACCTCGGCCAGGCGCTCCTGGGCGATGACGGCGATCAGCTCGGCGCCCCGGCGGGAACGGACGAAGGCCACCGTGCGGACCGACTGGACGGCGAGGTCGGTGAGGAGGTCGGCGGTCTCGGCGGTCGCCGTACGGCGGACCGGTGCGCCGTTCTCCCCGTGGTAATCGGTCAGCGGTGGCTCCCACAGGGCGAAGACCAGTTCGCCGCGGGGCGAGGCGTCGTCGTCCACCGCGCTGACCGGCAGCCCGGTCAGCCGTCCGGCCGCCACCGCGGGTTCGGCCGCGGTGGCCGAGGCGAGCAGGAAGACGGGATCGGAACCGTAACGGGCGCAGAGCCGGCGCAGGCGGCGGATCACCTGGGCGACGTGCGAGCCGAAGACGCCCCGGTAGGTGTGGCTCTCGTCGATGACGACGTAGCGCAGGGCGCGCAGGAAGGAGGACCAGCGGGGGTGCGACGGCAGGATGCCCCGGTGGAGCATGTCGGGGTTGGTGAGGACGAGGTTGGCGTACTGGCGGATCCATTCGCGCTCCTCGACCGGGGTGTCGCCGTCGTAGACGGCGGGGCGGACCGCCGTGCCGAGCGGGGCCGAGAGTTCCTTGACGGCGCGGAGCTGGTCGGCGGCGAGGGCCTTGGTCGGCGACAGGTAGAGGGTGGTGGCGCCGCGGCCGTTGGGTGCCTCGGAGCCGTCGAGCAGGCTGGAGAGGACCGGGACCAGATAGGCGAGGGACTTGCCGGAGGCGGTGCCGGTGGCGACGATCACCGACCGGCCGTCGAGCGCGTGCTCGGCGACGGCCGCCTGGTGGGCCCACGGGTCGGCGATACCCGCCTTCTGGACGGCCGCGATCACGTGTGGCCGAATCCGGTCCGGCCAGACGGCATGACGTCCGGCTCGCGGGGGCAGGTGCTCCGTATGAGTGATGCGGGATTCCGGCGTCGCGGCCGGTCCGCCGCCCTCGTGGCCCCCTTCGGCAGGCGCGGCGAAGCCGTGGCCACTGCCCTGTCGGGAGGCCACCAGGCGGTCCAGGACCGTGCGAGGCGTGGGGCGGGGAGCTCCGCCCCCATCGGGACGGCTCGGCCGGGAGAACTCGGTCATCGGCTCCGAGTCTGTCACTGGCGTGACGGACAATGGAGCGAAGGCGTCGTGCACGCCTGCTGGTAAGTGATTGAATGCCCACGCGGCTGGCGAACCGTCCCGGGGGATCAAGCCGAGGTGTCCCGAGGGATGACCGCTCGATAGCAAGGTGCTGGAGGATCCGTGGACCTGTCCCTGTCGACCCACACCGTCGATGATCGTACGGTTGTCGAGGTCGGTGGCGAAATCGATGTGTACACCGCGCCCAAGCTGCGTGAGCAGCTGGTCGAGCTGGTGAACGACGGCAATTTCCATCTGGTCGTCGACATGGAGAACGTCGACTTCCTCGACTCGACCGGCCTCGGTGTGCTGGTGGGCGGATTGAAGCGCGTGCGGGCCCATGAGGGCTCCCTGCGCCTGGTCTGCAACCAGGAACGCATCCTCAAGATCTTCCGGATCACGGGGCTCACCAAGGTCTTCCCCATCCACCAGTCGGTCGACGAGGCCATCGCGGCCACCGACTGAGACGTGGAGCGCGCGCCGGGTCCGTCCCGGTGCGCGCCGTCGTCGGCGGGTGGCCGCTTCGCGACCGCCCGTCGTTCGCCCGATGCCCGCGCGTCGCGTACGGGGCTCCGGTCCGGTGCGCATACGTTCCTGCCCGGTCGTGGCTGCTCGCGGACGCGGTCCGCTGTGCCCGCCGCAGGCCGTGCGTACGGCACGTGGCAGGCTCGGGCCCACAGCAGCGGGAGTCGCCGGATTTCGGTGATCCGGTTCTCCCGGAGAGCACTCCCGTACATCCGAGGGGGACGCATGGCCACCGTTGAGCTTCGTTTCACCCCGCTGCCCGAGCATGTGCGGACCGCGCGTCTGGTCGGGGCCGCGATGGCGCGCCGCGCCGGGGTGGCGGACGCGGCCCTCGACGAGGTCAGGCTCGCCGTGGGCGAGGCGTGCACCCGCGCCGTGGGCCTGCACCAGCTCCACGAGGTGGCCGAGCCGGTGCAGGTGCGGCTCATCGAGGACGAGAAGCAGTTCTCCATCGAGGTCGTGGACGAGGCGCCGCACGCGGCGCCCGCCGACATCGAGGCCGGTACGGCGGGGCTCCCCGTCACCGAGGACCCCGAGGGCGAGGACGAGATGGGTCTCGCCGTCATCAGCGGCCTCGTCGACGACGTCCAGGTGAAGACCGGCGAGTCCGGCGGGCTGATCCGGATGTCCTGGCCGACCGGCGTCCCCGTCTGAGCTGACGGGCCGAAAGCTGACGCCCCCGCAGCCGCTCGCACCGCCACTGACCTGCGTCGCGTCCGAGGCGTACGGCCAACCGCCGGTATGCGGGCGGAGTTTGGCGGCGTGATGGTTCCCTAAGGGGTTGTGCGGGGTTCGTGAGCCTTGTCTCTCTTGGGCCAAAGGGCTTCAAAAGGGAAGGTATCGGACGCTCGCGTGAGGGTTGGTAGCCAGGGGCGGTGTAAGTTCCGGGGCCGAGAGCCACGGAAGGGACCAATCCGGTGAACAAGAAGCTCGCAGCCGCACTGTCCGGCGGTGCGGTACTGGCGATGGCGCTGACGGGATGCGGCGACGACAAGGAAGAGAAGCTCGACGCGTGGGCCAAGCAGGTCTGCGACGACGTGCAGCCGCAGGCCAAGAAGATCTCCGACGCGAACACCGCGATCCAGGAGCAGACCTCGGACAACAGCAGTCCTGAGGACGTCCAGAAGACCGACTCGAAGGCCTTCGGGGACATGTCCGCCGCCTACAAGGCGATCGGCTCCGCGGTGAACAAGGCCGGGGCCCCGCCGGTCGACGACGGCGAGAAGACGAAGAACGACGCCGTGAAGGAACTCAACGGCATCTCCACGGCCTACGGCGACCTGAAGAAGCAGATCGACGATCTCGACACGGGCGACCAGGGTGAGTTCGCGGACGGCCTCAAGGACATCGCCGGCGAGCTGTCGAAGATCAGCAAGAGCGGCAACGAGGCTCTGGAGAAGCTCCAGTCCGGCGAGGTCGGCGAGGCGATGAAGAACCAGGAGTCCTGCAAGAGCTCCACCACGCCCCCGGTCCCGTCACCCTCAGGAGCCTGACCCCACGTCACCGACGCGGCGGCCGGCCGGCCCTCCGGGGCCACCAGCCGCGCCGCCGCCCGGGCCCACCTCGCCCGACTCCAGCCGGGCCAACTCCAGCCCGGCCGGCGCTTGAGGCCATCTTGTACGGGCGCCGGGGGCCGGGGCCCAGCCCGTTCGGCGCGGCCGCCTCGGCCAACTCCAGCCTGGCCGGCGCTTGAGGCCACCTTGTATCGGCGCGAACCCAGCCCATTTGGCGCGGCCCACGCCGGCCAACCTCAGCCCGGCCGGCGCTTGAGGCCATCTTGTACGGGCGCCGGGGGCCGGGGCCCAGCCCGTTCGGCGCGGCCGCCTCGGCCAACTCCAGCCCGGCCGGCGCTTGAGGCCACCGCGTACCGGCACCTGGAGCCCCGAAGCCGAACCTCACGGCCCCAGGTCGGCACCCCCGGGCGGAGCCCACCGAGCACCCTTGCCCGCCGAAGCCACCCCCAGCCGACACAATGGTCAGGTGAGTACCCTCAGCCTGCCCCCGACCGACCGCTCCGACCTGGCCCCGCGCCTGCGGACCGCCTTCCTCGCCGCCGATTTCACCGCCGACGGCCTCCTGGAGCGGCTGGGCGCCCCCGCGTACGCCGCCCTCGCCCGCGCGGAGACGGTCCCCGCGCTGCGGGCCACCCGGGGCGGCACCCCGCTCGACACGCTGGTCCGCCTCTTCCTTCTCCAGCGCGCCGTCTCCCCTGCCGACGCCGAGGCCGCGCTGCCCGGCGGGCTGCTCGCCGACGCTGTGGACGGTGGGTGGCTGCGCCGCGAGACGGCCGGGGAGGAGGAGATCCGCGCCGTGATCGACGTACGGCCGTACGGCGGGCCGGACGGCCAGGACTGGTTCATCGCCTCGGACCTCGGGTGCGCCGTCGGCGGTGCGGGCGGGATCGGCAGCGCGGCCGAGGGTGTCGTCCTCGGGGTGGGCGGCGCCTCCACGACGCTGGCCGGGCTCACCGTGCGCGGCCCCGTGCAGGAGGCCCTCGACCTGGGCACCGGCTCCGGCATCCAGGCCCTGCACGCCGCCGTGGACGCCACGCGGGTCACCGCGACCGACCTCAACCCGCGTGCCCTGCGCTTCACCGCGCTGACCCTCGCGCTCTCCGGCGCCCCCGAGGCGGAACTACTCGAAGGCTCCCTCTTCGAGCCGGTCGGCGAGCGCCGCTACGACCTGATCGTCTCCAACCCGCCCTTCGTCATCTCCCCGGGCGCCCGGCTCACGTACCGGGACGGCGGGATGAGTGGGGACGATCTGTGCCGCACGCTCGTTCAGCAGGCGGGGGAACGGCTCAACGAAGGGGGGTACGCGCACTTCCTGGCCAATTGGCAGCACGTCGACGGCGAAGAGTGGAGTGACCGACTCCGCTCCTGGGTGCCGCAGGGCTGCGACGCCTGGATCGTGCAGCGCGAGGTGCAGGACATCACCCAGTACGCCGAGTTGTGGCTGCGGGACGCCGGGGACCACCGCATCGACCCGGAGACCTACGCGGCGCGGTACGAGGCGTGGCTGGACGAGTTCGAGGCGCGGAACACCACGGCGATCGGCTTCGGCTGGATCACGCTCCGCCGCAGTGACGCGGCCGAGCCGTCGATCGTCGTGGAGGAGTGGCCGCACCCCGTCGAGCAGCCTCTCGGTGAGACGGTCCGGGCCCACTTCGCCCGCCAGGACCACCTGCGCACGCACGACGACGCTGCGCTGCTCGCCGGGCACTTCACCCTGGCGCCTGAGGTGGTCCAGGAGCAGATCGGCCTGCCCGGCGCCGAGGACCCCGAGCACGTGGTCCTCCGTCAGCACCGGGGTATGCGCCGGGCCACCCAGGTCGACACCGTCGGCGCGGGTTTCGCCGGGGTCTGCGACGGCTCGCTGAGCGCCGGGCGGATCCTCGACGCCATCGCCCAGCTCATCGGCGAGGACCCGGTGCTGCTCCGCGACCAGACGCCCGCTCAGATCCGGCTCCTCGTGGAGCAGGGCTTCCTGGAGCCGGTGGACGAGGCGACGGCGGCCGGCGCGTAACCGCACGGCCGCGCCCCGGGGTGTGGCCGCCGGTCCGCTCCGGCCTGCCCGGACGCGCGTACCTCCGGGAGCCCCGCCGTCCGGTCGCCGCTCCCGCCGCCGGTCCCGGGCCGCTTGCGCCGGATGCCGTACGCCGGTGTCGTACGTCCGGGGTGTCCTGGGCGTGCCGCGCGCCGGGGCGGCAGGGCGGCGCGGAGGCGGGTCGCCCGGGTGACACGCGGTACCGGCCGGATGTTCACCCCGGGTTCTCCCGGGCGTCGTACCGGGGTGTCAGCCTCCTGGTCGCGGAGCTGCTGAGTCGGCCCGGCGGACAAGGGGGAGCAGGTCATGAGCGGGGCAGCCGGGGTGTCGGAGGGGACCGCCGTCGGCGCCGCCGTGCGGATGGACGCGGGGATCGGCGACCGGCTGGGCGCGACGCTCGCCACGCCCGGGGCCGGGGGTGGGACGGGCGAGGGCGGCCGGGCGGTGGCCGAGGTGGCCGGGAGCGGCGGTGCCCAGCCGCTCGGGAACCTGGTCGATGCCACCCCCGCCGCCTTCGCCGGAGCCGTGTTCGCCCTGTTCGGGCTGGGGCTGCTGGTCTGGACGGCCGTCCGCGCCCGGCACCGCAGGCCCGTCTACGAAGGCGCCGCCCCGGTCGCCTCGGCGGCCGTCTCCGCGCTGGTGGCCGTGGTGTCGCTGGCGCTCGGCCTGTGGTGCTTCAGCCGCATCTGAACGGCTGACCCGGCAGCCGGTCTGCCCGGCCGGCATCGGCCTGCCAGCCCGGTCGCCCGGTGCCGCCTCCCCGGTGGGCCCCGGCCCGACCCGTACGCGTACCGCCCGATCCGTACCGCGCCCGGCCCCGTGGCGGCGCGGAAGCATACCCGTCGGCCCCGTCCCGATCTGCGGTGAATGGCCAGGTCGGTACTCCGGGCGGCAGGAACGGACGGAGTCGGGTTACCGTTCCAGTGGCCGGGGTGGGCTTTTCCCGTTTGACACGGGGGCGGGATGTACCGTCACACTCCGCAGCGCAAGCCCGGCCCCCATCCCGGAACCACGGGCTCGGGAAGGATTCAGTGTCGACCGGAGAGAAGAGCCACGTTGTCCCCGACCAGCGAGACCGCAGAGGGCGGCCGCCGCCTCGTCATCGTCGAGTCGCCCGCCAAGGCGAAGACGATCAAGGGCTACCTCGGCCCCGGCTACACCGTCGAGGCGAGCGTCGGACACATCCGTGACCTTCCGAACGGCGCCGCAGAGGTGCCGGAGAAGTACACGGGCGAGGTCCGCCGGCTCGGCGTCGACGTCGAGCACGACTTCCAGCCCGTCTACGTGGTCAACGCGGACAAGAAGGCGCAGGTCAGGAAGCTCAAGGAGCTGATGGCCGAGTCCGACGAACTCTTCCTCGCCACCGATGAGGACCGCGAGGGCGAGGCCATCGCGTGGCACCTCCAGGAGGTGCTGAAGCCGAAGATCCCCGTCCACCGGATGGTCTTCCACGAGATCACCAAGGACGCGATCCGCGCGGCCGTCGCCAACCCCCGCGAGCTCAACAAGAAGCTGGTCGACGCCC
Organism: Streptomyces sp. NPDC058373; assembly: GCF_042723275.1. Taxonomy (NCBI): domain Bacteria; kingdom Bacillati; phylum Actinomycetota; class Actinomycetes; order Kitasatosporales; family Streptomycetaceae; genus Streptomyces; species Streptomyces sp. NPDC058373. Next base: position 59,458 of record NZ_JBHXJE010000006.1, on the reverse strand, counting down.
AGGAGACCCGCCGCATCCTCGACCGCCTCTACGGCTACGAGGTCTCGCCGGTCCTGTGGAAGAAGGTCATGCCGCGCCTGTCGGCGGGCCGCGTCCAGTCGGTGGCCACCCGCCTCGTCGTCGAGCGGGAGCGCGAGCGCATCGCCTTCCGCACCGCCGAGTACTGGGACCTGACCGGCACCTTCGGCACCGGCCGGGGCGGTGACAGCAGCGATCCCGCGCAGCTCGTCGCCCGCCTGAGCTCCGTCGACGGCAAGCGGATCGCGCAGGGCCGCGACTTCAGCTCCGTCGGACAGCTCAAGTCCGACACGCTCCACCTCGACGAGGCGGGCGCCCGCGCCCTGGCCGCCGCCCTCGCCGACACCGCCTTCGCCGTCCGCTCGGTCGAGTCGAAGCCGTACCGCCGCTCGCCGTACGCGCCGTTCCGCACGACCACGCTCCAGCAGGAGGCGAGCCGCAAGCTCGGCTTCGGTGCCAAGGCGACGATGCAGATCGCCCAGAAGCTGTATGAGAACGGCTTCATCACCTACATGCGTACGGATTCCACGACGCTCTCCGAGACGGCGGTCGGCGCCGCCCGGGCGCAGGTCACGCAGTTGTACGGCGCGGACTACCTGCCCGACAAGCCGCGGACGTACGCGGGCAAGGTGAAGAACGCGCAGGAGGCGCACGAGGCGATCCGCCCCTCCGGCGACCGCTTCCGCACGCCCGCCGAAACGGGCCTGACCGGTGACCAGTTCCGTCTCTACGAGCTGATCTGGAAGCGGACCGTCGCCTCCCAGATGAAGGACGCCGTCGGCAACTCGGTCACCGTGAAGATCGGCGGCCGTTCCGCCGACGGGCGCGACGCCGAGTTCTCCGCCTCCGGCAAGACCATCACCTTCCACGGCTTCCTCAAGGCGTACGTCGAGGGCGCCGACGACCCCAACGCCGAGCTGGACGACCGCGAGCGCCGCCTGCCGCAGGTCGGCGAGGGCGACCCGCTCGCCGCCGAGGCCATGAGCGTCGACGGCCACTCCACCAAGCCGCCCGCCCGCTACACCGAGGCGTCGCTGGTCAAGGAGTTGGAGGAGCGCGAGATCGGCCGCCCGTCGACCTACGCGTCGATCATCGGGACCATCCTCGACCGCGGGTACGTCTTCAAGAAGGGGACGGCGCTCGTCCCGTCGTTCCTCTCCTTCGCCGTGGTCAACCTCCTGGAGAAGCACTTCGGCCGCCTGGTCGACTACGACTTCACCGCCCGCATGGAGGACGACCTCGACCGCATCGCCCGCGGCGAGGCCCAGGCCGTGCCGTGGCTGCGCCGCTTCTACTTCGGCGAGGGCGACGCCGCCGCGGGCGCGGCCTCCGCCGCGGGCAACGGCGACGGCGACCACCTCGGCGGCCTCAAGGAGCTCGTCACCGACCTCGGCGCGATCGACGCCCGGGAGATCTCGTCCTTCCCGGTCAGCGACGACATCAAGCTGCGCGTCGGCCGGTACGGGCCGTACATCGAGCGGGGTGAGAAGGACGCCGAGAACCACCAGCGCGCCGACATCCCCGAGGACCTGGCGCCCGACGAGCTGACCGTCGAGCTGGCCGAGGAGCTGCTGGCCAAGCCCAGCGGCGACTTCGAGCTGGGCACCGACCCGGAGACGGGCCACCAGATCGTCGCCAAGGACGGCCGGTACGGGCCGTACGTCACCGAGGTGCTGCCCGAGGGCACGCCGAAGACGGGCAAGAACGCGGTCAAGCCGCGCACCGCCTCGCTCTTCAAGTCGATGACGCTGGACACGGTCACGCTCCAGGACGCGCTGAAGCTGATGTCGCTTCCGCGCGTCGTCGGAACCGACCCCGAGGGCGTCGAGATCACCGCGCAGAACGGCCGCTACGGCCCGTACCTGAAGAAGGGGACGGACTCGCGGTCGCTGGAGAGTGAGGAGCAGCTCTTCACCATCACGGTGGACGAGGCCCTCGCGATCTACGCGCAGCCCAAGCAGCGTGGCCGCGCCGCCGCCAAGCCGCCGCTGAAGGAGCTCGGCGAGGACCCGGTCAGCAAGCGTCCCGTCGTGGTCAAGGACGGCCGCTTCGGCGCCTACGTCACCGACGGCGAGACCAACGCGACGCTGCGGGTGGCCGACAGCGTCGAGGAGATCACGCCCGAGCGCGGGTACGAGCTGCTGGCGGAGAAGCGGGCGCGCGGTCCGGTCAAGAAGAAGACCGCGAAGAAGGCTCCGGCGAAGAAGACGACCGCCAAGAAGGCCCCGGCCAAGAAGGCGCCCGCCAAGACCGCCGCCGCGAAGAAGACCGCGGGGGCGACGAAGACGGCGGCCGCCAAGACGACGGCCAAGAAGACCGCCGCGAAGAAGGCGACCGGGGCGACGGCCGCGAAGAGCACCGCGTCGAAGTCGGCCGCGGCGAAGAAGAGCGCGGGCAGCGCGGACGGGGCGGACTCCGGGGAGGAGTGAGCCGACCGGGCCCGGCTTTCGGGCCGGGCCCGGTCGGGTCGGTTCGCCGGCCCTGGCGCAGGTCCTGGCCCCGCCGCCGGCCTCGCGGCCTTCGGCTGCGGAAACGTCCCTCCCTCTGTGTCCGCCGGGCGCTGTCTGCCGGGCCCCCGGGCGCGGACGGCGCGAACGGTTGTTCTATGAGGCGCGCGGTGTGCGCCTCGCCGGGTCGAGTGCGCTTGTGCGCCGCCCCGCTCCGTGATCTTTCGGGGCGGGGCGGTTTTCGTTCAGGCGTACGAGGGGCAGGTGCCCGACGACAGCGTGATCACGGAGCGTCGGGAGGGCCGGCATGAGGGTGGAGCGGACGCGGTGCCCCTCGGTACGCCGGATTTCCGGGCGGGCCCTCCGCCCGGAAGAGGTCGGTGCGGCGGCGGATGGACGGCGCTGGTGCGGGCCGACCGAGGAGCGACGGTGGAGGTAGGGGTGCGGGTGGATCAGGAGGCTGCCGGAGCGCGGCGGGAAGCGGAGGAGTGCGTGGTGCCCAGGAGTGCGCGGGCGGCGTCGAATGCCGGTGTGGGGCGGTTTTGCCCCGGGTCGGCCGGTCGTATGTTCGGGTGGGCCGACCGGGTGACGAACGAGCGGGCTAGGCTGGCGGGATGACGCGAGCCGAGCAGCCAACGGTCGTGAACCCGGCCCCCGACGACGCCCTGGTCGCAGATTCCCGAGAGCGCGCCGTGCGCGCCCTGCTGCGTTTCCGCCCCCTCAAGCAGCTCTGGAGCGCCCAGTTGGTGGGGGGTGTCGGCGATGTCCTGGCCCTCTTCGTGCTGGTGGTGCTCGCCTTCCAGACCTCGCTGGCGCAAGCGGCGTTCGGCGGCGGCTACCAGGGCGCGGCCTTCACCGTCAGCATCGTCCTCGCGGTACGCGTCCTCGCGACGCTGCTCTTCGGCGCGGTCCTGCTCGGCCCGGTCAGCTCCCTGACGGCGCCCGACGGGCCGCTCGACCGCCGCTGGACGATGCTCGTCACCGACGGTCTGCGCGCCGCCCTGCTGATCGTGGCGCCGCTCTGGATCGACTGGACCCCGGACACGGCCCTCGCGACCCTGCTGGTGACGGTCTTCGTCCTCGGCGTCGGCGAGCGCTTCTGGACGGTCTGCCGGGAGAGCGCGGCGCCCGCGCTGCTGCCCGCCCCGGCCCCCGGAGCCGACGCGGTACGCCCGCTGCCGGACCGCTCGGAGGCCCTGCACCGCCTCTTCCTGCGCACCACCTTCATCGCCGTGCCGCTGGCCGCCGCCGCGCTGGTCGCGGTCACCCTGGCGGGGAACCTGCTGGCCACCGGCATCGACTGGTTCGCCGAGCACCAGGTGGCGCCGGCCTCGTACGTCGCGGCCGGCCTGTTCGCCGCCTCCCTCTCCGTCGTCCACTTCCTGACGCTGCCCGGCACCCGTACGCCGCGCGCCCGCTCCCCGCTGGAGGGGCTGCGCCGCCCGAAGACGGGCACCGGCGCCGACCGGGGCCGCACCGGCACCATCGGCCTGCTGGTCATCGGCTGCGCCTCGGTCACCGCCGCGATCTCCGGCGCCGTGGCCGTCTCCGTGATCCACGCCAAGGACCTCGACGGCGGACCCGTCCTCTACGGCCTCTTCGTCCTGGCCCTCACCGGCGGTACGGGCCTCGGCGTCCGCAGCGCTCCGCGCCTGCTGCCCGCGCTCTCCCGGCGCAGGCTGCTCGCGCTCGCCGTCGCCGTGACCGGCGTGGCCCTGCTCGCGGCGGGGCTCGTGCCGGACGTGACGACCGTGCTGCTCCTGCTGCTGCTCGCCGGTGTCGCGGCGGGCGTCGCGGCCCAGGCCGGGCACACCCTGATCGACCAGGAGACCGAGGAGTTCCGCAGGTCCCGCCAGGGCGAGCACCTCCAGGCCGTGGTGCGGCTGGCCCTCGCCGTCTCGGTCCTGGCCGCCCCGCTCATCGCGGGTGCCATCGGCCGGCACCGGGTCGAGGCCGGAAAGTTCGTCTTCGCCCACGGCGGTGCCGCCTTCACCCTGATGCTGCTCGGCGCGCTGCTGCTGCCGGTCGCCGCCATCCTGCTCGCCAAGGCCGACGACCGGCAGGGCGTGCCGCTCCGCCGCGACCTGCGGGATGCGCTGCGCGGCGACGACCCGGCCACCGCGCCCGCCGCGACCGGCTTCTTCATCGCCCTGGAGGGCGGCGACGGCGCCGGGAAGTCCACCCAGGCCGAGGCGCTCGCCGAGTGGATCCGCGCCAAGGGCCACGAGGTCGTGGTGACACGTGAGCCGGGGGCGACCCCGATCGGCAAGCGGCTGCGCGCGATCCTCCTCGACGTCTCCAGCGCCGGGCTCTCGCACCGCGCCGAGGCCCTGCTCTACGCGGCCGACCGCGCCGAGCACGTCGACACCGTCGTCCGCCCCGCCCTGGAGCGCGGCGCCGTCGTCATCTCCGACCGGTACATCGACTCCTCCGTCGCCTACCAGGGCGCCGGACGCGACCTCGCGCCCACCGAGATCGCCCGGATCTCCCGCTGGGCCACCAGCGGTCTCGTCCCGCACCTGACGGTGCTGCTCGACGTCTCGCCGGAGACGGCCCGCGAACGGTTCACCGAGGCACCGGACCGGCTGGAGTCCGAGCCGGCCGCCTTCCACCAGCGCGTACGCGCCGGGTTCCTCACCCTCGCCGCCGCCGACCAGGACCGCTACCTCGTCGTCGACGCGGGCCAGCAGCCGGAGGACGTCACCACCGTCATCCGGCACCGCCTGGACCAGTTGCTGCCGCTCTCCGAGGCGGAGATCAAGGCGCAGGAGGAGGCCCGTCGCGCCGCCGAGGAGGAGGCGCGCCGCAAGGCCGAGGAAGAGGCCGCGCGCAAGGCCGAGGAGGAGCGCCTGGAGCGCGAGCGCCAGGAGCAGCTCGCCCGGCTGCGTGCCGAGGAGGAGGAGCGCAAGAAGCGCGAGCTGGAGGAGGCCAAGCGGCTGGAGGCGGAGCGGCAGGCCGAGCGCCAGGCCGAGGAGGCCCGCCGCCGTGCCGAGGAGGCGGAACGCCGCGCCGAGGAGGAGCGGGCCCGGCTCCGCGCCGAGGAGGAGCTGCGCGCCGCCGAGCAGGAGCGGCTGCGCCTGCGCAAGGTCGAGGAGGAGCGTCTCCGCAAGGAGGCCGAGGAGCGGCGCCGCGAGAAGCAGCGCCAGGCCGAGGAAGCGCTCGTCCGGGCCGAGGAGGCCCGCCGCAAGGCAGAGGAGGAGGCCCGCGTCCGGGCCGAGGAGGAAGCGCGTCGCGCGGCCGAGCGGGAAGCGGCGCAGCGCGCCGAAGCACCCCCGGCCGACAACGAGACGACCGTGCCCACCCCCGTGCACTCCCTGCGCAAGCCCGAGGATCGGGAGCCGGGCCCGTCCCACTCCCTCACCAAGGACGACGGCCGCGACGCCGGCCGCTCGGCCTCCTCCGACGCCGAGGAGACGGCGGTCCTTCCGCAGGCCCCCGAGCCCGGCCCGTCCGACGCCGAGGAGACCGCCGTCATCCCCCAGGTTCCGGAGCCGGGCGCCGGGGACGACGAGGAGACCAAGGTCTTCCCGCGCGTCTCGGAAGAGGCCCAGCCGGACCGCTGGCCTGGTTCGGACGCACCCGCGGACCGTGTGCCGCCGGGGTACTTCCGCGACGACTCGGCGAGCGGCCCCCGGGACGCGGCGCCGACGGACCGGACCACCCCCGGCGAGAACGAGCGCACCCGCGAACTGCCCCAGATAGACCCGACCGCCCCGCGCCCCCGCCCCGACTGGGCGGAGGAGACCCCGCTCGACGACCTGCCCAGCCTGGCCGACGAACTGCTCGGCCCGCACGACGACGGGGACGACGACCCGCGGGGCGGGTCGGGACGCGGTCGGCGGTAGCGCTCGGGCCGGGGCCACGCCCTCGTCATGAGGGGTGGCCCCGGGGGCCCGGGGCCGGGGTTGTTCCCGGGAGCTGGAACTGCTCGGTGAGTGGTCGGCTGACGCGTTGACCGGCTCGCCGGGACGTTCGGGCGCGGGTGCCTGGGCTCGGGTGCGGGTTCCCCTGTCTCGGGGAGGTCGGCTGCTCGCGGGCGCCGGGGCGTTGGGTGGCGTTGGCAAGCACGCGTGGGCGGTGACTGGAGTCGACCCGGGGGGATAGCTCGGCTGCCGGATCGCCCGCTTGCCTGCCTGCTGGCCTCGGCCCCACAGTCGTGGGTACGCCCGTTGCCCGTTTCGTGGGCTCCGCCTGGCCAGGCCGGCTTCCTGGGGGCTGGCCGCGCCCCACCAGGAGTAAGACCGCCTACCACCCCCCGGCCCCGCACCTCGCGCCCAATCGCCCCCGCCCCCAGCGTCTCATTTGGGCCCTGTCAGTAGCGTCGCGGACAATGGGCCGAGCGAGTTCGGTGAGGTACGGCGTACGGCGGGAGCCGGGGCCCGCGGGTGCCGGGCTCGGAGCAGTGCAGCCGGCCGAGTCCTCCCAGCCTGGTGGGGCGGTAGGCGGGCGTGGATGTGGACGGAGGCGCACCGGATGGCGGTGTGGGACGACCTGGTGGGCCAGGAGCGGGTGATCGGGCAGCTCGACGCGGCCGCCCGGGACGCCGACGCCTATGTGACGGCGGCGTCGACGGGCAGCCCGCTGCCCGAGGCGTCCCGGATGACCCACGCCTGGCTCTTCACCGGGCCGCCCGGCGCGGGCCGGGCCGACGCGGCGCGGGCCTTCGCCGCCGCCCTCCAGTGCACCAGCCCGGACCGGGCCCTGCCGGGCGGCAGCCCGGGCTGCGGCTTCTGCGACGGCTGCCACACCAGCCTGATCGGCACCCACGCGGACGTGGACGTCGTCCGCACCGACCTGCTCTCCATCGGTGTGAAGGAGACCCGTGACCTGGTCCGGCGCTCCCAGATGTCGCCCGCGGGCGGCCGCTGGCAGGTGATCGTCCTGGAGGACGCCGACCGCCTCACCGAAGGCGCGGGGAACGTCCTGCTCAAGGCCGTCGAGGAACCGGCCTCCCGGACGGTCTGGCTGCTCTGCGCCCCCTCGCTGGAAGACGTGCTGCCGACGATCCGTTCGCGTTCCCGGCACCTCTCGCTGCGTACGCCGCCCGTGGACGCCGTCGCCGACACGCTGGTCCGGCGCGACGGGGTCGACCCCGCGCTGGCCGCCTCCGTCGCGCGGGCCACGCAGGGGCACATCGACCGGGCCCGCCGCCTGGCCACCGACGAGCGGGCCCGCGCGCGCCGGGCCGCCGTCCTCAAGCTGCCGCTGCGCGTGGGCGACGTCGGCGCGGGACTGCGGGCCGCACAGGAGTTGATCGACGCGGCTTCCGAGGACTCCAAGCAGGCGGCCACGGAGACCGACGAGAAGGAGACCGAGGCGATGCGGTCCGCCCTCGGCGGGCAGAGCGGCGGCCGGATGCCGCGCGGCACGGCCGGGGCCATGAAGGAGCTGGAGGAGAAGCAGAAGCGCCGGCGCACCCGTTCCCAGCGCGACAGCCTCGACCTGGCCCTGGTCGACCTCACCAGCTTCTACCGCGACGTCCTCGCCCTCCAGTTCGGCTCCTCCCCGGAGGTCGTCGCCAACGTCGAGCTCCGCGACGCCCTGCAGCGCATCGCCGAGGAGAGCACCCCCGCCGCCACCCTCCGCCGGATCGAGGCCATCGCCGCCTGCCGCGAAGCCCTCGACCGGAACGTGGCCCCCCTGCTCGCCGTCGAGGCGATGGCCATGGCCCTCCGGGCCGGGTAGGGCCCCGCCCGGCCCACCCGGTCCGCCCCCCGCCGCCGCCTTCCCGTCGCCCGTACGAGTGGTTCGGCGGCCACGTCACCCGAGCTGAAGGGCGTCCTCGCCCCCACTCGCCCATCACGCAAAGTAATCGTGTCAGCGCTAAGCGTTAGAGTCGGGCGCATGGAGAACCGTCGCCCCCGGCCCCCCGCCCGCCGCTCGCCCCGCCGCTCGCCCCGCCGTCCGGTGCTGGCCGTGTTCCTCGCCGCGGCCACCGCTCTCGTGTCGGCGTGCAGCGCGGAGGGCACCACGGCGGACGCCTCCGGCGACACCGTCCTCGCCGCCCTCCCGAAGGCGACGCCCAAGGCGCTCGCCCCCTTCTACGACCAGCGCCCGGCGTGGCGGACCTGCGAGGGCGCGGGCAAGGAGGAGTTCGAGTGCGCCACCCTCAAGGCGCCGCTGGACTACGACAACCCCACGGCAGGCACTCTCGACCTGGCGATCTCCCGCAAGGAGGCGACCGGCCCCGGCGCCCGCCTCGGCTCCCTCCTCGTCAACCCGGGCGGCCCGGGCGGCTCCGCCATCGGATACCTCCAGTCGTACGCGGCCCTCGGCTATCCGGCGCCGGTCCGCGCCCGGTACGACATGGTGGCCGTCGACCCGCGCGGCGTAGCCGACAGCGAACCCGTCAACTGCCTCGACGGCCCGGCCATGGACAGGCACACCGCCACCGATACCACCCCGGACACTCCGGCCGAGCGGAAGACCCTTGTCACCGCGTTCGAGAAGTACGGCAAGGGGTGTCAGGCCGACGCGGGCAAGACCCTCGGCCACGTCTCCACCATCGAGTCCGCGCGCGACCTCGACCTCGCCCGCTCCGCCCTCGGCGACGAGAAGCTGACCTACGTCGGCGCCTCGTACGGCACCTTCCTCGGCGCGACCTACGCCGGTCTCTACCCGCACCGCGTCGGCCGGCTGGTCCTCGACGGCGCCATGGACCCGACCCTCGACGCCCGGCGGCTCAACCTCGAACAGACCGCGGGCTTCGACACCGCCTTCACCGCCTTCGCCAAGGACTGCGCCCGGCAGAAGGACTGCCCCCTCGGCACCGGCGACCCCGCCGACGCCGGGCGGAACCTCACGGCGTTCTTCGACAAGCTCGACGCCGACCCCCTCCCCGCCGGCCAGGGCCGCGCCCTCACCGAGTCCCTCGCCACCATGGGCGTCATCGCCGCCCTCTACGACGAGGCCGGCTGGCCCCAGCTGCGCGCCGCGCTGACCAGCGGCGTCAAGGACCGCGACGGCAATGCCCTGCTCGCCCTCTCCGACCTCTACTACGAGCGCGACGCCGACGGCGGCTACCAGAACCTCATGTCGGCCAACGCCGCCGTCAACTGCCTCGACCTCCCCCCGGCCTTCACCACCCCCGACGAGGTCGAGGCCGCCCTCCCCGAGTTCCGTAAGGCCTCCCCCGTCTTCGGCGAGGGCTTCGCCTGGGCCTCCCTGAACTGCGCCCGGTGGCCCACCCCCGCCACCTCCGGCCCGCACCGCATCGAGGCCACCGGATCCGCACCGATCGTCGTCGTCGGCACCACCCGCGACCCGGCCACCCCGTACCGCTGGGCCCGCGGCCTCGCCTCCCAGCTCGACTCCGCCACCCTCCTCACCTACGACGGCGACGGCCACACCGCCTTCGGCCGCGGCAGCGACTGCGTCGACACCGCCGTCAACACCTACCTCCTGGAGGGCACCCCACCGAAGAACGGCACCCGCTGCTGACCCCGGGGCCGCACCCCTGCCCCGGCCCCGGTCCGAGGCATCCCGCGGAACCCTGTAGACTTAACGTCGCTGCTGATGCGAACCTCTTCCCCGGAGACGGGACCCGAAGAGGTTCTTCTTCCGCAGCTTGCCGCCTTAGCTCAGATGGCCAGAGCAACGCACTCGTAATGCGTAGGTCTCGGGTTCGAATCCCGAAGGCGGCTCGGAATTACCCCAGGACTCACTCGCCGTGACCTGGGGTTTTTTCATGTCTGGGGGCTCTCGCCGCGAGGCGTTCACGCCTCGGCCCCGCCCCGGCAAGCCCTCCCCGTCCGCAGGTTGGCGTCGGCGTTGGTGATGACGGCGTCGAGTCGGTCGCGGGTGTGGGTCAGTTCGGTGAGCCTGGTGGTGAGGTGGTCGCGTTCCTCGGTCAGGCGGTGGAGGAGCTCGGGGGTGGCCTGGCCGTCGATGACGCAGGGGAGCAGGTCGCGGATGGTTCTGCTGGAGAGGCCTGCGGCGTAGAGCTGCCGGATGAGGTGGACGCGGTCGACGGCGCCGGCCGGGTAGTGGCGCTGGCCGCTGGGGCTGCGGTCGGCGGTGAGGAGGCCGTGCTCCTCGTAGTAGCGCAGTGCGCGCACGCTGACGTCTGTCCTGGTGGCGAGTTCGCCGATCCGCATCATGGGTCCCCTCTTCTTGCCTCTGACGTCAGCGTCAGGTTTTAGCGTAGCTCGGGACAGATGCCCCCCCGTTACCGGTAGAGGGAAGTGCTTCACATGAGCAGTGCCCCCGTCCCCGCGCCCGCCCCCGTCCCCGTCGTCTCCGTGAAGCCGCTCGTGCTGCCCGCGCCCGGACGCGGACAGGACCTGCGGGTACGCGTCTCCGCGCCCGTGGCCGGGCGGGGGCTGCCGGTCGTGGTGTTCGCGCACGGGTTCGGGGCGTCTTTGGAGGGGTACGGGCCGCTGGCCGACTACTGGGCGGCGCGGGGGTTGGTGGTGGTGCAGCCCACCCATCTCGACGCGAAGGCGGGGGGCATGGCCGCGGACGATCCGCGGCGGCCGCGGTTGTGGCGGTACCGGGTCGAGGACATGCGGCGCGTCCTCGACCACCTCGGCGTGCTGGAGGCCCAGGTTCCGGGACTGGCGGGGCGGGTCGACCGGAGCCGGGTCGCGGTGGCCGGGCACTCCTTCGGCGGGCAGACGGCGGGGGCGCTGCTGGGGCTACGCGTCCTCGATCCGGAGACCGGTACGGCGGAGGACCTGTCCGACGCGCGGGTCAAGGCGGGGGTGCTGCTCGCCACGGCGGGCCGGGGCGGTGCGGCCCTGACACCGTTCGCGGCCGAGAACCTGCCGTGGCTGCGGAGCCCGGACTTCGCCCACCTGAATGCCCCGGCCCTCGTGGTCGCGGGGGACCGGGACGACTCGCCGCTGACCGTTCGGGGTCCGGAGTGGATGGCCGACCCGTACGTGCTGAGCCCTGGTGAGAAGAGTCTGCTCACCCTCTTCGGGGCGGAGCACTTCCTCGGCGGGATCTCCGGCTACGAGGTCACCGAGACCACCGACGAGGACCCGGCCCGCGTCGCCCTCGTCCAGCAGGTCACCTTGGCGTACCTCCGCCACGCGCTCGGCGTCGACAGTTCCGGCTGGGAGGCGGCCCGGCTGCTGCTGGCCGAGGGCTCCCACCCGCTGGGCCGGATCGTCTCCAAGGCCGGGTGAGGGGCCGGCCGCCACCTGATCCGATCGGCTTCCTGCTCCGATCGGCGGCAATCCGCCCGGGGCGGGGAGGTCCGGGGTGCCCCCGGGCACGGATGGCGCATGCTCGTTCTTGCCGTGTTCTTCGCCGTTCTCGGTGCCGCCAGCAACGCGGCCGGTACCGCCCTTCAGCGGAAGGCGGCCTCGTCGGTGGCGTCCGGTGGGGGTTGGCGGTTGGTGCGGGAGCTGGCGCGGAAGCCGGTGTGGCTGCTGGGGATCGCCGGGGTCGTCGGGGCGGCGCTGTTCCAGGCGCTGGCGTTGGCCAACGGGCCGTTGGCGCTGGTGCAGCCGGTGTTCGTGCTGGAGCTGCCGTTCGCGCTGCTGATCGGGGTGCCGCTGCTGCACCGGAAGCTGCCGCGCGAGGGGTGGTGGGCGGTGGCCGCGGTGGTCGTGGGGCTCGTGGTGGTGCTGGGGGCGGCGGCGCCGTCCGGGGCCAGGGTGGACGCGCCGATGAGCCGGTGGATTCCGGTGCTGGTGGGCTGTGTGGGGGCGATGGTGCTGGCGGTGGGGGCGTCGAGGGGGAGCCGGTCGCCGCTGTTCCGGGCGGCGGCGCTCGGGGGCGCGTCGGCGGTCGGCAACGCGCTGACGGCGGCCCTGCTCAAGTCCGCCACCGGAACGCTCGCCTCGGACGGGCTCACCGCGTTCCTGGCCACCTGGCAGACGTACGGCTTCGCGGTGACCGGGGTCGCGGCGGTGCTGTTGCTGGAGAACGCGCTCCAGGCCGGGCCGCTCGCCGCCTCTCAGCCCGCGCTGACCATCGGCGATGCCTCGGTCAGCCTCCTCCTCGGCATCGTCGTCTTCGAGGAGAGCGTGCGCGGCGGCTGGTGGGTGGTGCCGGAGCTGGCGGGGGTGGCGCTGATCGCCTGGGGCGTGCGGGAGCTGACCCGCGCGGTGCCGCATCTGCGGGACCTGACGGGGTGAGGGCCCGCCGCGGCCGGCCGGGGCCGGGGCTCAGCCGAGGACGCGTACCGGGGCGCCGTCGAGGTAGGCGGCGATGTCCTCGACGGCCTCGCGGTAGTACGTGGCGTAGGTGTGCTCGGTGACGTAGCCGAGGTGGGGGGTGGCCAGGAGGCGGGGCGTGGTGCGTACGGGGTCGTCGGCGGGGAGGGGTTCGGCCGGGAAGACGTCGAGGCCGGCTCCGGCGATGCGGCCCTCGCGCAGGGCGGCGAGCAGCGCGTCGTGGTCGACCAGGGCGGCGCGGGAGGTGTTGACGAAGTACGCGGTGGGCTTCAGCAGGGCCAGTTCGCGGGCGCCGATGAGCCCCCGGGTGCGGTCGCCCAGCTTGAGGTGGAGGGTGACCACGTCGCTCTCGGCCAGCAGGTCGGGCAGGCCGGGCGCGAGGCGGACGCCGTGCTCGGCGGCGCGTTCCGGGGTGAGGTTCTGGCTCCAGGCGGCGACCTCCATGCCGAAGGCGGCGCCGATCCGGGCGACCTGGGAGCCGATCCTGCCGAGCCCGACCACGCCGAGGCGGCGGCCGCGCAGGTCGGTGCCGAGGGTGGACTGCCAGGGGCCGCCGGTGCGCAGCGCGGTGTTCTCCGCGACCAGGTGGCGGGCGAGGCCGAGGATCAGGGCCCAGGTCAGTTCGACGGGCGGGACCGAGGAGCTGGCGGTGCCGCAGACGGTGACGCCGTGGGCGCGGGCCGCCTCGTGGTCGATGACGGAGTTGCGCATGCCCGAGGCGATCAGCAGGCGGAGGCGGGGGAGCCGGGCGAGGAGGGAGGCGGGGAAGGCGACGCGTTCGCGCAGGGTGACGACGATGTCGAAGTCCGCCAGGGCTTCGGCGAGTTCGTCCTCGGTGGTGTGGTGCGTGGGGAAGCGGGTCAGTTCGACGCGGTCCAGGACGGGGGACCAGTCGGCGGCCGTGGTGGCGGCCCCCTGGTAGTCGTCCAGCAGGGCGCAGCGCAGCGGCATGCGGGGGGGGGCTCCGTTCGGGGTGCTGTTCGCGGGAGGGCGTACGCGGGACGGTTACGCGGGCGGTGCGGACCCGTCAGTCGGTGTGGCCCTGGGCGGCGAGGGCCTGCTGGACGCGGGCGTAGTGGTCGGTCTCCCAGGCGTCGAGGGACTGGGCCGCCTCCGCCGACTGCTTGCGGCGGGCCGCTCGGAGCAGCTCGTCCTGCCGGTCGGCGGGGACCACGACCACGCCCTCCTCGTCGGCGACGACCAGGTCACCGGCGCGGACCGTGACACCGCCGCACCGCACCTCGCCGCCCAGCGGCGACACCGCCTTCCTGGTGCCGGGCTTGGGGACGACGCCCCGGGCGAAGACGGGGAAGCCGGAGGCGCGGATCTCGGCCAGGTCGCGGACGACCCCGTCCACCACGAAGGCGGCGACGCCCCGGCGCTGGGCGACGGCGCAGACGTTGCCCCCGGCGACCGCGTACTCGGTGCCGCCGCCCTCGACCACCACCACCGAACCGGGCGCCGCCCGGTAGATGGCGGCGTGCAGCATGAGCTGGTCGCCGGGGGCGCAGCGGACGGTGAAGGCCGGGCCCGCGACCCGGGGCGGCGTGGGCCAGAGCGTCCGCACCCCGAAGTCCATGACCTGTTCGCGGCCGAGGAGGTCGGCGAGGGTGGTCGGGGAGACGTCGCTGAGGGGGGTGGGCGTGGCGGTCACGGGGTCCTTTGGGACGGGGCGTCGCGGCTCGGCGCGGGCGGGGCGCGCGCCGCCGCCAGCGTACGGAGCGCGCGCCGTGCTGTCACCGGTTCCCGGGAGGTCAGCCGGTCGCCCCTCCCGCCTCGGCCCTCCGCTCCGCGATCTGCTCCGGGGCGAGGTCCTCCAGGTGGGTGAGGAGGATCCAGAGGTGGCCGTAGGGGTCGCGGAGCATCGCGGTGCGGTCGCCGTGGAACTGGTCGGCCGGCCCCTCCAGCAGCTCGGCCCCGGCGGCGGTGGCGCGGGCCGTGAGGGCGTCCACGTCGGGGACGTAGACGTGGAGGATGACGGGGGTGGCGCCGAGGGCGGCCGGGGAGCGGAGCTCACCGCGGGCGTCGCCGAGCATCAGGACGGCGCCCGCCACGGTGATCTCGGCGTGCACCACCTCGCCGTCGTCGCCGTCGAGGCGGAAGCGCGGTTCGGCGCCGAAGGCCCGCTCGTAGTAGGCGAGGGCGGCGTTCGCGTCGTCCACGAGGATGTGCGGGATCACGGCGTGCCGGTAGGGGGCGGGGACGGTGCCGGGGGCTGGGGCGGGCATGGCGGGCTCCTCGGGGCGTGGGCGGGGCGGGGCGGCGTACGCGGCCGAACGTAGGAGCTCAAGCGGAGTCGAGGTCAAGGGTGGGTGGCGCCCCCTGGGGAGGCGGGGGCGAGGGAAAGCCGTGGACGGGGTGGGGACGGTGGGGCCAGGATGGCCGGATGCTGATCCGTGAGGCCCGCACCGAGGACTGGAACGCCGTCTGGCCGTTCTTCGAGCAGATCGTCCGCGCGGGCGAGACGTTCACCTACCCGCTGGAGCTGTCCCGGGAGGACGCCGAGGGCTGGTGGATGATGAAGGCGCCGAGCCGCACCGTGGTCGCCGTGGACGACTCCGGCACCGTCCTCGGCACCGCCAAGATGAACCGCAACCACATGGGCAACGGCTCCCACATCGCCGGCGCCAGCTACATGGTCGACCCCGCGCACGGCGGGCGCGGCGTGGGCCGGGCGCTCTGCGCCTACACGATCGACTGGGCGCGCGCCGAGGGGTACCGGGCGATGCAGTTCAACGCCGTGGTGGAGACCAACACCCATGCGGTGAAGCTGTACGAGTCGCTGGGCTTCGAGGTGCTGGGCACGCTGCCCGAGGGATTCCACCACCCGAGCGAGGGCTACGTGGGACTGCACATCATGCACCGGTCGCTGGTCGACGGCTGACGGACCGGGCTCCGCCTCCGCCGCCCCGCCGGTCCGGACGTCCGTCCGCAACGACCCTTGCTCTCAACCTTGGTCGAGGTTCTACGTTGGGCCGCGTCGGCCAAGACGCGCAGACGCGCAGACATGCGGACGTGAGGACGAGGGGACACCACCATGACCGTGGAGACGGACACGCACCACCGGTACACCGACGAGGAGTTGGCGGGCCAGCCCGCCCCCTACTGGACCAAGCTGGCGTACGAGGAGACCATCGGGTTCGTGCGGCGCAAGCAGGCCGAGGCGGGGTTCACCCAGCCCCGGTTCTGGATGCTGCGGTTCCTCTCGCCGAACGACGTCGCGGCGGACGGGGAGGGGAAGACCGTCGGCGAACTCCAGGCCGCGATGGCCTCCTTCCTCAGGCCCGAGGACGACCTCGCCGCCGAGGCGGAGGTGCTGCTCGCCTCCGGCTGGGTCACCCGGGACGGGGAGGGGCGGCTGTGGATCACCGAGGCCGGGGACGCGGCCCGCGCCGGCCTCAAGGCGCGCGCTCCCGAGTGGCGAGCCGAGCTGCACGCGGGCATCGACGATGCCGACTACGCGACGACCCTGCGTGTGCTGATGCGGCTGATGCGGAACACGGGGGCGACCGTGCCCGCGCGCTGAGGTACGGGTACGCGCGGGACGCCCGGCCGGAGCCTCCCGCGCGTACGCGCCTTCCTACGCCCCGCCCGGTACGACGCCCCGCGCCACCCCCAGCTCCACCGCGTCCTGCGGGCGCAGCCGGAGCGCGTCGGCGGTGGCCGGGACCTCGTCCGGGGGCCGCTTGAGGATGGCGGCGGCCAGTTCGGGGGCGATGACCGAGAAGTAGCTGTCGGGGGTGGTCCAGAGGCGGCCGGGGGCGGCCAGCGCCAGCGCGCCCCCGGAGCCGCCCTCGCCGATGAGCAGCGAGGTGACGGGGACCTCGGCCTCGGCGACGGCGGCGAAGAGGTCGGCGATGGCCGGGCCCGCGCCGCCCTCTTCGGCGGCGGCGTCGTTGGCCGCGCCCGGGGTGTCGATGAGGGTGAGGACGGGGATGCCGAGCCGGTCGGCGGTGCGCACCAGGCGGGCGGCGGTGCGGAACCCGGCGGGCCGCGTCGCGGTGCCGCACTGGGCGGCGTAGGCGATGGTCCGCCCGTCGCGGTGACCGAAGCCGCAGCGCAGGCCGGGGTCGGTGGCGCCGGTCCGGTCGCCCCGGATCTCCTCGCGCCAGGCGAAGTAGGCGTCCAGGTAGGCGTCGGCGCGCGGGCGTCCGGGCGCGCGGGACCGGCGGACCGCCTCGGCGCCGTCGGCCGGGAGGGGCCCGGGGGCGAGCGCGTGCGGCGGGTCGGCCGGGCGCGCGGGTGCCGGCGGGGTGGCGAGCAGGGTGAGCCAGCGGCCGAGGGCGCCGGGCAGCTCGGCGGGTCCGGTGAGGGCGTCGAGGTGCCCGGCCGCGTACTGGCCCTCGGCGGTGTAGGCGTACGGCTCGGCGCCTGCCGGGCGGACCCGCGAGCCGGCGAAGCCGACCTGGGCGCCGGGCAGGGCGAGGACCACGTCGGCGCCGGCCGCGAGCGTGGCCCAGCCGCCGCCGGTGGTGGGGTCGCGGACCACCGCGATCTGCGGGAGTCCGGCGCGCCGGGTGAGGACGGTCTGCCGGGCCACCCGCTGGAGTTGGCTGAGGGCGCGCATCCCCTCCTGCATGCGGCTTCCGCCGGTCGCCACCAGGGAGACCACGGGGAGCCGGCGGGTGCGGGCGTGGGCGTAGGCGGCCTCGATGCGGTCGCCGGTGGCCTCGCCGAGCGAGCCGCCGAGGAAGCCGAACTCGAAGGCGATCACGACGGCTTCGGGCGCAGGGCAGGAGCCCTTCCCGTCATGGGCGACGCGGGCGGTGGCGCAGACGACGGACTCGCGCTCGCCGGTCCGGGCGCGGGCCCGGGCGCGGGCGTCGCCGTAGCCGGGCCAGTGCAGCGGGCCGTCGGTGAACTCGGGCCCGAGGAAACCCAGTTCCACGTACTCCGGGTCGAGGGAGGCGAGCAGGGAGCGGGCGGTGAGGGCGTCGCGGTCAGCCATGCAGGGCCCGCTTCATGATCTTGCCCATGTCGTTGCGGGGCAGGGCGTCGAGGTAGCGGATGACGCGGGGGCGCTTGTGCGGGGCGAGCTGGCGGGCGACGTGGTCGGCCACCGCCTGCTCGTCCAGCGGGCCTCGGTCGGAGACGAGCCAGGCGACGACGCGTTCGCCCAGGTCGGGGTCGGGTTCGCCGGTGACGGCGGCCTCGCGGACGCCGGGGAAGTCGAGCAGGGCGTTCTCGATCTCGCCGGCGCCGATCTTGTAGCCGCCGGACTTGATGAGGTCGGTGGCGCGGCGGCCCACGATGCGCACGTACCCGTCGGGCTCGCGGACCGCCATGTCGCCGGTGCGGAACCAGTCGCCGTCGAAGGCCTCGGTGGTGGCGTCGGGGCGGTTGAGGTACTCGGTGAAGAGGTTCGGGCCGCGCACCTGGATCTCCCCGACCGTCTCGCCGTCCCACGCCCCGATCTCCGTGCCGTCGTCCTCGACCAGCCGCAGCGCCACCCCGGCCAGCGGGACCCCGACGGTGCCGGGGCGCGGCTCGCCGTCGGCGCGGACGCTGGTGTTCATCAGGGTCTCGCTCATCCCGTACCGCTCGACGACCCGGCGGCCGGTGGCGGCGGCGATCCGCTCCTGGTCGTGGACGGGGAGCGCGGCCGAGCCGGAGACGAGCAGCCTTGCCTTGGCGAGCGCCGCCGCCAGCGCCGGGTCCCCGGCCGCCTCCTCGGCGATCCGGTGGTACATCGTCGGGACGCCGAACATCAGCGTCGCCCCGCCCTCCAGCGCCCGGCGTACGCCGTCGGTGGAGAAGCGGACCAGGTGGACCAGGGAGCCGCCGCGCCTGAGCGGGCCGAGGACGCCGAGGATCAGGCCGTGCACGTGGAAGAGGGGCAGACCGTGGACGAGGGTGTCGTCGGCGGTCCACTGCCAGGCGTCCTGGAGCGCGTCGAGCGTGCTGGTCAGGGCGCGCCGCGGGAGGACCACGCCCTTGGGCGGGCCGGTGGTGCCCGAGGTGTAGACGATCAGCGCGGGCGCCTCGGGGCCCGGCTCGGCGGGCAGCGCCACCGTCTCCGGTACGGCCTCCGGATCGGTCACCACGTCCTTGCGCTCCAGCCCCGCCAACTGCTCCGGCAGCGGTTCGCCGGGCGTGGCCAGCACCAGCGCCGGGTCGCTGTCCCCGAGGATGTGCGCCAGCTCGCGCGCCCCCGCCTTCGGATTGAGCGGTACGGCGGCCACCCCGGCCAGCAGCGCCGCGACCACCGCCACACCCGTCTCCAGGCTGGGCGTCGCCCACACGGCGACCCGGCGCCCGCGCGGCAGCTCCCGGGCCAGCGCTCCGGCGAGGCGGGCCACCTGCCCGTACTCCAGCTCGCGGTCGCCGAAGCGCAGGGCGGGCTTCGGCGGGGTGGGCGGGGTGTGCAGGGCGGGGAAGAGCGGGGCCGTGTCGGGGGCGGGGGGCGAGGCGGGTGAGGTCACGGGTGGTTCTCCTCGGTCGGTCGGGTGCGGTCGAGGTCGGTCGGGTCGGGCGGGGGCCCTGGCCGGGCGGAGCCTTCTGACCAGGGTTACCCGGGTCAGAAGCCTGGCACCACCAGCGCCAGCCACAGCACGGCCGGGGCCAGCACGGTGACCGCGCCGCCGTACAGCATGAGCTGGCGGAAGAAGTGTTCGCGGTCGGTGTCCTCGGCTGCCGCGAGGACGAGCGCGCCGTTGGTCGAGAACGGGCTGACGTCGACCACGGTCGCCGACACGGAGAGCGCCGCGACCATGCCGACGACGCCGATCTCGCCCTGCTCCAGGAAGGGCACGGCGAGCGGGATGAGGGCGCCGATGATCCCCACCGACGAGGCGAAGGCGGAGACGATCGCGCCGATGTAGCAGAAGAGCAGCGCCGCGAGGAGCGGGATGCCGATCGAGCCGACGTGCTCCCCGGCCCAGTCGATCGTGCCCATCTCCTGGAGCACCGCGACGTAGGTGAGCATGCCGCAGATCAGCAGCACGGTCGGCCAGGTGATGTGGGCGACCGCGGCCTTGCTGTCGTCCGGCCAGACGACGGCGAGCAGCACGGCGAGGGTGATGGCGGTGAGACCGGCGTCGAGGTCGAGGACGAGGACCGCGACGACCAGCGCGACAAGGCCGGCCAGGGTGGCGATCCGGGCGGGGGTGAGGCGGAGCAGGTCGGCCTCGGGGACGGTGCGGGTTCCTGTCAGGGTGCCCGTACCGCCGGCGCCGCCGGTCCCGTCCGCCGCGCCCTCGCCCTTCTCGTCCCCCAGGTCCCGCCCCCGCAGCCGCAGTCCCCCGAGGGCGACGAAGAGCAGGGCGGCGATGGCCAGGTTGGCGAAGAGGCTGGCCAGGAAGAGGGCGACGGGGCTGCCGGGCAGGCCCTCGCGCTCCAGGATGCCGTTGACGGTCGAGCCGTAGATGCTGATCGGGGAGAAGCCGCCGGCCTGGGCGCCGTGCACGACGAGGGCGCCCATCAGCAGCGGCTTGATGCCGTAGCGGGCGGCGAAGCCCATGGCGAGCGGCGCGACGATGGCGACCGCCGCCGGGCTGACCGCGCCGATCGCGGTCAGCACCCCGGTGACGGTGAACATCACCCAGGGGATCAGCGCGATCCGGCCGCGCACCAGCCGGATCCCGGCGTGCACCAGCCAGTCGGTGGTGCCGTTGGCGCGGGCGATGGCGAAGAAGTACGTGACGCCGACGAGGACCACGAAGAGGTCACCGGGGAACCCGGCGAAGATCCCGTCCGCGTCGAGCCCGGCGGCGAGGGTGCCGACCCCGAAGGCGGCGGCGAAGGCCAGTGCGCCCATGTTCACGGACCGCGTGGTGCCGACGACGAACAGCACCGCCAGCACCAGGATGGAGAGTAGTTCGGCAGACATCAGGGGCTCCCGTCCCATGGGTCCCAATGGGTCATGTCACGGGGTCCAGTGGGGTGTTGAGCCCGAAAGGACCCGGGGCCCACGAAGCGTCCCGCCTCGGTGGCCCAGTGGCTGGACCACGCTCGGCCCTGCGGCGGCGCCTGTCAACGGGTCGCGCACGAATTGGTTCAGCCACTCGGCCGCCGGGTACGGAGCCAACGGCCGCTCCGGCTCCCGGTGTTACGCTCCGGGCGCGACCGGTCCGGGCGCCCCGAGGCAGCCGCGCGCCCGGTCGGCGGGGGGACGGCAGGGGAGCCGGCGGCAGCCGGAGGACAGGGGTTTCTCATGACCGACGACGCGCTGCGCCCGATGGGCCGCACCCGCCTCTACGAACAGGTCCTGGAGCGCCTCCGGGCCTACGCCGCCGAGCACCGCCTGACCGCGGGGGACCGCCTGCCCGCCGAACGCGACCTGGCCCAGCGCCTCGGGGTGAGCCGCGCCTCCGTCAAGCAGGCCGTGGTCGTCCTGGAGGTCCAGGGCCTGGTCGAGACCCGGCACGGCGGCGGCACCTACCTGCTCCGCGACACCCTCGACCACGAGCCGGTCGAGCGCCTGGTCGAACGCAGGCGCCGCCTCCCCGACGTCCTGGAGGCCCGGGAGGCCCTGGAGACCAAACTCGCCGAACTCGCCGCGTCCCGCCGCACCGAGGACGACCTCGCCGCCCTGCGCACCGCCCTCGTCCACATGGCCGAGGAGATCGCGGGCGGCGGCCACGGAGAGGAGGGCGACCGCCTCTTCCACGCCGCCGTCACCGAGGCCGGACACAGCCCGCTCCTCGCCGAGTTCATGGCCTCCCTCACCGAGCAGATCACCGAGAGCCGCCGCGAGTCCCTCCGCCAGCCCGGCCGCCCCGACCGCTCCCTCGCCCAGCACCACGCCATCCTCGACGCGATCGAGTCCGGCACCCCGAAGCAGGCCGCCGCCGCGATGCGGCGGCACGTACGGACGGTGGCGAAGGTGCGGTTGCTGGAGTGGGAGCCGGGGGAGCGCTGACAGCCGGATGTGGGCGTGCTACAGCGGCGGCGAAGGCGGCCAGTGCGTCGAGTGGGCCCCGGGACACGCGGCGGCCACGGGTGAGTTCCGGGTGCGGGACAGCAAGGACCAGGGCGGCCCCCATCTCGTCCTCTCCCGCGAGGGGTTCGCCGGTCTGGTGGCGCTCGCCAAGTCTCAGGGCTGAGGCTCACTGTCCAGGGCGGGGTCGGCCCACCCGGGGGCGCGGTCCCGCCGCCTCCCGTGCCACCCCCACCAGGCGCGTGATCGCCGCCGGCGCCAGCGCGGCGAAGCCGATGACGATGCCGCCGCCCGGGCCCGGTGGGGCGGCGGCGACTGCGCACTCCCCGAGGCCCCCGGTCGTGGGGCTGGGGGAGGGGCGTGCGGCCCGGTTGGCCCGTCGGCGGGGGCGGAGCGGGGAAGGTGCTGAGGTATGGGTATCCGCATCGGTTCCACCGTCATCAACTGTGCCGACCTCGACGCCATGACGCGCTTCTGGAGCGCGGCACTCGCTCTCGCCCCGTCCTCCGCCGACCCCGGCGACGACTTCCGCGTCCTGCGCGGCGACCGCGTCAACCTCTCGCTGCAGCGCTCCCGCACCCCCGTCACGGCCCGCGACCAGATGCACCTGGACCTCTACACCGACGACCAGGAAGGCGAGGTCGCCCGCCTGACCGCCCTCGGCGCCCGCCGCGTCGAGCACGTCACGGACGACCCCGAGGACGACTACGTGATCCTCGCCGACCCGGAACAGAACCTCTTCTGCGTCTGCGTGAAGCCGACGGAGGTGGTGGAGGGGAAGGGGTAGGGCGACCGCCCTCCGCCTGCGCCGGTGGGGCGAGAACGGCCGAACACGCTCGCCCGGTGGCGCGAACACGCCGTCACAGAATGTCCCCGGAATCCTCACCGGAATGCAGGGCAGGCGCGCTTTCACGGAAAGGTCAGAAGCCGGTCGCCGCACACCGCAAGGCGAATTGCCCCGGCTCCGCCTTTCATGTTCTCGCGCTTTTCCTGCATTCCCACGGGAGGAATTCCATGTCTGCGAAAAAGGCTTTCATCGCGCTCGGCGCCGTGACCCTCGGCGCGTCCGTGCTGGTCGGCTGCGGGGAGGGCGGGGGCGGCTCGGCGGGCTCCGACGACAAGGCCGCGTTCTCCGGCAAGAGCGCCGACGAGATAGCCGCGTCGGCCGTGAAGGCCACCCGCGACGCCGAGTCGGTCCACATCACCGGCACCGGGCAGCAGCAGGGCCAGCAGGTGAAGCTGGACTTCAGCGTCGACAACAAGGACAACTGCACCGGCACCCTCACCGGCCCCGAGGCCGAGGCCGACGTGCTCCAGGTCGGCGAGACCGTCTACATGCGCGGCGACGAGAAGTTCTGGAAGAACATGCTCCAGGCCCAGCCCGGCTCCCAGAAGACCGTCGACAAGCTCGCGGGCAAGTGGGTCAAGTCCGACCCGGAGCAGGCCGGTACCGAGGGGATGTGCGACAAGCAGGCCATCGTCGCCGCCCTCGACAGCGACAAGTCCGAGCGCAAGGGAATGAAGAAGGGCGAGGAGACCGAGGTCGACGGCGAATCCGCCCTGACCCTCACCAAGAAGGCCGAGAACGGCGAGGAGTTCACCCTCTACGTCGCCACCGAGGGCAAGCCCTACATCCTCAAGGCCGTCAGCAAGGGCGGGAAGAACCCCAGCGAGACCACCCTCACCGACTACAACAAGAAGGTCGACGCCGAGGAGCCCCCGGCCGACGAGGTGGTCGACCCGCAGCAGACGCAGGGGTGAGGGCGCCTGTCAGGGGTCGTAGACCCGGAGAGTACGGGCCAGCTCCTCGATGTCCTCGACCGCGTCGAGGAGCTGCGCCGTGTCGTCGGTCGCGGTCCACAGCACCATCTCGGCCGGAGGCTCGGTGAGTTGCCAGGCGTAGCGCACGCAGGCGAAGAGGCCGTTCGCGCCGTCCTCCTGCGGGATGTAGCGGAAGGTCGTGAGGCCCTCGCCGAGGTGGGGAGAGGTGAACGACGCCGTCACCGGCGGCTCGACCGCCTCCGGATCGTCGGCCAGGGTCAGGGCGCGCAAGGTCTCCTCGCGCGGTCCGAACGAGGGCCGGACCACTCCCAGGACGGGAAGCGGGGTGTCGGCCGGATGCGTCATCCGTAGGAACAGGTCGTTGTTCGAGCCCACCGGGCAGAACACCTCGGCGCACCGTTCCAGCATCGTCGCCGTGTACGCGACCCCGCCCGGGCCCGGATCCAGCCCGCTGTCCTCCCACAGGTCCGACGCCTCCTGCCGGCACCAGGCCCCGATGTCCCGCCACTCGTCGTGGGTGTCGGGGTCCCGCGGCACCACGTGCACCCACCGGTCCCAGTCGAGGTACTCGGTGTCGATGATGGCGTAGAAGCCGTGATAGCCGACGTATCCGCTGTCCAGGGTGTACGGCGTGTACTTGGTGGACGCGTCGTATCCGGTGTAGCCGGCGTAGTCGCCGTAGCGGGGGCGTTCGGCGGGGCCGTCGGATCCCTGGGACGCGCCGGACCGGCGGAACAGACTCAACCTCTTCACGCGTACCTCCACCGAAAGGTCTCCATCAGGGCGTCGAACCAGGTGACCAGGGCCTCGGCCAGTTCGTCACCGGGGTCACCGGCGCCCACCGTGGAGAAGGCGGCGACGAACCACCGCGCCGGGTCGCCCGGAACCGAGACGATGTACTCCACTCTGCGGGTGGCCAGTTCGGCTCCCCGGGAGGGACCGGCGGCGGCCACATACTCCCGCCGCACCGCGAGCGATCCGTCGATCTCCCCCGAGCTGAGGTCCGCCTCGCCGACGGCCGCGGGGGCGTTACGGGTCAGCAACTGCACCGCGACGTCGGTCGGGGAGGCGGGTGGTCCGCCGTGGCCCTTCCGCCGGTGCCGGGGCAGCAGGGCCTCGGACACCACGATCGAGGCCCCCAGATTGCTCTCCCCGACCGGCCGCACCGGCAGGTACACATCGAGCGCCCGCCCGCGCTGAGCCTCGGCCACAGCGGCCCGGAACCGCCGCTCCAGCTCCCGCTTGTAGGGGCCCACCGTGTCGGGCGGGGCCTCGGGCGAGATCCGCGCGAACGCCTCCCGCAGAATGCGCCGCACGGCTTCCTCGGTGCCTTCGCGGAGGGGGACTTGCTCCCATTGGGCGGGGAGGAGGAGGCGGTAGCCGGTGGCGAACGGAGCGGTGGCCGCCCTGGCCGGTGTGGATGTCGGCGTCTCACCTGACAACGGAGTGCTCCCCTCGCCTGAAGGCCCATAGTCCGGCAAGCCCCGAGACGCTGGCGCCAACGGCTACCCAGAGAAGGGCGTTGCCGCCGACGGCCCAGATAGTGGCGAAGACAAGGTAATGAAGGAGGGCGACGCAGAGGACGCCCGTTTCCCTGTTCACGAGGGACCGGTGGGCGGAGTTTCGGGCGACGAAAAGGAGGATGGCTGGCGTGAGTGAATAGAGAGCCCATTCCCACGTGGGTAGCGGGAAAATCATCCTTTCGAACATGTCTTCGGTCATGAGAGGAATCCAGAGATGGAGGAACGCCAAGGCGAAAACGATCTTCACTGCGAGTATTCCCCGTCGGACGGCTCGTTCGCCCACGCCTCCGTCCCTGTCGTTGATTGCCGCCGCGCCTTCGGGGTGGCGCTTCTCTCTCACCACTGCGATGTTCCTGCCATTGGGGCGGTCATCCCGTCCTTCCATGCTCCGTATTGCTCAAACTGTGAATCGATGGCCTTGTCGCCCAAATCGGCAACGGTGCTGACGCCCCATGCGCCCTGGTGAACGAGGAGTAGACCCTCTGCCTTCCGGGCGTTCGCGGCAAGAGCGGCGTTGTCCGGGTGCATGTCTCGCAGATTTCTGATGTCCTTCATCTGCTGGCCCATGGCCTTGTCGAGCAGCGCCTCACGCTTCTCCCCCCGCGTGATGTCCGGCAGGTCTGCGTTACGCACCTCTTCGGCGGCATCGTGTCCGGCCGCCCGATTCTTTCTCTCCATGTTGAGGCGGCTGGCCCGTGCTTTGTTTCGCTTCGACCCGGAAGTCCCCCCTCGCTTCCGCTCCCTCTTTGCTGCGGAGTCTCTGGCGCCTTTGTTGGCGCTTGAAGCTTGGGCCTTGGCCCTGTCCTTCGCCAGATCGGCGGCGGTATTGCGTGAGCCCTGCTGCAGCGACTTGATCTTATCGGCCGCCTTGGTCCCCACGCGGGCCAATTTGAAAGCCCCGATATCCATGACGACGTCGTACCATGATCCATTGCCGGTGGCCGCTTGTACCAGGTGGACCAAAAACGCAGCGAGAGTCAGGGCTGCGACGACGCCGCCGACGAAGGGGAAGACCATGGCGACCAGTCCTAAGACGGTTGTGGCCCAGCCCGCCCAGTCCGCGAACTTGCTCAGCCATTCCGCGTCGGCGACCCACCCCTTGAAGTCGTTCCAGACACTGTCCTTCATGTCGTCGTCGATGGAGGAGCGGATCTTGCGGGCGACGTGGTCGGCGCGTTCCTCGTAGTCGCCCTCGGCCGTGTCCAGGCGGGTCCGGGCGTCGTGGAGGTCTTCCTTGGCCTGCTTGAGGCGGGGGTCCTCCTTGCCCGTGTCGGCGGGCTTCTCGGCCGGCTTGCCGTCGGAGGGGCGGGGCGGGTCCTCGGCGCGTGACTCGTGGGCGTCGATAGTCCGTTGGGCGTCCTTGGCGTCGCGGAGGGCGCGGTCGGCGCGCTTCTGGAACTCTTCGAGGTCTTCGGCCCAGCCGCTGAGGTGGCCCTTGACCTCGCGGTAGCGGTCCTCGGCCAGGTCGAGCTTGCGGCCGAGGCCGCGGGCGTTCTCGGCGAGTTCGTCGGCGTACTTGCCCGTGAGGTTGTCGGCGTCCGCCATGGCGGTGAGGGAGGCCGCCTGGGTGCGCAGGTACTCGGCGACCTTCTTCATGTGCTTGACCTGGCGGCGGACGCCGCCAGGGTCGCCGGGTACGGGGTCGCCTTCGCGGAGCGGAGTCCAGTCGCGGGGCCTAGCCATGGACGGCCCCGCAGTCGAGGGGCACGGGCGTCACTTGGCGCCCTTCCCGGCCTTGGCCAGCTCGTCGTCCAGGTTCTTGAAGGCGTCCCGGGTGCCCTTGACCATTTTTCCGACCTCTTCGAGGGATTCGAGGAGGCGTTTCCGGTTGTCGTCCCAGTTGTCGATGAAATCCGTCATGGCCTTCTGGAGCGCCGGGGCGCCCACGACGGCCCTGATGTCGTCCTTCCATTCGCCCAGGTTCTCGAACTCGCGGCGTAGGGCGCGTAGTTGCTTGTCGGACTGGTTGAGCAGGTGGAAGTCCACGGTCAGGTCCGGCATGGACGCTCCCTCCGCGTGACGGGTGGCCGCGAGGCGACCCCATGGGTTGGCGCAGGGTAGCCAATTGATCGCACACGGGTCCAACCCCGGTCGTGGGAAGGGAGGTTCTGCGACGAATCGGGCAGGCGGGGCTATCCCGCGGCCACCGGCACCGCGCGCACCCAGATCCCGTCGTCCGTCAGGTGCGTGTCGACCTCCAGCCCGACCTCCGCCAAGGCGGCCTCGAACTGCTCGCGGCTCAACGGGCGGGAGAGGAAGGTCTGCGTCCAGGTCGCGTCAGGGAACGCGTACTCGCAGCGGACGCGGTGGACCCCGTCGCCGATCGGCTCGTCCTCGGCGATGCGGACGGTGAAGCCGCTCGGGTCGACGCGCTCGCGCGGGACGGCGGTGTGGTAGTCCGCGCCCTCGCGCTGGATGAGGACGACCCCGCCGGGGGCGAGATGGCGCAGGCAGGTGCGGAGCAGGCCGCGGCGGACCTCGGCGTCCCCGGCGTGGACGAGGAACGAGGCCAGCAGGACGACGTCGAAGGTCTCGCCCAGCTCCAGCTCCTCGATGGGGCCGCACACGGTGCGGGCGCCGAGGACGCGGTCGGTCATCTCCGCCGACTCGTCCACCGCGGTCACCGTGAAGCCGCGCTCCAGCAGCGGATGCGTCATCCGCCCGGCACCGCACCCCAGCTCCAGGATGTGCGCCCCTGCCGGAACGGCGGCCGCGATGATGTCCGGCTCGCCACCGACCGGCAGCCGGGAGTACAGCTCCACGGCGCACCCGTCCGGCGTGATCGCGCCCGGCCCGGTCCCTTGATAGCCCGCCCGCATCGTGGTTTCCATGGTTGCCGAACGGCCGGCGGGCATGGCCGGTTCCCTCGATCGGCGCGCCCGGGGGTTCCAGGGCGGGCGTGGATGGGCGCGTGGCCGTGGGGCCGCCGGCCGTGCCGGGTGGCGCCCTCCGGGGATGGCCGGATCGCGGCTCACTCCTCCTACGCGGGGTGTGCTCACCCCGGGTGACCAACAGCCTGGAATGTCCGATTCCGGGGAGGCGGTGCGGCTGTGGTGCTCACCCTCCGAAGTCACCCGGAATGCACCCCCGGGGGAGCGGGCATAGCGTTAAGGCATGGCAGAGACGTACGAGGTCATCGTCGTGGGAGGCGGCTTCGCGGGAATCGAAGCCGCCAAGAAGCTCGGCCGTGCTGGGGTGAGGACCCTGCTGGTGGACGTGCACGGGTACCACCAGTTCCAGCCGCTGCTCTATCAGCTCGCGACCGCGCAGATCGGGGTCTCCGAGCTGGCGCGGCCGCTGCGGTCGATCTTCCGGAACCAGCCGTCGGTCCGGGTGCTCACCGCCAGAGTGACCGCCGTCGATCCCGGCCGCCGGACCATCACCCTCGCGGACGGGACCGTGTACGAGGCGGACGACGGGCTGATCGTCGCCTGCGGTGCCGAGGCCAACTTCTTCGACACTCCGGGGGCGCGCGAGAAGTCGTACCCCCTGTACTCCGCCACCGACGCCACCCGGCTCGGCTCCGAGCTGGTGGCGCTGCTCGACCAGGCCGACACGGACACCGAGCAGAGGTCGATGAACGTGGCCGTGGTCGGGGCGGGGCCGACCGGGGTGGAGACCGCCGGGGCCATCGCGGACGCCATCAACTACGTGGTGCCGAAGCTCTTCTCGGCGGAGCTCGCCAAGCGGTGCTCGGTCGCGCTGGTGGACATGGTCGACCGGACGCTCGGCGGGTTCAGCGAGAAGTCGCAGGCGTACGCCGCCAGCCGGCTGGTCGAGCGCGGGGTACGGCTCAAGCTCGGCTCGGCCGTCACCGAGGTGCGCAAGGACGGGCTCAGCTTCGCCGACGGCGCCACGATGGACACCGACCTGGTCATCTGGGCCGGTGGCCTGAAGGCCGGGCCGCTGCTCCGCGAGTCGGGGATGCCGCAGGGGCGGGGCGGGCGCATCGACGTCGCCAAGGATCTGACCGTGCCCGGGTTCGACGGGGTGTACGTCCTCGGGGACGCCGCCAACATCACCGACGACCGGGACGAGCGGCTGCCGCAACTCGGCTCCGTCGCCAAGCAGTCGGGGGCCTGGGCGGCCCGCAACATCCTCGCTCAGCGGGCGGGGCGTGCGACCGAGCCGTTCGCGTACAAGGACCGCGGGTACATGGCGATGATCGGGCGCGGGTCGGCTGTCGCCGAACTCGGGCGCGGACGGCGGCTGGTGCGCGGCCCGGCCGGCTTCCTGGTCTGGCTCGCCGTCCACCTGGCGCTGCTGTCGGGCGCCAGTCAGAAGGCGCGTGCCCTGGTGTCGTGGATCTTCGCCTATCTGAGCCACACGCGGCAGCACGTCTTCGTGGGGAGTCCCGAGCAGGCGGCTGTGGAAGAGGGGTCGGACCGGCCCGCCGCGTGAGCGGGCCGCCCTGTGACCGGCCCGCCCTGTGACGGTGGCGGGTGCCGGGGCGTACGCGGCCGGGGGTGGACTCCTCCGGCCGCGCCGCTGTGTACTGGGCGACCGGGCAGCCGGATCCTCCGGCACCGGCGAGGGGGCGCGTGGGCGTGACGACGGCGACGGCACTGGTCATCCAGAACTTTCCGCGCGGCGGGCTCGGGCGCTGGGCGCCCTGGCTGACGGCGGCCGGGGTCACCCCGGTGGTCGTCCAGGCGTACGCCGGGGAGCCGGTACCGGTCCGGCTCGACCACACCGCCCTCCTCGTCCTCGGCGGCGGCTACCTCCCCGGCGAGGACGACCGGGCGCCCTGGCTCGCCCCCACCCGCGCCCTCGCCCGCCAGGCCCTGGACGAGGGCGCCCCCTACTTCGGCATCTGCCTCGGCGGCCAGCTCCTGGCCCAGGTCGCGGGTGGAGAGGTGCGCGGGGAGCACGGCCGCCCCGAGTTCGGCTCGACCCGGCTGCGGCTGCGCCCCGAGGCCGCCGGGGACCCGCTCTTCGGCGCGCTGCCGCCGAGGCCCACCGCGATCCAGAACCACGTGGACGCCATCACCCGCCTGCCGCCGGGCGCCCGCTGGCTGGCCGAGAGCGAGAACTGCCCGTACCAGGCGTTCCGGGTGGGGGAGCGGGCATGGGGCGTCCAGTTCCACCCCGAGGCGACGGCCGACGGCATCCTCCGCTGGAACGAGGACCGGCTGCGGCGCCACGGGCACGAGCGGGACGCCCTGCACCGGGCCGCCGTGGTGGACGACGCGGAGGCGGCGGCGGTGTGGGGCGAGGTGGCGGGGCGGTTCGCGGGGCTGGTCCGGCGGGCGCGGTGAGGCCCGGAACGGGTCGACAGACCTAGGCGGTGCCGGCGTCCCGGTCGGCGTCGGTGATGAGCTGGTCGAGTCGGTGCAGGGCGCTGGCCATCTCCTCGATCCGGGTCGCGAGCCGGTCGCGTTCGGTGTGGAGCATGCGGCGCTGCGGGGCGCTGGGGCGGCCGCCGTTCACGCAGGGCAGCAGGGCCGCGATGGCCCGGCTGCTGAGTCCGGCCGCGTAGAACCGCTGGAAGAGGCGGACCACCTCGACGGTGCCCTCGGTGTAGCGGCGCTGGCCCGAGGAGGTGCGCCCGGGGGTGAGGAGACCCTGCTCCTCGTAGTACCGCAGGGCGCGCACGCTGACCCCGGCCCGCCGGGCCACCTCGCCGATCTTCAGCTCGTTCGTCGTGTCCGCCATGACCACCGGCCGGAACTCCCCTCTCTCCGCCCTTGACTCTCACGTCGACGTGAGGTTCTAGCGTACCGAGCATGGACATACACAAGGAGATCGCCCTCGTCACCGGCGCGAACCGGGGCATCGGACGCAGCTTCGTCGCCGAACTGCGGCGCCGGGGAGCCGAGAAGGTCTACGCCGCCGCCCGCCGGCCCGAGACCGTTCCCGCGCTGCCCGGGGTCGTCCCGCTGGAGCTGGACGTCACCGATGCCGCGTCGGTCGCCCGGGCCGCGCGTACGGCCGCCGACACCACCCTGCTCGTCAACAACGCCGGAGTGTCGACCTTCGCCCGGCTCACCGACGGGGCCGAGGGGGACATCCGGCGGGAGATGGAGACCAACTACTTCGGCCCCCTGCGCATGGTGCGCGCCTTCGCGCCGGTCCTGGCCGCCCACGGCGGCGGGGCCGTGCTGAACGTGCTGTCGGTCATGGCGTGGATGGCGTACGAGCACTCCAACAGCTACGGCGCGTCCAAGGCGGCGGCCTGGGCGCTGACCAACGGCGTCCGGTACGAACTGGCCGGGCAGGGCACGCAGGTCACGGCGCTGGCGATGGCGAGCGTCGACACCGACATGATGGCCACCATCGAGGACGAGAAGTCCGACCCGGACACGATCGTCCGCGCGGCCCTGGACGGCCTGCAGGCCGGTTCCCTCGAAGTGCTGGCCGACGGGCGGACGGCCCGCTGGAAGGCGCGGCTCGGCGAGGACCCGGCCCTGCTGTACCCGCACCTGGCCGCGGGCGGCAGCGGCAGGGCGTAGCGCCCCGCCGCTGCCGCCCGTGCGGAGGGCCGTCGGCAAACGGACCCGGAACGGGCGTTCCGCTTTTGGCCGTCCCGCGTCACCTGGGGGTTCGCCGGGCGGGTGCGGGCATCTTCGGGCGGGCCGGTTTGGGGGCGTACGAGTTCGAGAAGGTGCGGGCATGTCCTCGACAACTTCGAGAGGAGCCTCACCGATGGCACCTGACAGAGGCCGGCGCCCCACCCCGGCCGCCACCCCCCGCCGCACGCTGCGCGCCGTCGCCCTGGCCCTGGCCGCCGGCACTCCGCTGCTGCTCGGCGGCGCTCCCGCCGGAGCGGCGCCGGGCGCGACGGTCCAGCACTGCGTACTGGACCTGGACACCCGCCACCAGGAGTGCTTCGACACCTTCACCGACGCGGTGAGCACCGCCTCCGGCGGACGTATCACCGACGCCCCCGCCGCCGCCGTCACCGCCGCGCAGAGCCCCGAACTGCGCCGCGAGACGGTGGCGTTGGCGAAGGACGAGGCGGCGGTCCGGGCCGGTTCGGTCATCCAGGGCACCTTCTACGACGACACGAACTACGGCGGGGACTCCTTCACCGTGTACGGCGAGGCGCCGTGCGAGAAGAACGACCAGGTCGACTACGAGTACACCTTCGAGGACGCCTGGCAGAACCGGATCTCCTCCGTGCAGCCGTGGGCCGAGTGCTGGATCTGGCTCTACCCCGAGCCCGGCCTCGGCGGTGACCGCGACGGGCCGTTCAAGGAGAACACCCCGGACATCGGCTCGTACATGAACGACCGCACGCGGTCCGTCGGCTTCAGCTGAGCGGACGGACTCCGCGTACCGGGGGCCCCACACCCCCGCTTCCCCCCACACCGAGACCAACGGAGAGACCATGGCGAAGCGTTCGGTCACCGTCCTTCTCGCCGCCGCCGCGGCCACCGCGGGGCTCATCCTCGCCCCGTCCCCCGCGCAGGCGGCCGGGGCACAGGACCACGAGGACCCGCCCACCTCCCGCGAACTGCTGGAGAAGTGCGACAACGGCACCGACAAGTGCGTCTTCCACCCGGACGGCCCGCCCGAGACCTTCAAGGGCGACGGCCACCAGGTGGGCGACAGCGCGTACAACTGCACCCAGGACAACCAGACCTCCAGCGTGACCTGGTCGGACACCACCAGCGAGTCCACCAGCCTCGGCGTCTCGCTGAGCGTCGAGGCCGGGTACGCCGACGTCTTCAAGACCACCCTCACCACCAGCTACGAGCAGAGCTGGTCCAGCTCGCACACCGAGAGCGAGACCACCAGCCTGGAGGTCCGCCCGGGCCACGTCGGCACCATCAACCGCGCCCCCGAGATGCAGCGGGTCTCGGGCACCTACGAGCTGCACTTCGGGAGCCGCTTCCACGGCCACTACTACTGGTACGTGCCGTTCGAGGCCACCGGTCCGGTGCCCGAGGGCACCAGCTCCAAGACCCAGAACACCCGCGAGATGACCGAGGAGGAACGCGCCGAACACTGCGGCTGATCCCGGCTGATCCCGGCTGATCCCGGCTGAGGCCCGCCCGCCCGCGCGACGCGTGGCCGGGCGGGGAGGCCGTCCGCTCCGGAAGCGGGCGTGGGGCCCGCGGGCGCCCACCCCCCTAGGCCCTGTCCGGCGGATCTTCGTGGAAGAGCCTGCGGCGTCTGGTGCGTGCTCTCGGCGTGCGCCCGGATCTCCCTCGTACTGGACGTACTCGGGTGATTCGGGCGTACGGCGAGAGTGCGTGCCAGGCGTCGCAGGCCCACGGAGATCCGCCGGACAGGGCCTAGACTGACCCCGCCGACGGGCCGGACGCCCACGGGCCAGGACGCCGGTGAGGCAGGGGGCCGACCGGGGCTGGAGAGGGAGAGCGACAGTGGCGCAGGACGCCGGGTTCCAGGACCCGCCCGCCGAGGTGCTCGCCGCCGCGGCCACCACCTTCGGGCTCCTCTCCTCCGCCGCGCGGCTGCACATCGTCTGGGCGCTGGCCGAGGGCGAGAGCGACGTGAGCGGGCTCGCCCAGCGGGTCGGCGGGGCGCTGCCCGCCGTCAGCCAGCACCTGACCAAGCTCAAGCTCGCCGGTCTCGTCCGCTCCCGGCGTGAGGGCCGCCGCCAGGTCTACTTCGTCGACGACCCGGACGTGGTGACCGTCGTCCAGTCGATGGTCGGGCGGCTCGCCGAGGAAGCGGCGGCGGCGGACCGGCCCCGGCGCCTGCGCGGAGCCGGTGGCTGACCGGGCGGCCGTCCGCAGGGCGGCCGCACCCGTACCACCCCAGCCACCCGCCCCCGACACCACCGAGACCCCCGCCGCCCCGGACGCCGCAGGGCTCACCGCGCTCCAGCTGCTCCGCGCCCACGGCAGCGGCCCGCGCGGCCTCACCGAGGACGAGGCCACCCGGCGGCTCGCCCGGTACGGGGAGAACGTCCCCCCGGCCCGCCGCCCCGTCACCCGGCGCCGCCGTCTCCTGCGCAGCCTGCGCGACCCCTTCACCACCGTGCTGCTCTGCCTCGGCGTGCTCTCCGCCGCCGTCGCCGCGTGGGGCACGGCCACCGTGATCTGCTCCCTGGTGCTGGTGAGCTGCGTACTGCGGGCCTCCGGGGAGCACCGGGCGGACCGTTCCGTCGCCCTGCTGCGCGACCTGCTGCCGACCACGGCCACCGTGGTGCGCCGCGCCGACGGCGAGGCGGCGCCCGAGGCGCGGGAGGTACCGGTCGGCGAGGTGGTCCCCGGCGACGTGGTCCGGCTCGGGCCGGGCGGTCTGGTCCCGGCCGACGTACGGCTGCTGCGGGCGACCGGGCTCAGCGTCCACCAGCAGGCGCTGACCGGGGAGTCGGCGCCGGTCCCCAAGGACGCCGTGCAGGAGCCAGGACCGGCGCCGCCCGGCCCGTTCGCCCCGCCGCACCTCTGCTTCCAGGGCAGCAGCGTCGCCTACGGCAGCGCCACCGCCCTGGTCACCGCCACCGGCGCGGGCACCCGGTTCGCCGCCGCCCACCGGGCGGGCGGGCAGCGGCGGTTCACCGCCTTCGACCGGTCGGTGCACGGCATCTCCTGGACACTGATCCGCTTCATGCTGCTCACCCCGCCGCTGGTCCTCGTCGCCGGCGCGGCGCTGCACGGGCGCGGGCTGGAGACGCTGCCGTTCGCGGTGGCGGTCGCGGTCGGGCTCACCCCCGAGATGCTGCCGGTGGTGGTCACCACGGCGCTGGCCCGCGGCGCCGCCCGGCTCGCCCGCGACCACCGGGTCATCGTCACCCGGCTGCCCGCCCTGCACGACCTCGGCGCCGTCGACGTGCTCTGCCTCGACAAGACCGGCACCCTCACCCAGGACCGGCCCGTCGTCACCCGCGCCCTCGGCGCCGACGGCCGCGACGACCCCGAGGTGCTGCGGTGGGCCGGGGCCAACGCCTGGTGGACCCTGCACCTCGCGGACCTGCCCGTCCCCGACGCCCTGGACGAGGCGGTGCTGGAGGCCGCCGGGGGCGAGGCCGCCGACGGGCCCGAGGGCGTCGCCGCGCTCCCCTTCGACCCGGTCCGCCGCCTCTCCACCGCCGTCGTCCGCACCCCGGGCCGGCTCGGCCGCCACACGCTCGTCGTCAAGGGCGCCGTCGAGCAGGTCCTCGACCGGTGCGCCCTGGACGCCACCGAACGCGCCCGGCTCCTCGGCCTCGCCGCCGCCGAGGCCGCCGCCGGGGCCCGGCTGCTCGCGGTGGCCGTCGCCGAGCGGCCCGCCCGGCAGGGCGGGTGGAGC
This sequence comes from Streptomyces sp. NPDC058373, assembly GCF_042723275.1. Lineage (NCBI taxonomy): Bacteria > Bacillati > Actinomycetota > Actinomycetes > Kitasatosporales > Streptomycetaceae > Streptomyces > Streptomyces sp. NPDC058373. Next base: position 24,480 of record NZ_JBHXJE010000006.1, on the reverse strand, counting down.
CACGCCGACGAGCGGGGGCTGACCTTCCGCGGCCTCGTCACCTTCGGCGACGCCCTCGCTCCGACCGCCGCCGACGCCCTCGGGGAACTGGCCGGGCGCGGGGTCGGCGTCAAGATCCTCACCGGGGACCACCCGGGCACCGCCGCCCAGGTCTGCCGCGCCCTCGGCCTGGACCCCGGCCGGGTGCTCACCGCCGCCGAGGCCGACCGGCTCACCGACGCCGAACTGGGCGCCACGGCCCGGCGTACGACGGTCTTCGCGCGGTGCGGGCCCGAGCACAAGGCCCGGATCGTCACCGCGCTGCGCACCGCCGGGCACACCGTCGGCTTCCTCGGCGACGGCGTCAACGACCTGCCCGCCCTGCACGCCGCCGACGTCGGCCTCTGCCCCCGCGAGTCCGTGGACGCCGTACGGGAGAGCGCCGACGTCGTCCTCGCCGAGAAGGACCTGGCCGCCGTCGACCGGGCGATCACCGCCGGACGGCACAGCGGCGGCAACATCGGCACCTACCTGCGCATCACCCTCTCCTCCAACCTCGGCAACGTCTTCGCGATGCTCGCCACCGCCCTGCTGCTGCCGTTCCTGCCGATGCTCCCGGCTCAGGTCCTGGTGCAGAACCTCTGCTTCGACGCCGCCCAGCTCGCCTTCGCCTACGAACGCCCCTCGCGTGCCGTGCTGCGCCGCCCGATCCGGCTGCGCCCGCACGGCTTCCTCCGCTTCATCACCGGCTTCGGGCTCATCAACGCCGCCGCCGACGTGGCCACCTTCGGTGTCCTCGCCCTCACCACCCGCGGCGTCCACACCTCCCAGGAGGTCTTCCACGCCGGGTGGTTCACCGAGAACCTGCTCACCCAGGCCCTCGTCATGGTCGTCCTGCGCGGCGGCCGCCACGCCGCCGAGGGCAGGGGCGCGGGCCCCGTCCACCGGGCCGCCCTCGGACTGGCGGTCATCGGCGTCCTGCTGCCGCTCTCCCCGCTCGGCCCCCTCCTCGCGATGGGCACGCTGCCTCCGCTGTACTACGCCCTGCTCGCCACCGTGCTGGCCCTGTACGCGGCGGTGCTCGCCGTCGCCCGGAGACGGCACGAGCGGGCGGCCGACCCGGGGCCGGCCCCTGGCGGCCCCGCTCAGCCGTGACCAGGCTGAGGCCGGCAACGCGCGACCGCGGGCCGGCAAGCGCGACCTGGCCGCACGACTGGAGGTCGCGATCGCAGCCGTCCAGCGCCTGAGTGCCGACAACGAGTCCCTCCGCGGAGGCTCTCCCCTCCGCGGCGGCTCTCCCCTCCGCGGAGGCTCTCCCCTCCGCGGCGGCGGGCAACGGCGACCGGGCGGGCCGGCTGGGACCTGTCCGTCAGGTTCGTCACGTGACCCGCTGTGCGCACACCGGGTTACCTGGCTTCCAGGTGGGCGCCCAGGGTGGCGGCGAAGTCCTCGGCGCGTGCCAGTTGGACGCGCAGCTTCTCCACTTGCTCGGCGGCGGTCTGCCGGTAGGCCCGTACGCGCTCCAGCAGCAGTTCGCGTTCGCCGTCTTCAAGGGCGTCGTCGCCGTCCAGGCGGTCGGTGGCGGCCAGCAGGTCGCGCATCTGCTCCAAGGTGAAGCCCAGCGGCTTCATGCGGCGGATGACCACGAGGCGAGCGACGTCGGTCTCGGTGTAGAGGCGGAAGCCGCCCTGGGACCGGGCGGAGGGGACGACCAGGCCGGTCTCCTCGTAGTGCCGGATGGTGCGCAGGGACAGCTCCGTCCGCGCGGCGACCTCGCCGATCTGCATGTGCCTGTCGTCCACGCCCGTTCTCCTGGCCCTTCCCGTCGCAGTGGTCCGCGTCCCGTGCGGCCCACCAATCCCTACCCTAACGTTAGGGTAGAGTTGATGATGGTGAGGGCGGCCCGGCCGCCCCGCTTTGCCGTTCCGAGGCCGATGGCGCCCCCGGCGAAGCCCCGATTCTTGCAGGAGAGAGCGTGTGCGAGCCCATGACGTCGATCGCCGCCGCCTGCCCGCCGTGACCCTTCGCCTTCGGACGTGACCTGCCCAGCCGGGCACCGCCCAGGTCGCCGGCTCACGTCCTCCACGGCTTCCCCGGCCCGCCTCGGACCGCCCGCGGGATGACTGCCGGTCTCCCGCGCTCCCTTTCCCGCACGCTCCGGCCTGCCCGCGGTGTGCCCGAGTACGACAGGTACACGTCTCCTTGTCCTCTGTTGCTGTGACTCCCGCCGCGCGGCTGCGCGGCCTCAAGCCCGACTGGCTGAACAACCCGAAAGTCTGGCGCACCGAGGTCCTCGCGGGCCTCGTCGTCGCCCTCGCCCTGATCCCCGAGGCGATCTCGTTCTCGATCATCGCCGGGGTCGACCCCGCGGTCGGACTGTTCGCCTCGTTCACCATGGCCGTGGTCATCTCGGTCGTCGGTGGCCGCCGTGCGATGATCTCCGCCGCCACCGGCGCCGTCGCCCTGGTCATCGCCCCCCTGAACCAGGAGTACGGCCTGGGCTACCTGGTCGCCGCCGTCATCCTCGCGGGCGTTGTCCAGATCGCGCTCGGCGCGCTGGGGGTGGCGAAGCTGATGCGGTTCGTGCCGCGTTCGGTGATGGTCGGCTTCGTCAACGCCCTCGCGATCCTGATCTTCATGGCGCAGGTTCCCGAGATGCGCGACGTGCCCTGGGCGGTCTACCCGCTGCTCGTCGGCGGCCTCGCGCTGATGGTGTTCTTCCCGAAGGTCACCAAGGTGATCCCGGCCCCGCTCGTCTCGATCGTCGTCCTGACCGTCATCACGGTCGCGGCCGGGATCGCGGTGCCGACCGTGGGCGACAAGGGCGCCCTGCCGTCCTCCCTGCCCGTCCCCGGTCTGCCGGACGTGCCGTTCACCCTCGACACGCTGACGACGATCGCGCCGTACGCGCTCGCGATGGCGCTGGTCGGCCTGATGGAATCGCTGATGACCGCGAAGCTCGTCGACGACATCACCGACACCCCCTCCTCCAAGACCCGCGAGTCGATCGGTCAGGGCGTCGCCAACATCGTCACCGGCTTCTTCGGCGGCATGGGCGGCTGCGCCATGATCGGCCAGACCATGATCAACGTGAAGGTCTCCGGAGCCCGCACCCGACTCTCGACCTTCCTCGCGGGCGCGTTCCTGATGGTCCTGTGCATCGTCTTCGGCCCGGTCGTCTCCGACATCCCCATGGCCGCCCTGGTCGCCGTGATGGTCATGGTGTCGTTCGCGACCTTCGACTGGCACTCCATCGCCCCCAAGACCCTGAAGCGGATGCCCGCCGGGGAGATCACCGTCATGGCCGTCACCGTGGTCGTGGTGGTCGCCACCGGCAACCTCGCCATCGGCGTCGTCGTCGGCTCCGTCACCGCCATGGTCATCTTCGCCAAGCGCGTCGCCCACCTCGCCCGCGTCACCGCCGTCGCAGGCCCGGACGACGCCGGCGTCGTCTACTCCGTGACCGGTGAGCTGTTCTTCGCCTCCTCCAACGACCTCGTCGGCCAGTTCAACTACGCCACCGACCCCGAAAAGGTCGTCATCGACCTGAGCGCCGCCCACATCTGGGACGCCTCCTCGGTGGCAGCCCTGGACGCGGTCGAAACCAAGTACGCGCAGCGCGGTAAGAGGGTGGAGATCATCGGCCTGAACGACCTGAGCGCCGACCTCCACGGCAGGCTCACCGGCGAACTCGCCAGTCACTGACGGCCCTGCGAGATCCGAAGGACCCCGGCCCCCGCCGGGGTCCTTCGCCGTTCCCACACCCGGCACCTCGGGGGCGGGCCCGGGGGTCGGGGCCGTCCGTCCGCCTGCTCGCCGCGCCATCCCCGCAGACCTCGCCGTCGACCACCGGTTGTTATGGTTGCGCAAGCCGGCAACTGATGAGGCGGGGCGCCCCCGGGGGTGCCGCGCCGTACGAGGAGAGGACGCCCCCGCCATGTACGCCAACGCCCTGCGGCCCTGGCATCTGCTGATCGTGGCCCTCGTGGTGATCGTGCTCTTCGGCTCGAAGAAACTGCCCGACGCGGCACGGGGGCTGGGGCGCTCCCTGCGCATCCTGAAGAGCGAGGCGCGGGCGCTGAAGGAGGAAGAGGGCGGCGCCGCCTCGGCGGGGGAGGGGGCGGTGGGAGAGGCCGCTGCCGGCGAGGGCGCGGCAGGGCGGGCCGCAGGCACGGGGGCCGAGCGGTCCGGGTCCCCTGCCGCCTGACCCTGGCCCGGCCCGCCTCCCCCTCGGGCCTACGGGCTCGCCGGGTCGTACCCGTACCGCAGGGGTGGGCTCTTCATCCGCCAGTCGCGCCGGTAGACGTACACCTCGGTGATGCCGAACTCGTCGCCGCCGGGCGCCTCTTCCACGGGGCACGGGCGCGTGATCTGGAGGACCGCCGGGCGATCCGTGACGCGCAGGCGCAGTCCTGCGGCGGGGCCGCCGTGCAGTTCGGCGAGTTCGGACCGGTCGGGGCGGGGAGGGGGCGGGCTGTTCGCGGGCGTCACGTCATCCATGTCGAGCAAGCATAATTGTACAATTACGCAACTGTTGAAGAGATCGAGCCGCGCCGACTCTGCCGCTCTTCCGGCAAGTCGGAAGGTCTGCGCCGCGTGCGAGCGGGGCCCCGTGATCAGCCCTGAGTCCCCGGGCCGTGGTCGCCCAGTGCCGCCCGGAGCAGGCCCAGCCACTCCGTGCCCAGCCGGCGCCCCTCCGGGAACCGGTCGTCCCGGTCCCAGCGCCACACCGTGATGAGTGCCAGCACGAGGAGCCGGCACTGGCGCAACAACTCCCGGTCGACGCCCGGATAGTGCGCGCCGACCTCCTCCGGCGTGTGGGCCAGGTCGAACTCGACGGGGCCCCGGCAACAGGTCTCCAGGTCGATGAAGAGCGGGCCGTTCTCCGTGGGGAGCACGTTCCCCGGGTGCGGCTCGCCGTGCAGCAACTGCCCGGCGCCGGGCGTGCGGTCGCGGTCCGCCACAAGCCGCTCGGCCCGCGCGACGCGCTCCGTGAACCGGGGCGCGGGAACGTCGAGTTCACGCATGCCGGTGTGGAGCCGTACGAGCGCGCGGGCATAGTCGGCCGGTGCGAGCTCGCCAGGCGCCACGGGCGCGTAGTAGGTCCACAGCGTGACCGCGAAGCCGTCCCGCTCATGGACGCGCGGCTCCACCGGGGATCGAGCGTGCCCACCGGGCACCCGGCCCCGGCCAGCCGCTGAGCGAGACCGACCTCGAACTCCGCGACCTGGTCGGCCACGGGAGCCACCCGGGCCAGGACGTCGGCGGGCAGCAGCCGCAGCGTGAGCTTGTTGGAGTCGTGCAGGACGACCGCGTCGCCGGCCGGCAGGCCGAGTGACGAGGCGATCGACGTGGCGGCGGCCATCGCTCGCCGAACTTCGGACTCCCGCATGTCTCCGGTCTCTCTCCCGCGAGCGTCGCCCCGCCTCTTCCGGCGGAGCAACTCGCGCACCTTACCCAGTGGCCCGGCTCCGCCCCTCGCCCTTTTCCCGGGGCGTCGAGAGGGCGGGCGTCCGGCGCCGGGCACCCGGCCCGGAGCGGGTGGCGCCCGCCCTGCCGGCCGCCGGGTCACCCCTCGTTCATCGGCACCCGCACCCCGCGCTCCCGGGCCACCTCGCTCGCGTGCGGGTAGCCCGCGTCGGTGTGGCGCAGGACGCCCATGGCGGGGTCGTTGGTGAGGACGCGCTCCAGCTTGGCGGCGGCGAGGTCGGTGCCGTCGGCGACGCAGACCTGGCCCGCGTGGATCGAGCGGCCCATGCCGACGCCGCCGCCGTGGTGCAGGGAGACCCAGGTGGCCCCGGAGGCGGTGTTGACCAGGGCGTTGAGCAGCGGCCAGTCCGCGATGGCGTCGGAGCCGTCGAGCATGCCCTCGGTCTCGCGGTAGGGGGAGGCGACCGAGCCGGAGTCGAGGTGGTCGCGGCCCAGCACGACGGGGGCGGAGAGTTCGCCGGAGGCGACCATCTCGTTGAAGCGGAGCCCGGCGCGGTGGCGTTCGCCGTAGCCGAGCCAGCAGATGCGGGCGGGCAGGCCCTCGTAGGTGACGCGTTCGCCGGCCATCTTCAGCCAGCGGTGCAGGTGGGTGTTGTCGGGGAAGAGCTCGATCAGCGCGCGGTCGGTCGCCTCGATGTCCTTCGGGTCGCCGGAGAGCGCCGCCCAGCGGAACGGGCCGCGGCCCTCCTCGAAGAGCGGCCGGATGTAGGCGGGGACGAAGCCGGGGAAGGCGAACGCCCGGTCGTAGCCGCCCTTGCGGGCCTCGTCACGGATCGAGTTGCCGTAGTCGAAGACCTCTGCGCCCGCGTCCTGGAAGCCGACCATCGCCTCCACGTGCCGGGCCATGGAGGCGCGGGCCCGCTCGGTGAAGGCGGCCGGGTCGGCGGCGGCCAGGGCGCGCCACTCGGCCACGGTGACGCCTTCGGGGAGGTAGGCGAGCGGGTCGTGGGCCGACGTCTGGTCGGTGACGATGTCGATCGGGGCGCCCCGGCGCAGCAGCTCGGGGAAGAGCTCGGCGGCGTTGCCCTGAAGGCCGATGGAGAGCGGGCGGCGGGCGTCGCGGGCCTCGGTGGCCAGGCGCAGGGCGTGGTCGATGTCGTCGGCGGCGACGTCCAGGTAGCGGCGCTCGATACGGCGGGCGATGCGGGTCGGGTCGGCCTCCACGCAGAGGGCGACGCCGTCGTTCATGGTGATGGCGAGCGGCTGGGCGCCACCCATGCCGCCGAGCCCGGCGGTCAGCGTGATCGTCCCGGCCAGGGAGCCGCCGAACCGCTTGCGGGCGACGGCGCCGAAGGTCTCGAAGGTGCCCTGGAGGATGCCCTGGCTGCCGATGTAGATCCACGAACCGGCCGTCATCTGGCCGTACATGATGAGCCCGCGCTGCTCCAGCTTGCGGAACTCCTCCCAGTTGGCCCAGTCGCCGACCAGGTGGGAGTTGGCGATGAGCACGCGCGGCGCCCACTCGCTGGTGCGCAGCACGCCGACGGGCTTGCCGGACTGGACGAGGAGCGTCTCGTCGTCCTTGAGGGTGCGCAGGGTGCGGACGATGGCGTGGTAAGCCTCCCAGTTCCGGGCCGCCTTGCCGGTGCCGCCGTAGACCACCAGCTCCTCGGGGTGCTCGGCCACCTCCGGGTCGAGGTTGTTCATGAGCATCCGCAGCGCGCCCTCCTGCTGCCAGCCGAGGCAGCTCAGCTCGGTGCCGCGCGCGGCACGGACCGGGGCGGGGACGGTGGCGGGGGAGTCCGTGGATTCCGGGGAAACGCTGCTCACTGCTGCCTCCTGGGGGTGGGCCGGGCGGACCGGGTGCCCCCATGACAGGTCCCGGCGGAGGAGCGGACCAGAGGGCGCGCCGCGAAATCTCGGATCCGAGACGGCGGAGGTGGGGGGCCTACGAGCGGGCCGGGCCGGTCGCCGCCCAGGCCGCCTCGATCATCGGGAAGACCTCGTCCAGGGCGGCCCGGGGGTCGTCGGCGTCCCGGGCCAGCGCGTAGGCGTCGATCGCGAACCGGGCGAGGGCGCGGCAGGCCGTGGTGGTCCTGGGCTCCCCGGGAGCGGCGGCGACGGCCAGGGCCAGGGACTCGGCGTGGCGCAGCCGCATCGACGCTTCGTACTGCCGCAGCGCGGGGGAGGAGTCGATGAGGTGCCAGAGCGGGGCGGCCTCGTCGGCCGTGCAGTGCCGCACCAGGGCCTCGACCTCTCGGCGCAGGACCGGGACGAGCGGCTCGTCCGGCGCCCGGCCGGTGACCGCCTCGGCGAGGCGGCGCTCGAAGTCGGCGTCCTGCTCGAACACCAGGGCCTCTTTCGAGGCGAAGTGGGAGAAGAGCGTGGTGACGGCCACGTCCGCCTCGGCGGCCACCTCGCGGATGCCCACCGCGTCGTACCCGCGCTCCAGGAAGAGCCGCAGGGCGGTGTCGGCGATCTTCTGACGGGTGGCGGCCTTCTTGCGCTCGCGGCGCCCGGTCGGGGTCGGGACGGTCATGGGCTCACGCTATCAGCGACAAAAGTGGATCAGTTCCAAAAAGCTAACCGTTAGTGCTAAGTTCTCCGGCATGAGAAAAGTGAGCTTCACCGAGTTCGGCGGTCCCGACGTGCTCCGGCTGACCGAGGCCGAGGAGCCCCACGCGGGCCCCGGCCGGATACGGATCGCCGTGCGGGCGGCGGGCGTGAACCCGGTCGACTGGAGAATCCGCGAGGGCCAGAAACTCGGCGCCCACCCGACCGCACTCCCCGCCGGGCTCGGGCTGGACGCCTCCGGCGTGGTGGACGAGGTCGGCGAGGGCGTCGAAGACGTCCGCGTCGGTGACCGCGTGTTCGGCGAAGGCACGGACACCTACGCCGAGTTCGCCGTGCTGTCGGCCTGGGCCCGGATGCCCGAAGGGCTGACCTTCGAGGAGGCGGCCGGGTACCCCTCCGTGATGGAGACCGCGCTGCGCGTCCTGCGCGAGGTGGGCGTACGCCCCGGACAGACGCTGCTGGTCAGCGGCGCCTCCGGCGGGGTGGGCTCGGCGGTGCTCCAGGTCGCCCGCGCCCGGGGCGTCGCGGTGATCGGCACGGCCGGGGCCGCCAACCAGGAGTACCTGCGCGGCCTGGGAGCCCGCGCCACGACGTACGGCGAGGGCTGGGCCGGGCGGGTGCGTCGGCTCGGCCGCGTCGACGCCGCGCTGGACCTGGCCGGTGCGGGGGTGATCCGCGAACTGGTCGAGCTGACCGGCGACCCGCGCAAGGTCGTCTCCATCGCCGACCTCACCGCACCGGACCTGGGTGTCCGTTTCTCCGGCACGGCCGGAAGCGTCCCGCAGGCCCTCGCGGAGACCGTCGCCCTCCTCACCCGGGGCCACCTCCACATCCCGGTCGACCGCGCGTACCCCCTTGCCGACGCCGCGCGGGCCCACGTCGACAGCCAGGCGGGGCACACGCGGGGGCGGCGGGTGCTGATCGTGGACGAGCACACCGCCCAGGCGCCTGCCTAGGTCCTGGCGTGCTGTCGGCCCGGAAGGGGGAGATACTGGCGCAGCGGAAGGGGGTCTTCCCTCGGCGCTCGACGCGTGGGTCGCTCCGCTGTGCGAGGCGCCCGCAGGCCCACCCGCCGCCGGCGGAAGCCCTGCCGCCGCCCGGGCGCCGGTATCGCCAATGAAGGAGGGAGCGGTGACCGACAGCGACCGCCTCCTTCTGCGGTACCAGGCGCTGCTCGGCGCCGAGCCCCAGACGGTCTGGGTGATGTCGCCCGACGGGGTCGTCACCACGCTGGTGGGCGGCGGGGTGGAGGAGAAGCTGTGGCATCCCGACGGGGACGGCTCGTGGACGGACGCGGTCCATCCGAAGGACCGGGACTGGTTCCAGCGCCAGTGGCGCCGCGCCACCCGGCAGCGTTCCCCCGTGGACGCCATCGTGCGGCTGCGGGTGGAGGGTGACCCCGGCCGCCACCGGCACGTGCGGATCGTCGCCACACCCGTCCAGGACCACGCCGGAGAGGTGGAGTGGGTGGGCAGTGTCGCCGACGCCGAGGAGCACTGGCGCACCCGGACACGGGAGAAGCTGCTGGCCCGCATGGCCCCGGTACCGGCCGCCCGCGACCTCAGCGAGGCCTTCATGACGACCGCGGCCGCCGTCGTGCCCGAACTCGCCGACGCGGTCGCCATCTTCCTCCTGCCGAGCGAGACGGAGAGCGACTTCTGGCGTACGGGGAGCCCGTCGGCCGCGGCGTCGATCGAGCGCGTGGACCTCGCCCCCGGCCTGCCCGCCCTGTCTCCGCTGGGGCCGGATTTCCTCCTGGGGCCGGTCGCGCAACAGGCGATGCGCGAGCAGAAGGCGCAACTGCTGACCTTCCCCCGGGGGCAGCCGTCCGAGGAGGGGATGTCGCCCGCCTCCGGCCGGTGGCTGCGCGAGGCCGAGGCGACCAGCGTGGCGCTGGTGCCCGTCGTGGTGTCCGGGCGGACCGTCGCGCTGGCCGCCACCGCGACCTGCCGGGGCAACCCGCCCCCGGACGAGGGTGACCTCTGGCTGCTGCAGGAGGTGTTCCAGCAGATGAGCGGCCCCTTGCGGCGGACCATGGAGCTGCAGAGCGCCCGCGAGACGGCCCTCGCCCTGCAGCAGTCCTTCCTCGCCGCCCCGCCGTCCGTCGACGGCCTCGTCAGTACGGCGCTCTACCACCCGGCCGACTCGGACGCCGAGGTCGGCGGGGACTGGTACGACGCCGTCAAGCTCGGGCCGGACGCGCTCGCCCTCTCCATCGGCGACATCGTGGGCCACGACGTGGACGCGGCCACCGCCATGGGCCGCGTCAACAGCATGCTGCGGGCCCTCGCCTACGACAGCGGCCCCGACGTCAGCCCCGCCACCACCCTGAGCCGCCTGGACCGGATCGTGCAGGCGCTCGACAGCCCGTCGATGATCACGGCGGTCCACGCGATCCTGCGCCGCGAGACCGAGGGGGTCTGGCACATCACCTTGTCCAACGCCGGACATCCCCCGCCCCTGCTGATCCCGGCCGGGCAGCCCGCGCGGTACCTGCACGGCCTGACGACCGCGGACCCGCCGCTGTGCGTCGTCGACGCCTTCCCCCGCACCGACCTGCACGCGGTCCTGCGGGAGGGGGACGTCCTGGTGTTCTACACCGACGGGCTCGTGGAGACACCGGGCACCGACATCGGCCACAATCTCCGGCGCCTGCGCGAGCGGACCGACGAACTGGCCGGGCAGGGGGTGTCCGTGCCCGCCCTGGTCCAGGGATTCCTGCCGCCGGTCCAGAACCGCCTGGACGACATCGCCGTCATAGCTCTGCAGGCCCGGGCGGACCGGTGACGCCACGACGCCCCCACCGCGCACATGTCCCGGGGCTTCCCGGGACAGGCAGAGGAAGACGACCATCCTTGAGCGAAAGAGACGCCGCATGAACACCCCGCACCAGCGCCCGAGCACTCTCGTGACCTCGCGAGCCCACTCCGCCCGCGTCTACGACTACATCCTGGGCGGCAAGGACCACTACCCCGTGGACGCCGAGGCGGGCGACGTGATGTGCGAGCACTGGCCCGCCCTCCCCGTCCACATGCTGGAGAACCGGCGGTTCATGCACCGCGCGGCCCGTCATCTCGCCGAGGAGCACGGCATCCGCCAGTTCCTCGACGTCGGGACGGGCCTGCCGACCTCACCCAACCTGCACGAGGTGGTGCAGGAGGTCGCGCCTCAGTCGCACGTGGTCTACGTCGACAACGACCCCATCGTCCTGGCCCACGCCCGCGCCCTGCTGCGGAGCACGCCCGAGGGCGCCACCGCCTACGTGGACGCGGACATGCACGACCCGGACGCCATTCTGGACAGCCCCGAGTTCCGCGACCTCATCGACCTGGACCGGCCGGTCGGCCTGATGGTCATCGGCATCATGCACTTCATCCTGCCCCCGGACGACCGGCGCCTGGTCCAGCGGCTACTGGACCCGCTGCCGTCCGGCAGCTGTCTGGCGATGACCATCGGCACCGCGGACTTCGCCCCCGAGGAGGTCGACCGGGTGGCGGCGGAGTACCGGCAGCAGGGCATGCCGATGGTGCTGCGCGACCTGGAGACCGCCACCTCCTTCTTCGACGGGATGGACCTGCTGGAACCGGGAGTCACCCAGGTCCACGCTTGGCGCCCCGGCCCCGAGCAGGAAGGCATCGAGAGCCGCGACATCGCCATGTACGGGGCGGTCGCCCGGAAGCGCTGACCCCACGCCGGGCCCCCGCCCCTCAGCCGCTGTCCGGCGCCCGCCCCGACACCGCCGAGGTCAGCCGGGCCGCCGCCCGCGCCAGGTCGTCCCGTACCCGGTCGGTGGCGTGCGGCGCGTAGTGGCGCTGCCAGGTGGTGGAGAGGGCGGCGACGGGGTGGCCGTGGTGGTCGAAGACGGCGGTGCCCAGGGAGCGCAGGCCCCCGGAGACGAGTTCGGTCTCCTCGGACCAGCCGCGGGCGCGGTCGGCGGCGAGCAGACCGAGGAGTTCGGTGAGCGAGCGCGGGCCCCGGCCGGTGCGGGTGATGAGGTCGCCGGGGCGCGGATAGAGGGCGCGGACCTGCGCCTCGGGGAGGTGGGCGAGGATCGCGCGGCCGCTGGCGGTCAGGTGGGCCGGGAGGCGGACCCCGATGTCGGTGACGAGGGCGGTGTCGGCGGCGGCGGACGCGGCGGACGGCCGCTCCTTCAGCAGGTAGACGGTCTCGGCGCCGTAGACCACCCCGAGGTGCACGGTCTGTCCGAGCCGTGCCGCGAGCCGCCGCACCACCGGCTGCGCGAGCCGTTCGAGGGGCTCGTGCCGCAGATAGGCCGACCCGATCTCGAAGGCGGAGACCCCGAGCCCGTACGCCCGCTCGCCCGGCAGATAGGTGACGAACCCGCGATCCGCCAGCACGCTGAGAATGTGGTACGCCGACGACCGGGGCATCCCCAACTCCCGCGCCAGCGTGGCCGCGCGCACCGGGCCGGTGCGCCCGGCGAGGTGCAGCAGGATGTCGAGGGCGCGGGCGACGGCGGGGGAGGCGCTGGAGGAGGGGGGTGGGGGCAACGGGGCTCCGTGGTCGGCGGGGCTGGGCGGTCGGGGACCAGCATGGCCGCCCCGGGCGCCGGGCGCACGGGCCGGGCCGTCGCGGACGTCCCTCAGCGCTCCCCCTCGCCCGGTGTGAGGACGGTCTCCCCGCCTCGCCCCGGAACCTCCGTCTCCCCCGTGGCAGAATCGCGGCGTTCACCCAGGCGGCGGAGGACAGGAAGCCGGTGCGAATCCGGCGCGGTCCCGCCACGGTGACCAGGCGCGGCGCGTACACGCGGGCGGGCCTGGGAGTCCGACACTGACCCGCCGCCTTTCCGCACTACCAGGGGACGCGGTCATCCCCCGGAGAGGCACGGTCATGTCCGGACCCCGTCGCGCCCCGCGCGCGCTCGCCGCCACCGCGGCGCTCCTCCTCCCGCTCACCGCCTGCGGCGCCGGCGGCGACAGCCCGGCCGAGGCCAAGGGGGAAAAGGGCGGCAAGGGCTTCCCGTACACCGTCACCAACTGCGGGGTGAAGACCACCTTCGAGAAGGCGCCCGAGCGGGCCGTGACGATGAACCAGCACGTCACCGAGGTCATGCTCGCCCTCGGCCTGGAGGACCGGATGGTGGGCACCGCCTTCCTGGACGACAAGATCCTCCCCGAGTACCGCGCGGCCTACGACCAGATCGAGGTCGTCGCCGACGAGTACCCCTCGCACGAGAAGCTGATCGCCGCCGCCCCCGACTTCGTCTACGGCGGCTACCCGAGCGCCTTCGACAAGGGCGAGGGCCGCGACCGTTCCGCCCTGGTCGAGGACGGCATCGCCACCCGTCTCAACGTCGAGGGCTGCACCGAAGGACCGGTCGGCGTCAAGGAGCTGCGCAAGGAACTGCGCGAGGTGGCCCGGACGTTCGGCGTGCCCGAGCGGGCCGAGAAGCTGATAGCCGAGGAGAAGAAGCAGCTCGCGGCCACCGCCGAACGGCTCAAGGGCGCGAAGAAGCCCGCCGTCTTCGTCTTCGACAGCGGCGACAGCTCCGCCTTCACCGCCGGCGGCCACGGCATCGGCAACGACATCGTCACCCGCGCCGGCGGCCGCAACGTCTTCGCCGACCTCGACAAGTCCTTCGGCGACGTCTCCTGGGAGAAGGTCGTCGAGCGCCAGCCGGAGATCGCCGTCATCTACGACTACGGCGGCACGCCCGTCTCCGCCAAGAAGAAGCAGCTCCTGAACGACCCGGCGCTCAAGGACGTGCCGGCCGTCAAGAACAGGCGGTTCGCCGTCCTGCCGCTCTCCTCCGCCGTCCTCGGCCCACGCGTCCCCGACGCCGTGGACGAGCTGGCGGACCAGCTCCACCCCGACCGCGCCGCCCGGTAGGGCCCCGTGGTGACCGCCCTCGCGGACACCCCGGCGGCGGTCAAGTCCCGCCGCCGGGCCCTGCCGTACCCCGTCGTCCTGACCCTCCTCACCGGGCTGCTGCTCGTCGCGGGCGTCGCCGGGCTCGCCCTCGGCTCCGTCCGCATTCCGCCCGGCGAGGTGCTGGCCGCGCTCACCGGCAGCGAGCCGACGCCGCTGGCGCCGGTCATCTGGAACGTGCGGCTGCCGCGCGTGCTGCTCGCCGTCGTCGTCGGCGCGGGGCTCGCCGTCGCCGGTACGGTCCTCCAGGCGCTGGTCCGCAACCCGCTGGCCGACCCGTTCCTGCTCGGCGCCTCCTCGGGCGCCTCCACCGGGGCGGTCCTCGTCATCGTCGCGGGCGTCGGCACCGGCCTGCTCGGCACGGTCGCCCTGCCCGTCGCCGCCTTCACCGGCTCGATGGGCGCGCTGGTCGTCGTCTACGCGATGGCGCGGCGCGGCGGAACCATGACCACCGGCAGGCTCATCCTCGCCGGGGTCGCCGTGCAGTACATCCTCTCCGCGCTGACCAGCCTCGCCCTGGTGCTCTCCAGCAAGGCCGAGCACGCCCGCGCCATCCTCTTCTGGACCCTCGGCGGCCTCGGCGGCGCCCGCTGGGACGGCCTCTTCCTCCCGGCCGCCGTGCTGATCGTGGGGACCGCCCTGCTGCTCGCCCTCTCCAGGCCGCTCGACCTGCTCCTCGCCGGGGAGGAGGGCGCCACCGTCCTCGGCCTGGACACCCACCGGTTCCGCGCCGCCGCCTTCGTCCTCGCCTCCCTGGTGGTCGGCGTGCTGGTCGCGGTCAGCGGGGCGATCGGCTTCATCGGCCTGATGGTGCCGCACGCCGCCCGCCTGCTGGTCGGCGCCGGGCACCGCAGACTGCTGCCGGTCACCGCGCTCGGCGGCGCCCTCTTCCTCGTCGTCGCCGACCTGGTCGCCCGGACCGTCGCCTCGCCCGAGGAGATCCCCGTCGGCGTCGTCACCGCCCTCACCGGCGGCCCGTTCTTCCTCTGGCTGCTGCGGCGGTCCTCCCGCGGAGAAGGAATCGTCGGATGAGCCACCGCACCGCCCCCGCCCCCACCGACCCCGGATTCGGCGCCGCCCCGCCCGGCTCCCTGCGCGCCGAAGCGCTCGGCTACCGCCTCCCCCCGCCCGGCCGCGGCCGCGAGGGCGCCGTCCTCCTCGACGGCGTCGACCTGGAGGTGTCCCCCGGCGAGACCGTCGGCGTGGTCGGCCCCAACGGCAGCGGCAAGACCACCTTGCTGCGCTGCGTCTACGGCACCCTCACCGCCACCTCCGGCCGCCTCCTCCTCGACGGGCAGGACGCGGCCGGGCTGAGCGCCAAGGAGCGGGCCCGCCTGGTCGCCGCCGTACCGCAGGACGCGACCGGCGCCTTCGGCCTCACCGTCCGCGAGACCGTCGCCATGGGGCACAGCCCGCACAAGCGGTTCTGGGAGGGCGACACCGCCGAGGACGCCGTCCAGGTGCGGGCCGCCCTGGAACGCGTCGGCGCCGCCCACCTCGCCGACCGCCGCCTGGACGAACTCTCCGGCGGCGAACGCCAACGCGCCCTGATCGCCCGCGCCCTCGTCCAGCGCCCCCGCATCCTCGCCCTGGACGAGCCCACCAACCACCTCGACATCCGCTACCAGCTGGACATCCTCCACCTGGCCCGCACCCTCCCCCCGACCGTCCTCGTCGTCCTCCACGACCTCAACCTCGCCGCCGCCTACTGCGACCGCCTCTACGTCCTCGCCGCCGGCCGCCTCGTCGCCACCGGCACCCCCACCGAAGTCCTCACCGAAGACCTCCTCCACGAGGTCTACGGCGTCCACACCCGCGTCGCCCCGCACCCGGTGACGGGGGCGCCGAACGTGGTCTACGTGCCGGAGTAGGCGGGGCGGGCGCCCCCGCACGCCGCGCGCGCCGGGCCGAAAGCCCGCCCGGCGCCGATGAGTTCCGCCCCCGGAGGCAGCCGGGTCCCTCCGCGGGTGAGGGCACTTCCCCGGAGTGAGGGCGCCCTGCCCGCTCTCGCCCGCATGGCGTCAATACCCGGCCGGTGGTGTCACTCCGTCGAGTGGGCGCGCGGTGGGCCACGCGATCACGGGGAACAGAAAGGGATCACCAGCTCACCGCACCCCCGGTGGCCCCCGCACAGGACGGACGACACACACCATGCCCGCTGACACCACCACCCCCCGCTACACCGTCCCCGGCCTCACGGTCGAGCAGGGCGGCAAACTCATCGACCTGCTGCGCCTGCGGCTGTACGCCCTCAACGACCTCCACCTGACGCTGAAGCACATCCACTGGAACGTGATCGGCCCGCACTTCATCGCGGTGCACGAGATGCTCGACCCGCAGGTCGACCGGGTCCGTGACATGGCCGACGACGTGGCCGAGCGGATCGCGGCGCTCGGCGGCGTCGCCAAGGGCACGCCCGGCGCGCTGGTCTCCGCCCGCACCTGGGAGGACTACAGCATCGGCCGGGGCGACGCCATCTCCCACCTCGGCGCCCTGGACGTCGTCTACACCGGGGTCGTCGAGGATGTCCGCAAGGCCGTCGCCCAGGCGGGCGAGATCGACCCGGCCACCGAGGACCTCCTCATCGAGCAGCTGCGCGACCTGGAGCAGTTCCAGTGGTTCGTCCGCGCCCACCTGGAGACCTCGGGCGGCTCGCTGCGTACCGCCGGAGCCTCCACCGAGGAGTCGGCCGCCGAGCGCGCCACCGACTGATCCGGCCGGGCGCGGGCAGGCGCGTCGGCACCCCAGCCGTGCCGGCGTGGCCCACGACGCCGCGACGAATCCGCAGACAGGAGGCCCCATGGCCCGCAGCTCCCGCCCGCCGACGGTGAACCGCGCGGGCGGCTGGCCGCTCCTGCTGGGCCTGCTGGTCCTCTGCTTCGCCGTCGCGGCCGTCGGCGGCCTCGCCGCGAGCGACGCGGGCGAGACCTACGCCTCCCTCGACCGCCCGGCCTGGGCCCCGCCCGCCTGGCTCTTCGGCCCGGTCTGGACGGTCCTGTACGTCACCATCGCCGTCGCCGGGTGGCTCGTCGCCCGCACCACCCACCGCGGCCGCCGCCGCGCCATGACGGCCTGGGGCGCGCAACTCGCCCTCAACCTCGCCTGGACACCCCTCTTCTTCGGCGCCGGCCAGTACGGTCTCGCCTTCGCCGACATCGCCCTGCTGGCCATGGCCATCGTCGCGACGATCCTGCTCTTCCTCCGGATCGACCGCAGGGCCGCCGCCCTCCTGCTGCCGTACCTGTGCTGGGTGGCGTTCGCGGGGGCGCTGAACTGGGCGATCTGGGTGAGCAACGAATGAGGGGGCACGGCCGCGAACGTATGACTGAATGATTCAGTCAGGCCATCATGGCCGAATGCTCGACGGGATGGTCCGGTCGGTCGACTCCGGGTTCCTCGTGCACAACGAGCGGACCTGCCCGCACCTGCTGCGGCTCTTCGCCGAACCCGCCTGCTGGAGATCGGCACCGGCTGGGGCGAACTCGCCCTGCGCGCCGCCGCCCGGGGCGCCGGCGAGGCGGTCGGGGACGCGCAGCTCGCCCGTTTCAAGGCCGATCCGGCCAGCAAGGGGCGGATCATGGACCGGGGGCCTGTGGTCCTGGACCCGCCACCCGAACCACTTCGGCGACTTCTGCGTCTGGTGGGGGCTGTTCCTGCTGGTCTGCGCGGACCCGGCGGTCGCCGGGGCCACGGTGGCCGCCCCGCTCGTCATGTCGTACCTGCTCATCTTCGGCAGCGGGAAGGCCCTGCTGGAGCGGCACATGGCCGAGCGCCCCGGGTACGCCGCCCACCGGGAGCGCGCCAGCGGGTTCTTCCCGCTGCCGCCCAGGCGGTAGGCGGCTCCGGGCGCCGGTCATTTGCCCCGGCGGGCGTACAGACCGATCACCGAGAGGGCGGCCCAGCCGACCGAGACCGCGAGGACCTTCGGACGGTACGCGCGGTCCAGGGTCGGGCCGAGCAGCAGGGCGTCGCCCAGGTCGGAGGCGATGCGTACGGCGGTGGCCGTACGCAGGGCAGGGCCCTCCGGGGCCGTGGCCATGGCGATCCCCACGGCCAGGTCGCGCCAGACCAGGGGACGGAGGCAGATCTCCGTCTCCCTCGCGACCCCGCCGTCCGGCGTGGTCAGGCCCGACGGGCGGGCCAGAAGGGCTGGGCGGGCGGTCACCAGGGCGCCGTACACGGCCGTGGCGGCGCCTACGGCGCGGAGCAAGGGGGTGTGCATCTCGACCTCCGGTCGGGGGTTCGCGTCACTGGGGCTTCGCCCCAGGCCTGCCCCCCCGGGTGCGCCCGCACCCTTGCGACGGGGCGAACGGGGTGGCCTCAAGCGCCGGCCGGGCTGACGAGACGGCCTCAGGCGCCGGACGGGCTGACGAGATGGCCTCAAGCGCCGGCCGGACTGGAACCGTGGCCTCAGGTGCCGGCCGGGCTCGGCGGCCCGTCCGTCCCTAGGGTGGAGCAATGTACATCTCGCCTCGCGTACTCGACGGCTCTCGGTGGCGCCGCCTCACGGTCGGCACGGTGTTGTGCCTCTTCATGGGGTTCTTCGGGGCGGTCCTCACGGTCGTCGCCATCCGCGAGCGCCTGGACGTGCTCGCACGTGTGGGGGTCGTGGCGGGAGCGGGGTCTGCCTTCGCGGTCGCCTGGTGGTGTGCCCGCTACTGGTACGCGGCGTACTGCGAGGGGCGGCGCGGGGAGCCGGTGCCGGAGCCCTCCCCCTGGCCGTGGCTGCTGCCCTGGGTCGTCGTGGTGGTGGCGCTCGCCGTCAGTGGTGTCCGCGATCTGAGCGACGGCGACAGCCAGGGGTGGTTCGCGGTCGGGCTCGCGGGGCTTCTCGGGCTGCCCGCGCTCGGCGGTCTCGTCGCGCTGCTGTACGGGAGGGCGCGCGACGGGGTCCGGGGGCGGCGGCGGGCGGCTCGCGTGCCGGAACTCCCGGCGGAGCCGCCGCGTCCGCGCCGTGACTGGGGGCCCGTCGGCTGACGCGGCCCCACTGGGCTCACTGCTTGCCGGTGCCGACCGGGTCGATCGTGACGTCCGAGGTGGAGTGGTCGGAGACGGGGACGTTGATCTTGGTCGGGATGGTCTTGGAGTGGGTCTCGTTGGGCGGGGTGACGACGAGCAGGGTGATGTCGACGCCGGAGCCGCCGGAGTCGTTGGCCGGGTAGTGGAGGGTGGCGCGGGTCGACTCGCCGGTCTTGAGGACGACGGTGGGGGTGGCGAGGTCGCTGCGGTTGGAGTTGATGCCGCCCGGGCCGCTGTCGGCCTTGAGGTCGACGCCCGGGAAGCCCTTGAGGAAGCAGGCGTCGCCGGTGTTCTTGAAGGCGATGTGCAGGGTGCCTTCGCCCATGCCGTGGGCGCTGCTGATGTCGAGGTCCGACGTCTCGCAGGGCCCGGTGTTGATCTGGCCGCCGCCGCTGCCCTCGGGCGCCTCCGAGGTGGCCGACTCGCCGCCGGTCGCCGCGTCCGTCCCGTCGGCCGCGCCGCCGTCGCCCGACGCCCCGTCCGACGAGGAGGAAGAGGAGGGCGAACCCGCGTCCGGCGCGCTCGCGGCGGCGTCGTCGTCGCCCTGGCAGGCGGTGAGGGAGAGGCCGGTGACGAGGGCCAGAGCGGCGAGGGTGATCTTCTGAGCGCGCATCGTTCTTCCTTAGCGGTCGTGACGTGTGCCCGGTACGAGCGAGCCTTGCTGATCATGTAGACCCACCCGGCCCGGTGGGCCGTTCCGCCCGACCGGCCCTTCATACATGTCTGTTACACGCAGACATTCCTGTTACAGGTGGCCGCCGGGCGTGTCGGGCCCTAGGCTCGCCGCATGCTGCGACTCGGTATCCCCGTCATCGGTGTCACGGACGTCCCCCGCGCGGTCGCCTTCTGGACGGCGGCCCTGAATCTGGTGGCGACGGAGGAATGGCGCTCCGACACGTGGCGGACGCTCTACCACGCCGACGGCTCGGGCCGGGCCCTCGCCGTGCTGTACAGCGAGTCCCCGCCCGAACCGCGCCCCCGCCTCCACCTGGACCTCTTCACCGACTCGGCCGAGGAGCAGCAGGCGGAGGTACGCCGCCTGGTCGGGCTCGGCGCGCGCACCGTCGACTGGGAGCTGTACCCGCCCGAGCCCGACTTCGTGGTCCTCGCCGACCCGGACGACAACATCTTCTGCGTGGTCGACCTGAGCCACGCACCCAGCGGCGGCGGCGGCGACCGGCCGTCCGGCTGACGCGTCAGGGCCGGTCCCCCTGCCCCAAGTCCACCTTCCACTCCGGCGCGGACCGGGTGGGGACCGGCCGTCCACCGGGTGCGTGAGGCGGGTCTTTCCTCGGTTTCGCGTACGGCGGCGAGCCGCCCGGCGACGCAGTCGACGCGCTGATCGCAGCCGGCGGCGCGGCCGACGAGCAACTGCCGGCCGCCGTCACCGACCAGGTGCCGGGGGTCAGGCGACCAAGGGCTGAGCGGCCCGCTCCCTGCCGGGAGTGGGCCCCGAGAGCCCGACCTCCGGGCAGTTTCCGGCCAGCAGGTCGTCCGCCCTGTACAGGGCTTCCTTGATGTCGCGAGTCCCGGTGGTGACGCACAGGGTGTAGGCGGCGTCCCCCAGGGCCCGCCGGTTGGCCGCCGTGTCGCACTCGAACTGTGAGATGCGTGCCTGGGCATAGCGGGACAGCAGCGTACGCAGGAGCTGGGGAAGAGGGGTGATCATGGGTGGCGGCCCTTTCTTCATGAGGCTGATCTCCGTATGTCCGCGTACGCGCTTCCCATGCTCACCCCGCCGCACCGGACGGAGACCGCCCCCGGCCGCCGGGGTGAGTGCTGTCACGCCGCCGGCCCACGTCAACCGGGGGAGGGCCCGGCGCCCGCCGGTCTGCCTCAGCCCGGGCCCCGCAGATGCGCACACCCCGGCTGCCCCGCCGGAAAGGGGATCCCCGTCTCCTCCGTGACCGCCGCGAAGAAGGCGCGGCCCTGGCCGCTCTGGCGGGAGGTGGTCCAGGTCAGGGTGAGGTCGTCCGGGAGGATGCGGTGCAGGGCCTCGCGGGCCAGGCCCTGGCCCTGCCAGGACGGGGCGACGGTGACCGAGTCGACGTGGCCGGTGCCGCAGGCGCGGCAGATCCGGAACTCGACCTTGCCGATCTCGCGGTCGGCGCTGTCCCGGACGACCAGTTCGCGGGGGCCCGCCGGATCCTCGCCCGAGGTGGCGTGGAAGGCGGGGGCGGCGTCGGGCTCGGGTCTGATGGAGCGGGGGTGTCGCGTCACGGGCGGCTCCCGGCCTCGGCCCGGAGGGGGCCCGTCTCCGGGGAATGTGGTGGGCACTTGCCGACCCAGGTGAGTTCTACATTACTGTAGAGATCCAGGCGGGCCAGGGCCGCGATCCGGGCCTGTTCCGCCGTGGCGCCACTCGCGCGGCGCACCTTCACAGCTTCGGACCGACGGAGTGCTTACGGCCACCGGGAGGCCCCCGGAAGGCCCCGTGCACCGCACGGCCCGTCCACATCCCGGCACCCGGGACCTTCTGACGGCGGCCACCCGGCCGTGGTCCCGGTGCCCCTCCGGTCCCGCATTCCGTCTGCGGGACCGCCGGCGGGGACCTCGATCACGACCAGGACGAGGTCCCCGTCGGCCTGCCCGGCCCCCTCCGCCTGTGCGGCCCCTCCGCCTGTGCGGCTGCCCTCAGGGCTCTCCCGCCCGTCCGGCCCGTCCGGCCCGTGACGCCGGACGGGCCCCTGGTGCGGGGCCCGTCACCGAGGGGTCAGACCAGGATCGGCACGGTCTCGGAGGCGTTGACGGACCAGTTGGTGACGATCGGCTTCTCGACGAGGGCCGGCTCGGGGAGCTTGAGCTGGGCGGGGTGGGGGTCGTCCTCGGTGGTGGCGATGATGACGTGCTCGAACTCCGTGCCGGAGTTCTCCTTGGTGGTCTTCGGGTTGATGCCGGTGTAGGCGACGGCGGAGCCGCTCAGCTTGATCGGGTCCTCCCCGCCCTGCCCGACGGGGGAGGCCACGCCCTCGGCGTTCGACCCGAAGGAGACGCTGGGCGTGTTGACGTCCAGGTAGCAGGTGATCCCCGACTTCGCCTTGGCGGTGACCTGGTAGTAGCCGCCGGCCTGGGACTTGGGGGTGAGCGTGAAGTCCAGGTCGTTGGTGCCGCAGGACTGCCCGTAGCCGTCCTTCTCCTGCTCACCGCTGCCGCTGCTCTCGCCGCCCTTGCTGCTCTGGGTCCCGGTGGCGGAGCCCGCTTCCTCCTCGCCGGAGTCACCGCCGCTGTCGGCGCCGCCGCCCTTGGCGGAATCGGCGGCGGAGGCGGCGGGCGCCGCGCCGTTGTCCTCGGGGCCGCAGGCGGTGGTGGTCACGGCGAGCGCGGCCACGGCGGTGGCGGCCAGGACGAGGCGGGCGGAACGGGTGGTGAGACGTGTACGCATCGTGATCTCCAGCGGCGTTCGAAGTGCGGTGTTTCCCTGCTGACGTCACGGACACTAGGGGCGGACCGGTGCCGAAATGATCCCCCGTTTGTCCGGGTCCTGTCTCAGCGGGAAGGTTGCCCTCCGGGGTGTGCGGATCGCGTGGTGACTGTCTGCCAGTTTCGCGACGGGGCCGCGACGGATGTGCGACGGGGTGGGGTGCGGGCTCCGGTCGGCGCTGCCCGGGCGGCCTTGCCGTCGTCTGCCCCCGGGGCGTACCGGCGGGCCCCCGCCCCTGATCGGCGGAGGTGTCCCCGCCATCCCCGCCCATCCCGGAGAATGGGAGCCGTCGGGTCGGACAACGGGAGGTGGCCGCATGGCCGAGGAGAACGCACAGGCCGGCAGGCGGCGCGGACAGGGCGAGCTGGAGGCACAGGTCCTCGCCGTGCTGCACACCGCGGACGAGCCCGTCTCGGCCGCCTGGGTCCGCGAACGCCTCGGCGGCGACCTCGCGTACACCACCGTCATGACCATCCTGTCGCGGCTCTGCGCCAAGAACGCCGTCACCCGCGAGCGCTCCGGACGCGCCTTCCTCTGGACGGCCGCCGCCGACGAGGCCGGGCTCGCCGCTCTGCGGATGCGCCGCGTCCTGGACGGCGAACGCGACCGCGACGCCGTCCTCACCAGCTTCGTCTCCTCACTCTCCGGCGACGACGAGCGTCTTCTGCGGGCCCTGCTGGAGAGCGCCCGGGGCGACACCGACGGCGGCTGACATGGGACTCTTCGTCTTCCTCCCGCTGATCCTGCCGCTCACCGCGCACCCCATAGCCCGCCTCGCCGAGCAGCACCTCCACCCGCGCACCGGCACCCGGCTGCTCGCCGCGCTCAGCCTGGTCCTCGCGGTGTGCAGCACCCTCTGCCTCGCCCTGCTCGTCGTCGCCGGGACGGCCCGCCTCCCGGGCAACCCGCTCCCCGACGCCTGGGCCGCCCCCGAGGTCCGCGCCGTCGTCCCCTACGACGAGGTGACCGGCAGCGCCGCCCTCCTCGCCCTCCTCGCCGCGCTCACCGCCTGCGCCCTCACCCTGGTCCGCGAGGCCCGGCTGCGCCTGCGCACCCGCCGCGCCCTGGCGGGGATGCCGGGGGCGCGCCCCGCCGTGCTGCCCGACCCCGAGCCGTACGCCTACGCCCTGCCCGGGCGGCCCGGCCGCATCGTCGTCTCCCGGGCCATGCTGGAGAGCCTCGACCCCGGTGAGCGGCACGCCCTGCTCGCCCACGAACAGGCCCACCTCGACGGGCGCCACCACCGGCTCCTGCTCGCCGTCCGCCTCGCCGCCTGCCTCAACCCGCTGCTGCGCCCGCTGCGCTCCGCCGTCGCCTACGGGGCCGAGCGCTGGGCCGACGAGGAGGCCGCCCTCGCCGTCGGCGACCGGCGCCTGACCGCCCGCGCCGTCGGCCGGGCGGCGCTCAGCTCCCGCGCCGGGCCGCGCCTCGGGCTGGCCTTCGCGGAGGCCGCGCCCGGGCCCGTACCGCGCCGGGTGGCGGCGCTGCTGGGGCCCGCCCCCTCGCCGCGGCGCCTGCCGCCCGCCATGACCCGGCCGGGGCTCGCCTTCCTCATGGCCACCACCGGGGCCGCGGCCTCCGCCGCCTCCTCGGCCAACGCGGCCCTGACCTTGCTGCTGGTGCTCAAGGCGGCTACGCCGCTGTAGGGCTGTCGTTTGTGCCCGCCCTCCATCCCGACCGTGCCGGTCACTGCCGGCCTCAGGCGCCGGCCGGGCTGGGGGTTGGCTGGGCGCCGCTTGGCCGTGCCGGTCACTGATTGGCCTCAATCGCCGGCCGGGCTGGGGTGTGGCTGTGCCGCGTCTTGCCCGTGCCGGTCACTGATTGGCCTCAAGCGCCGGCCGGGCTTGGGGGTCGCGGTTCGTTCGCCGGGTGGTGCGGGCGGGGCCGGGCCGGGGTACCTCCTCACAAACTGACAGCTCAAGGGTCAGTCGCTTCAAGGCGGCCGAGGTTGTCAGTTTGCTGCGGGGGCACCCCGGCCCGTCCCCGCCCTCCCGTCTCGTCGGCGACTATCCGCCGGTGGTGGGTAGGGGCCGTCACCGAGCAGTCCTTCGTCCGACAGGTGTGGCCGTCTGGGGTCCCTGTCGTGGAGCGGTGCGGTGGTTCTCCCATTCATCACCGTCACGGTGGCGGACCGAGCAATGGGGGACGGTCTGCCCGCCCACCGGCGG
>NZ_JBHXJE010000005.1:162513-192558 GCF_042723275.1 Streptomyces sp. NPDC058373 | reverse complement strand
TTTTTGTGTTTTGTTTTTGTGTCGGCCCCGGGGGGGGCCCCCACCCCACCCACCCACCGGAGCAACCGCGAACCCCGTCAGGGCCGCCACTCAAAGCCAACGCCGACCGAAAAAATCCCAGCCCGGCCGGCGCTTGAGGCCATCTTGGACCGGCACGGTCAAGACGGACAGGACGCCAAAGAACAGCCCGGCCGGCGCTTGAGGCCATCGTGACCGGCACGGTCAAGCGGCGCTCGACCAAACCGAGCCTGGCCGGCGCTTGAGGCCATCACCGACCGGCACGGTCAAGCGGCGCTCGACCAAACCGAGCCCGGCCGGCGCTTGAGGCCAGCAGGGGCGAGGGCGAAGGCGGCCGGCAGCACGGCCGCCACGACCACCGGGGTCACTCCCCCGACTCGCGCACATCCACGAGGGCGGCACCGGCGTGGCGGACCAGCTCGGCCGGGGCCATCGGGAAGACGGTGTGCGGGGTGCCGGCGGCCGCCCACACCTCGGGGTGGGCCAGCAGGCGGCGGTCGGCGAGGACCGGGGTGCGGGTGCGGTGGCCGAAGGGAGGGACGCCGCCGATGGCGTAACCGGTGGTCTCGCGGACCAGGTCGGCCTTGGCGCGGGTGACCTTGGTGGCGCCCAGTTCCTGGCGGACCTGGTCGAGGTCGGCGCGGGAGGCACCGTCGAGGAGGACCAGCACGGGGACGGGGCCCTCGGTGCCGGGCAGGCCGTGGGCGGCGAAGATCAGCGACTTGACGATGGCGTCCAGCTCGCAGCCGACGGCCGCGGCGGCCTCCTCGGCGGTCCGGGTCGCCTCGGGGAACTTCCGTACGCGCGCCGCCACCTCGTCCAGTCCGAGCGCCTGGAGCGCCTCGGCGAAACGGGGGAGGACGACGGAGGGGACGGCCTCCGGGACGGCTGACGCGGTGGTCTCGGATGTGCTCATGGAGCGCACGGTAGCGGTAGGTGCAGGCGCGCCGCGAGGTGTTCCCTGATCGGGGCGGTGTCCGGGGTCGCTCGGAGGGGCGCGCCGATCATGGTTCCGGTCCGGGCGGGCAGACGGGGAGGGAGGGAAGCTACTGGGAGGGGTGGAGCCGAAGATGATCGACGAGGTGGCGCCGGGGCGCGGACCGCTGGCGGAGGAGCCGGTGCCCGGCGGGGCGCCCGGCCGGAGCACCCGGCGGTTCCGGGGCGGACGCCCGCGGGCTCGTGCGCGGTCACGGCTGACGGTGCGGTCCGGTTCGGTGGCGGTGGCGCTCGCCGTGGCGATCCTCATCGGACTCGGCCTGGCCTTCCAGGGGTTCGCCCGGTGGGCGGGCGAACATCCGGGCTGGGCTGTGCTGCTCGGCATCGCCGCCGTACCCGTCCTGTACGCGCTGCTGCGGGGCATGCCGCGCACCCGCGAACTGCGGCGGGCCGCGCGGGCGGGGATGGCGGAGGCGGAGGCGGACGCGGTCGTCGCGGCCCGGACCGAGGCGGCCTTGGCCGACGAGGCCGGGGACGCCCAGGCGCAAGCCCCGGCTCCGGCGGCCGGCCCGGTGGCGCCGCAGCCGGAGGAGCCGACCCTGGTCGCCCCCTTCCGCGACGGCCGCACCGCCCCGCTGCCGCCGCCCGCCGCACCGGTCGAGGAGCCGTACGCGCCCGGCCCGGAGGTGGCCCTCGCCGCGGCCGACCTCGACGGCGCCGACCTCGCCGCGCTCGACTTCGCGGCGCTGGACCCCGACTCCTTCGAGGAGGCGGTGGCCGCCCTCTGCCGCCGCGACGGCTGCGCCGACGCCGAGACCGTCGGCGGTGCCGGGGACCTCGGCGCGGACGTCCTGGCCACGGCGCCGGACGGGCGCCGCGTCGTCGTCCAGTGCAAGCGGTACGGCCCGGACAACAAGGTCGGCTCCCAGGAGCTCCAGCGCTTCGGCGGCACCTGCTGGAGCGTGCACGGCGCCCAGCTCGCCGTCCTCGTGACGACCAGCGAGTTCACCGCCCCGGCCGTCGAGTACGCCGAGTCCTGCGGCATACGCTGCGTCGACGGCCGCGAACTCTCCGCCTGGGCCGAGGGGCGCGGGCCCGCGCCCTGGGGGCCGGGCGCGTCCACCGGGTGATCGAGGCCCGACGCGTACAACCGGCCAACCCTGCGGCGGCATCCGGTCAGGGTTATGCGGGGGGCGACATGGCTATGCGGTGAGCCCGTACGGTGGCGCCAGCCCAGGAGGAGCTGAACCACTGTGTACGACCGCACCCTTGCTCTGCCGCGCGAGGCGCGGGCCGACGCCGTGACCTCGGTGGGCGTTGCCTGCTGCATGCGCTGCCATCGTCTGTCGGGCAGCCCGGTCCCGATCCGCACCATCCGCAGCACGTGTGGCCCCGCCACCACCCTCTACGCCTGCCCACCCTGCGCCCCGGCCCTCCAGCCGGGGTGGCCTCAAACGCCGGCCGGGCTCTGAATGCGGCCTCACACGTCGGCCGGGCTGTCAATAGCCCGACCGGCGCTTGAGGTCACCCCTTGGCGTCCACCCAGGCGATCGCCCCGGCCACCGCGACGATCAACACCATCCCGGCCAACAGGGTCACCAGAAGAATGATCTTTCGCACGGATCGCAGGTCCATGGAGCGCCCTTCTACGGCAGGGGAACGAGCGGCGGCCAAGCCGGGTGGGCCCGGCCGGGCCCCCGCTCACCCCTACCCCCTCAGGAGCCGAGCAGCACCGCCCGCACCAGCGGACCCGCCGAGGCCCCGCCGCGGCCCCCTTCCTGGATGACCGCGGCCGCCGCGACATCCCCGCGCCACGCGGTGAACCAGCCGTTGGGCTTCTTCTGGTTGTCCACCTCGGCGCTGCCGGTCTTGGCGCCGACGTCCGCGCCGAGCCCCGCCATCGGCTCCGCACCGGACCCGGCCACGGCGGTGTGCGTGAGCAGCGCCTTGAGCTGGCTGTGGGCCGAACCGGTCAGCTTCCGCTCGGCCTTGGCCAGCGACCGGTCGTCGACCTCGGGGGAGACCAGGTAGGGCTGGTGGAAGTCACCGGTCTTGGCGGTGGCTATGACGGAGGCCATGTTCAGCGGGTTGGCGCGGACACCGCCCTGCCCGATGAGGGAGGCCGCCATCGAGGCGTCCGCCTGCACGGGCACGGCGCCGTCGAAGGACGGTACCCCGATCGACCAGTCGTCCTTGCCCAGCCCGAAGACCTGCTGGGACTGCTTGGTCAGGTCGTCGTCCTTCAGCTTCTTGGCCTGGCTGATGAAGGCGGTGTTGCAGGAGGAGCCGAAGCTGTCCCGGAAGGTCCCGCCGGTGATCTTGAACTTCTCGACGTTCTGGAACTTCCAGCCGCCGTACGAGGAGTACTTGGGGCAGGGATGCTTCTTGTCGATGCCCGCGAGGTCCTTCTCCAGCAGCATCGACGCTGAGACGATCTTCATCGTGGAGCCCGGGGCCAGCGACCCCTGGAGGGCGACGTTGAACCCGTCGGGGCGGGAGTTGGCGAAGGCGAGGATCTCCCCGGTGGAGGGGCGCAGCGCCACGACGGACGCCTTCTCACGCTCGGCCACCTCCTTCTCGGCGGTGGCCTGGGCCTTGGCGCTGAGCGTGGTCCGCAGCGTGCCCTCCTCGCCCTCGGCCAGGGTCAGCAGGGTCTTGTCCGGGACCTCCTCGG
Source organism: Streptomyces sp. NPDC058373 (assembly GCF_042723275.1). Taxonomy (NCBI): domain Bacteria; kingdom Bacillati; phylum Actinomycetota; class Actinomycetes; order Kitasatosporales; family Streptomycetaceae; genus Streptomyces; species Streptomyces sp. NPDC058373. The sequence goes on along the minus strand of NZ_JBHXJE010000005.1, from coordinate 188,930 downwards.
CGTCCTGGGACTTGGCGCCGGGCTTGTCGTCGGAGCCCTTGGCCGCCTCCTTCTCCTCGTCGGACTTCTCGGCCCGGACGACGCGGAGTTCGACGCCGGGCGTGCCGCCGGCCTTATCGCCGTACCGCTCGCGCAGGCTGTCCAGGACGGCGCCGAGCGAGGGGAACTTCTCCTTCGTCAGCTCCCCGCCGTCCCGGTCGAGGGCGCGGATCGGGGGCGTACCGGCCTCGCCGGTCACCAGCTTGTCGCCCTCGGCGAGGTCGGGGTGGAGGACGGAGGGCCGCCAGTGGACCAGCGGGCGGCCGTCGGCGGCCCGGCGCACCACGGTCAGCTCCGACTCGTACGCCCACGGCTTCTCGGTCTTCTCCCAGGAGACCGTGGTCGCCACCGAGAACGGCACCCGCGTCTTGGCGCGCTTGCCCTTCTGGATCTCGACCGTCCCGGTCCTCGCCTCCTTCGCGTACGCGTTCAGCGCGGCCTTGGCGGCGGCCGGGGCGTCGGTGTGGCGGGCGGCCTTGGCGGGATCGCCCGCCGCCCACGCGCCGAGGAACTGCGTGGCGGCGCCCTTGACTTCGGCCGCCGTCAGCGGGCCGCTGGGGACCGCGTCGGCCTGGTCGGCCGCCTCGCCGCCGGTGAGCGCCCAGGCGCCCACCCCGGCGCCGATCGCCACGGCGGCGGCCGCGCCGATCACCGCGTACTTCTTCTTGTTGCTCCCCGGCTCGTGCTGCACCGCACGTCGTCTCTTGCCCACAGTCCCCTCCGCAGCTCCGCCGCCCCCTCGGCACCGACGCGCCCCAGCGTAGTGCCGAGCGACGACACTCCGCCCCCTGGCGGACCCGGCGGGGGAGGGGCGCGCGGAGTGGACCGCTCCGTCGGCCGGTCAGGCGCCGGAGCGCAGCACGGCGGCGACGATCGGGCCCGCGCTCTCGCCGCCCCGGCCGCCCTGTTCGGCGACGGCGGCGACGGCCAGGTCGCCCCGGTAGGCGGTGAACCAACTGTTGGCCGACGCCTGCCCGTCGACCTCCGCCGAACCGGTCTTGGCGCCGATGTCCCCGCCGAGCCCGGCCAGGGCACCGGCGGCGCTGCCGGTGGTCGCGGTCCGGTTCATCATGGCGCGCAGCTGCGCCGAGGTGCCCGGCGTCAGCCCGCGCGCCTCGGCGATCGGTCCGTCGATCAGTTCGCGGGGGACGAGCAGCGGCTGGCGGAACGCACCGGTCCGGGCGGTGGCGGTGACCGAGGCGAGGGTGAGCGGGTTCAGCTGGACCTGGCCCTGCCCGATCAGGGCGGCCGCCGTGTCCGGGCCGCCCGAGGCGGGGACCCTGCCGTCGAAGGAGGGCAGTCCGATCCGCCAGTCGTCCCGGAAGAGGCCGAAGGCGTCCTGGGCCTGGCGGGTGAGGTCGTCGGCCGCCAGCTCGTCGGCGAACTTCACGAAGGCGGTGTTGCAGGAGCGGGCGAAGCTGTCGGCGAGGGTGGCGTTCTCGTTCGGCGCGAGGCCGGGCAGGTTGCCGAAGGTCTGGCTCTGCCAGGTGGCCGAGGGCGGGCAGGGCGCGGGCCGGTCGGTGGCGGTCAGCCCCTTGTCGATGAGGAGCGAGGCGGAGACGATCTTCATCGTGGAGCCGGGGGCGAGCTGGCCGAGGAGGGCCGCGTCGAAGGCGTCCTCGCGGTGGTTGGCCACCGCCAGGATCTCGCCGGTACTGGGCCGCAGCGCCACCACCGAGGCGTTCGGGCGGTCGGCCACCGCCTGCTCGGCGGCGCGCTGGGCGGCCGTGGAGAGCGTGGTGCGGACCGTGCCCGGCTTGCCCTTGGCGAGGGTCAGCAGTGTCTGCCGGGGCGCGCTGCCGTCCGGGTCGATCCACAGCTCGACCCCGGGCCTCCCGCCCGCCTTCTCGCCGTACCGCTCCCGCAACGCGTCCAGCATCGGGCCGAGCGAGGGGTGTTCGGAGCGCTTCAGCTCCTGCCCGGCCCGGTCGGCCAGGCGGATCGGCGGCACCTCGGCCTCACCGGCGCGCAGGGTGTCGCCCTCGGCGAGGTCCGGGTGGAGCACCTCGGGGGACCAGTCGACCAGCGGCCGCCCGGTGGTCTCGCCCCGGACGACCTCCAGCTCGCTCTCGTACGTCCAGGTGGCGCGGTGCTCGCCCGAGGAGACGGTGGCCTCGACCGCGTAGGCGACGGTGCGCCCGACGGGCTCCTCGGCGGTGATCCGCACATGGCTGACGTGCGCGGACTCGAAGTAGTCGGAGAGCGCGGTACGGGCGGTGACGGCGTCGTTGGTGAGCTGGGCCGCCTCGGCCGCCTCCCGGCGCGACCAGGCGGCGAGGAACGCCTTCGCCGCCTTGGCGGCCTCGGCGCGGGTCGGCGGCCCGGTCGGCTTCTCGGCGGCGGCCGTCTCGACCCCGTTGCCGCCTCCCACGTCGCCGACCAGCTCGTAGACGCCGAATCCGGCGGCTCCCACCATGGTCAGAAACACCCCGCCGACCAGCGCGGCCTTGGCTCCGTTGCGCACGGAAACTTCCCCTCCCCGTGTCCCACGACAGCCGTTTGAACGTGTTCAAACAACTGCCCTCCGGTGCACTCTAAGCACAGGAACGGTCACGGGAGCGCAAAAGTGTGAGGAACGTATGCCGGAATAGGCCATTCCGTCATCTGGCGCCGATGCCTCCGAGTCGGCGGCGCCCCCAGCGCCACGGCAAACCGCCGGCACGCCGCGTCCGGGGCGGCGTCGTCACCCTCGTCGGCGACTCCGCCGGCCCCTACCTCGCCACCCACCTCGACCCGTCCTGGCTGGAAACCAGGGCCTCGACCCGGCCCGGTACGAGGCCGCCCTCGACCACTTCGCCCGTACCGGGGAGTGGGACGGCGGCTGACTCGCCCGGCCACCCGGTCACCGGAACCACCCCACCCGCTTCAGCGCACAGCGAACACCGCCCCCGCCCTGCCATGCTCACCGGCGTACGGAGCCCGCCGGCCCGGAAGGACCCCATGCCCGCCTACGCCATGGCCCGCCTCCAGGACGCCGCCCCGCACCCCGACATCGCCGAGTACATCGAACGCCTCCCCGCCACCTTCGAGCCGTACGGCGGCCACTTCCTCGTCCACGCCACCGCGCACGAGACGCTGGAGGGCGCCTGGCCCGGCGCCGTCGTCATGATCGCCTTCCCCGGCCTCACCGAGGCCCGCGCCTGGTGGAACTCCCCCGCGTACCGCGCCATCGCCCCGCTGCGCTCCCGCCACATCGACGGCGACATCATCCTGGTCGAGGGCGTGCCCGAGGGCTACGACCCGGCCGGCACCGCCAAGGCGATGCGGGAGGCGGCGGGGGTCGCGGAGTAGCGGAGGGCGGCTCCGCCGCTCAGACCCACGTGTCCAGCCACATCCTCCGCTGCCACTGGTCCACCGGAATCGGCTCGCCGGTGTATAGCGGCCAGAAGTAGACGAAGTTCCACAGGATCAGCAGGACGATGACGCCCGCCGTGGCCGCGCCCGCCACGCGGCGGCGTTCCGAGGAGCCCGGGGGGCCGATGAGGGCGCCGAGCATCATGGCGAGGGCCAGGCAGAGGAACGGGACGAAGACGACGGCGTAGAAGACGAAGATGGTGCGTTCCTGGTAGGCGAACCAGGGGAGGTAGCCCGCGGCCACGCCGCAGAGGAGGGCGCCGGCGCGCCAGTCGCGGCGCAGGCCCCAGCGCCACAGGCAGTAGGCGACGGCGAAGCAGGCCGCCCACCACAGGGCGGGGGTGCCGAGGGCGAGCACCTCGCGGGCGCACTTGTCGACGGTGTCGGCGGGGCAGCCGTCCTTGCCGGGGGCGGGGGACTCGTAGAAGTAGGAGACGGGGCGGCCCGCCACCAGCCACGACCAGGGGTTGGACTCGTAGGTGTGGCCGGAGTTCAGGCCGACGTGGAAGTCGTAGACCTTGTTCTCGTAGTGCCACAGGCTGCGCAGCCAGTCGGGGAGCCAGGTGAAGGAGCCGCCCTGCCCGGCGGTGGCGGCCCAGTCGCGGTAGTAGCCGCCGGTGCCGTCCGAGGGGGAGGCGATCCAGGCGGCCCAGGAGGCGACGTAGGTGGCGACGGCGACCGGGACCGTCGAGACGAAGGCCGGGAGGATGTCGCGGCGCAGCACGGCCGTGTACGGGCGGCGGGCTCCGGCGACGCGGCGCGCGCCCACGTCCCAGGCGACGGTGAGCAGGCCGAAGGCGGCCAGGATGTAGAGACCGTTCCACTTGGTGGCGAAGGCCAGACCCAGGCAGAGGCCGGCCGCGATCCGCCACGGCCGCCAGCCGAGCCGCAGGGTGCCCGCCACCTGGGAGTCGGGGCGAGGCTCCCCGTCCGCGCCGACCGGGAGCGCGGCCGCCAGCCGGGCCCGGGCCTTGTCGCGGTCGATGAGCAGGCAGCCGAAGGCGGCCAGCACGAAGAACATCAGCACCAGGTCGAGCAGGGCGGTGCGGCTCATCACGAAGTGCAGGCCGTCCACGGCCAGCAGCAGCCCCGCCAGGCAGCCGAGGAAGGTCGAGCGGAACAGGCGGCGGCCGATCCGGCAGAGCATCAGCACCGACAGGGTGCCGAGCAGCGCCGTCATGAACCGCCAGCCGAACGGGTCGAAGCCGAACAGCCACTCGCCGACCCCGATCACGTACTTGCCGACCGGCGGATGGACGACGTACGACGCCTCGGCCGGGATCCGCACCGACGACGGGTCGGCGAGGACCGAGGCGTCGGCGTTCTTCGGCCAGGTCACCTCGAAGCCGCGGTGGATGAGCGCCCACGCGTCCTTCGCGTAGTACGTCTCGTCGAATATCACCGCCTTCGGGCTGCCCAGGTTCCAGAACCGCAGCACCCCGGCGACGAGCGCCACCAGCAGCGGACCGGCCCACGTGGAGAGGGCCGCCAGCCGCCGCGCCGCCGCGCCGCCGACACCCAGGAACCGCCAGAGCCTCGGGTCGGGCTCGGCGTACGGCGGCACCAGCCGCTCCCGCACCCCTTGCCGTGGGCGCGCCGTGTACCCGAATCTGCGCAGCCGCTGCTGCCAGAGCTGCGCGGTCGGGTCTGGCCGGTCCGTGGGGGCCCCGGTCGAGGAGGCGGTCTTGGTCACCGGGTCATCGTAGGGAACGGCTCCGGGCAGGTCCCGTCCCCGTGCCGGTACCTCCCTTTCCGCGTCGCCCGTCCCCGGGCGGCCGTGCGGCGCCGGGGCGGAAACGTCCCTTCCGTCCGGCCGTGGGGAGCGCCGCCCGTGGCTGCGAGGATGGAGCGGTGACAGGAACCGGAACCCTCGTACTCGCAGGCACCCCCATCGGCGACACCGCCGACGCCCCGCCCCGGCTCGCCGCCGAACTGGAACGCGCCGACGTCATCGCCGCCGAGGACACCCGCAGGCTGCGCCGCCTCACCCAGGCCCTCGGCGTCCACACCACCGGACGCACCGTCTCCTACTTCGAGGGCAACGAGAGCGCGCGCACCCCCGAACTGGTCGAGGAGCTGGCCCAGGGCGCCCGGGTCCTGCTCGTCACCGACGCGGGCATGCCGTCGGTCTCCGACCCCGGGTACCGGCTGGTCGCCGCCGCCGTCGAACGCGGTCTGCGCATCACCGCCGTTCCCGGCCCGTCGGCCGTCCTGACCGCGCTCGCCCTCTCCGGACTGCCCGTCGACCGGTTCTGCTTCGAGGGGTTCCTGCCGCGCAAGGCCGGGGAACGGCTCGGGCGGCTGCGCGAGGCCGCCGGGGAGCGCCGCACCCTCGTCTACTTCGAGGCGCCCCACCGGCTCGCCGCCACCCTCGACGCGATGACGGAGGTCTTCGGCGCCGACCGCCGCGCCGCCGTCTGCCGCGAGCTGACCAAGACGTACGAGGAGGTACGGCGCGGCGGCCTCGGCGAGCTGGCCGTCTGGGCGGCGGAGGGCGTCCGCGGGGAGATCACGGTCGTCGTCGAAGGGGCGCCCGAGGCCGGGCCCGCCGATCTGGACGACGCGGAGCTGGTGCGCCGGGTCCGCGACCGGGAGGAGGCCGGGGAGCGGCGCAAGGAGGCGATCGCGGCTGTCGCCGCGGAGGCAGGACTGCCCAAGCGGCAGGTCTTCGATGCCGTCGTGGCGGCAAAGAACGCGGAACGAAACGGCTCGAAGTGAGGTAAAGGACTAGCCTGAAAGGTAAAGCGGGGGGCGCTGGTGAGGCCGCCCCGCCATGGCGAGCCCAAATCCCGTCCATGATGCGACCGGCCCTGATGCGCCCCCGGTCCCCACAGGAGTCCACTGGTGGGAGACGACCGAAGGAGTCGGCATGAGCCAGACATCGCGGACAGGCACCTCCAGCCCGACCTCCGAAGCCCCGATACCCCGCGTCCCCGTCGCCGTCGTGCACGAGGCGTACTCCTTCGCCTGCATGCGGTGCGGGCACGGGTGGGAGCAGGAGTACGAGATCCAGCACTTCGCCGACCAGGACGGCCACGAATTCGTCCTCCACCTCGCCGACGGCCACCGGGTGCCCTCGCCGCTGTCGCGGCCCACCTGCTTCAACTGCGGGGGGCACGTCGTGCGGATCATGCAGGCCGGGCGGGTGGCCGCCGCCAAGGCGGCCCTGCACGGGGCCGCCTCCTCCTCGGACGGGATGGAGGCGCATGTGCCTCGGGAGAGCTCGGCGTCCTCCGAGGGTGGCGCCGGGGCTGCGCCCGGGGCGCCTCGGCGGCGGTCCGTCTGGGCTCGGCTCTTCGGCCCGGGGTAGGCCCCTGACGGGGCCGGCTTTCGGGCCGACCTGGCGGTGAGGCTGGAGTGGGGTGGCCTCAAGCGCCGGCCGGGCTGGGTCCGGCTGGGGTTCGTGGGGCCGTGGCGGTCACTGATGGCCTCAAGCGCCGGCCGGGCTGCATTTTCGACAGGCGGGGATATCACCGGGCTTGAAGGGGTGCAGGAGAAGTGTCGCGCTCGGAGCCATGACGCTCCGGGCGCGATGTCTTGACGGGGCCTTCGGGGAACGGGATCCTCCTGTGGTCTGACTGACTGGTTTAGACCACTAGGAGTAGTCGTGCCTCGTCGTCACCTCTCCACCAGAGCCTGTCTGTTGGTCGCCACCGCGACCGCGTTCTCCTGTCTGACTCCCGTTGCCGCCGCCCGCCCCGCCCCCGAGCCGACCGCCGGTCCGGAGGCACGGCTTCCCACGGTGTCGCCCGCGCCGCAGTCGATGCGCCGCTCGGGGGCCGACGCCGTCGTCACCCGCCGCGTGATCGTGGTCGCGGACGGGGAGAGCGACACCGCTGCCCGCAAGCGCCTCGTGCGGGAACTGAGAGAGCACGGGGCGGAGCGGGTCGACGTGGTGTCCCCGGACGCCGTGCCGCGGGCCGCGGCGAAGCTGCTGACCGTACGGCTGGGGCCCGCCTCCCGTGGCGACGTCGCCCGCTCCCTCGCGGGCACCACCGTCCCCGAGCGGGCGGACGGGTACGCGTTGCGGGTCGACGGCGGGCGGGCCGGTGGCTCCGTGGTCCTCGCGGGCGCGGACGCGACCGGGCAGTTCTACGCGGTGCAGAGCCTGCGCCAGCTCTTCCAGCGGAGCGGCGGCACCTGGAACATCGCCGGGGTCCGGGTCTCCGACTTCCCTTCCATGCCGCTGCGGGGAACCATCGAGGGCTTCTACGGCACGCCCTGGACCCACGCCGAACGCCTCGACCAGATGGACTTCTACGGCGACGTGAAGGCCAACACGTACATCTACGCCCCCAAGGACGACCCGTACCACCGCGACAAGTGGCGCGAGCCGTACCCGCAGGACAAGGAGGCGGAACTCGGGGAACTGGTCGGCAGGGCCACCGACAACCACGTCCGCTTCACCTTCGCCGTCTCGCCCGGCGCCTCGATCTGCTACTCCGACCCGGACCACGTCAAGGACCTCAAGGCCAAACTCCAGGCCCTGTACGACCTCGGCACCCGGTCGTTCTCGATCCCCCTGGACGACATCAACTACACGAACTGGAACTGCGACCAGGACCGCGCCACCTACGGTGAGCCCGGCCGGGAGACGGCCGCCCGCGCCCAGTCCGACCTGCTCAACGACGTGCAGCGCACCTTCATCGCCACCCACGAGGGCAGCCGCCCGCTCCAGATGGTCCCCACCGAGTACGGCGACCTGACCGACACGGCGTACAAGCAGACGCTCCGCGCCCAGCTCGACGCCGAGGTCGAGGTGATGTGGACCGGCACGGACGTGGTGCCGCCGGAGATCACCAACGAACAGGCGGAAGCGGCCTCCCAGCTGTTCGGCCGCAAGGTGTTCGTCTGGGACAACTATCCGGTCAACGACTTCGGCAACACCGGCGGACGGCTGCTGCTCGCCCCGTACGACAAGCGTGAGGCGGGACTGTCGGACCACATCACCGGCATCGTGGCCAACCCCATGAACCAGCCCTACGCCAGCAAGGTGGCCGTCTTCGGCGCGGCCGCCTTCTCCTGGAACGACTCCGGGTACGACGCGAGGGCGACCTGGCGGCAGGCGATGGAGCACCTGGCCGGCGGCGACCCCCGGGCGACCGAGGCCCTGCTGGTCTTCGGGGACCTGGAGCACCTGGCGCCCACGTTCGGTGACACCCCGTGGCAGCCCCAGGCGCCCGCGCTCGCCCGGCGTACGGCCGCCTTCTGGCAGGCGTGGGACGGGGACGACCGCGCCGGGGCCGTCCGCGCCCTGCGCCCGTACGCGCGGGCGATCGCCGATGCGCCCCGCACGATCCGCGATGGCGCGGTCGAGTCCGGGTTCGTCACCGACGCCGCCCCCTGGCTGGACGCCACCGAGCTGTGGGGCCAGGCCGCGGTCACGATGACCGACGCCCTCGACGCCTGGCAGTCCGGGGACCAGGACAGGGCCCGGCAGCTGGTCGGCGAGTCCGAGGCACTCCAGGAGAGGGCCAGGGCCGTCCGGGTCGACCCGCCCCGCAACTCCTGGGGCGAGGTCCAGCCGAAGGTCGGCGACGGCGTCCTGGACGTCTTCCTGTCGCAGGCGGCCGACCGCATCTCCTGACCCCCGCCGTGTGCGGCCGGGCGCCCGCCCGGCCGCACACGGGCACGGGGGTGGGCCGCCCCGCCTCCCGCCTTCGTAGGATCGGGGTATGAGTCGTGAGCAAGGGGCGCCGCCGCTGCCGGAGCCGTTGACCGTGGAGGTCGCGGATTCGCACACGCATGTGGACATGCAGGCGGATTCGATGGAGGAGACGCTGGCGAAGGCCGCCTCGGTGGGCGTGACCACGCTGGTGCAGGTGGGGTGCGACGTGGCCGGGTCGCGGTGGGCGGCCGAGGTGGCCGGGGAGTACGAGCGGGTCCACGCCGCCGTCGCCCTGCACCCCAACGAGGCCCCCCGGATCGTCCTCGGCGACCCCGACGGCTGGTCGCGGCAGGGCGAGCGCCCGCCGGGCGGGGACGCCGCCCTGGACGAGGCGCTCGACCAGATCGCGGAGCTGGCGGCACTGCCGCAGGTGCTGGGGGTCGGAGAGACCGGGCTCGACCACTTCCGCACCGGCCCGGAGGGCATGGCCGCGCAGGAACGCTCGTTCCGCGCCCACATCGAACTGGCCAAGCGGTACGACAAGGCCCTGGTCATCCACGACCGCGAGGCCCACGCCGACGTCCTGCGCGTCCTGGAGGAAGAGGGCGCCCCCGACCGCACCGTCTTCCACTGCTTCTCCGGCGACGCCGACCTGGCGAAGACCTGCGCCCACCACGGCTACTACATGTCCTTCGCCGGGAACATCACCTTCAAGAACGCCCACCCCCTCCGCGAGGCCCTGAAGGCGGCCCCCCGGGAACTCCTCCTGGTGGAAACGGACGCCCCCTTCCTCACCCCGGCCCCCTACCGAGGCCGCCCCAACGCCCCGTACCTGATCCCCCTCACCGTCCGCGCCATGGCCGAAGTACGAGGCGAGCAGCCGGACGACGTGGCGACCGCCCTCGCCACCAACACCGCCCGAGCCTTCGGCTACACCCTCAGCCACTGACCACCCCCGGCGGACGAACAGCGAAAACCAAGCCGGCCGACGTTCGAGGCCATTCCTGCCCGGCACGCTCGAACAGCGCCAAGCCACCCCACCCCCAAGCCCGGCCGGCGGTCGAGGCCGTCCGTGACCGTCTCGGTCAAGCGGCGCCAGGCCACTTCCCAGCCCGGCCGGCGCTTGAGGCCAATCAGTGACCGGCACGGTCGAACGGCGCCAGGTCAAGAACAGCCCGGCCGGCGGTCGAGGCCATCAGTGACCGCCCCGGTCAAGCGGCGCCAGGCCACTTCCCAGCCCGGCCGGCGCTTGAGGCCAATCAGTGACCGCCCCGGTCAAGCGGCTCCAGGTCAAGAACAGCCCGGCCGGCGCTTGAGGCCAATCAGCGACCGCCCCGGCCAAGCGGCGCCAAGCCAAAAGCAGCCCGGCCGGCGCCTGAGGCCGACAGAACAGCCACCGCAGGCCGCCCGGAGGCCACCCCAGCCGGCACACGAGGCAAGCCCACCCGAGCAGCCCCGTACGCTTGACCGGTGACCAGCCCCACTGACCCCCAGCCGCAAGACGTCCTCCTGGCCCCCGGCGACATCCGCGAACTCGCCACGGCCCTGGGCGTCCGCCCGACGAAGCAGCGCGGCCAGAACTTCGTCATCGACGCGAACACCGTCCGCCGCATCGTGCGCACCGCCGATGTGCGCCCGGACGACGTGGTGGTCGAGGTCGGCCCGGGCCTCGGCTCCCTGACCCTGGGGCTCCTGGAGAGCGCGGACCGCGTCGTCGCCGTCGAGATCGACGACGTCCTCGCGGCCGCCCTCCCCGCCACGGTGGAAGCCCGCCTCCCCGAGCGGGCCGGGCGCTTCTCGCTGGTCCACGCCGACGCCCTGCGCGTCACCGAGCTGCCGGGCCCGCCGCCCACCGCGCTCGTCGCCAACCTGCCGTACAACGTCGCCGTCCCCGTGCTGCTGCACATGCTGGAGCGGTTCCCGTCGATCGAGCGGACGCTCGTCATGGTGCAGGCCGAGGTCGCGGACCGGCTCGCGGCCGACCCGGGGTCGAAGGTGTACGGCGTGCCCTCCGTGAAGGCCAACTGGTACGCCGAGGTCAAGCGCGCCGGAGCCATCGGCCGGAACGTCTTCTGGCCCGCGCCCAACGTCGACAGCGGCCTGGTCTCCCTGGTCCGCCGCGCCGAGCCCCCGGCCACCACGGCCACCCGCCAGCAGGTCTTCGCGGTGGTCGACGCCGCCTTCGCCCAGCGCCGCAAGACGCTGCGGGCCGCCCTCGCCGGCTGGGCCGGCTCGGCCGCGGCCGCCGAGGCCGCGCTGGTCGCCGCCGGGATCTCCCCGCAGGCCCGGGGCGAGTCGCTGACCGTCGAGGAGTTCGCCGCCATCGCCGAGCACGCCCCCGCCCGCTGACCCGGCCCCGCACGTCGAGCCCCGCCCCCCCTGCCCCCTCCCGGAAGGCCCACCCCCAGTGAGCATCACGGTCCGCGTCCCCGCCAAGGTCAACGTCCAGCTCGCGGTGGGCGCCCCGCGCCCCGACGGCTACCACGACCTGGCCAACGTCTTCCTCGCCGTCGGCCTGTACGACACCGTCACCGCGACCCGCGCCGACGGCCTGCGCCTCACCGTCACCGGCCCCGACGCCGACCAGGTCCCCCTGGACGGCTCCAACCTCGCCGCCCGCGCCGCCCTGGCGCTGGCCGAGCGCGCCGGGCGTACCGCCGACGTCCACCTGCACATCGCCAAGGACATCCCGGTGGCCGGCGGCATGGCCGGAGGCAGCGCCGACGCGGCCGGGGCGCTCGTCGCCTGTGACGCCCTGTGGGGCCTGGACACCCCGCGCGAGGTGCTGCTCAGCATCTGCGCGGACCTCGGCAGCGACGTGCCGTTCAGCCTGGTCGGAGAGGCCGCGCTCGGCACCGGGCGGGGTGAGAAGCTCCAGCCGCTGGAGGTCGGCTCCACCTTCCACTGGGTCTTCGCCGCGGCCGAGGGCGGCCTGTCCACCCCGGCGGTCTACCGCGAGTTCGACCGGCTCTGCGAGGGCCGCGAGGTACCCGCGCCGACCGCCTCCCCGGCGCTGCTGGCCGCCCTGCGCGACGGTGACACCCACGCCCTGGCCGCCGCCGTCGACAACGACCTGCAGCCCGCAGCGCTCTCCCTCAACCCGGCGCTCGCCGCCACCCTCGCCGCGGGTACCGAGGCCGGAGCGCTCGCCGCCCTGGTCTCCGGCTCCGGGCCCACCACCGCCTTCCTCGCCGAGGACGCCCCCGCCGCCGCCCGCGTCGCCGAGGCCCTCACCGCCTCCGGCACCTGCCGCAGCGCCCGCGTCGCCGCCTCCCCGGCGCCCGGCGCCACCGTCGTCGGCCAGGACCCGGAGCCGGGCCGCGACACCGTGGCCGCGGGCGGCGCCGACCAGCACTGAGACGGCCCGACCCCACTACGCCGACCGCGTTTACGCTGGAGGCCGCACCCATCCCCGTACAGGAGTGAAATGGCCGTCAATCTGGTCAACGTCGAGGCCGTCACCAAGGTCTACGGCACCCGTGCCCTGCTCGACGGGGTGTCGCTCGGAGTCTCCGAGGGCGACCGGATCGGCGTCGTCGGCCGCAACGGCGACGGCAAGACCACCCTCATCCGGATGCTCGCCAAGCTGGAGGAGGCCGACACCGGCCGCGTCACGCACAGCGGCGGGCTGCGGCTCGGCGTCCTCACCCAGCACGACTCGCTCGACCCCGCCGCCACCGTCCGCCAGGAGATCATCGGCGACCTCGCCGACCACGAGTGGGCGGGCAACTCCAAGATCCGTGACGTCCTCACCGGCCTCTTCGGCGGGTTGGAGCTGGCCGGGTTCCCACAGGGCCTGGAGACCGTCATCGGCCCGCTCTCCGGCGGTGAGCGCCGCCGTATCGCGCTGGCCAAGCTGCTCATCGGCGAGCCCGACCTGATCGTGCTCGACGAGCCCACCAACCACCTCGACGTCGAGGGCATCTCCTGGCTCGCCGGACACCTGCGGGCCCGCCGCTCCGCCCTCGTCTGCGTCACCCACGACCGGTGGTTCCTCGACCAGGTCTGCACCCGCATGTGGGACGTGCAGCGCGGCGACGTCCACGAGTACGAGGGCGGCTACAGCGACTACGTCTTCGCCCGGGCCGAGCGGGAGCGGCGCGCCGCCACCGAGGAGACCAAGCGGCAGAACCTCATGCGCAAGGAACTGGCCTGGCTGCGCCGCGGAGCCCCGGCCCGCACCTCCAAGCCCCGCTACCGCATCGAGGCGGCCAACGAGCTGATCGCCGACGTCCCCCCGCCGCGCGACACCAGCGAGCTGATGAAGTTCGCCTCGGCCCGGCTCGGCAAGACCGTCTTCGACGTGGAGGACGTCACCGTGCAGGCCGGGCCGAAGGTGCTGCTCAAGCACCTCACCTGGCAGCTCGGCCCCGGCGACCGCATCGGCCTGGTCGGCGTCAACGGCGCGGGCAAGACCTCGCTGCTGCGCACCCTCACCGAGGCGGCCCGCACCGGCGGCGAGGTCCAGCCCGTCGAGGGCCGGGTGAGCGTCGGCAAGACGGTCAAGCTCGCCCACCTCTCCCAGGAGGTCGCCGAACTCGACCCGGCCACCCGGGTCCTGGAGGCCGTCCAGCAGGTCAAGGACCGGGTCGACCTCGGCAAGGGCCGGGAGATGACGGCCGGGCAGCTCTGCGAGAAGTTCGGCTTCACCAAGGAGAAGCAGTGGACGCCGGTCGGCGACCTCTCCGGCGGTGAGCGGCGTCGCCTCCAGATCCTGCGGCTGCTCATGGACGAGCCCAACGTCCTCTTCCTCGACGAGCCCACCAACGACCTGGACATCGAGACCCTGACGCAGCTGGAGGACCTCCTCGACGGCTGGCCCGGGTCGATGATCGTCATCTCCCACGACCGCTTCTTCATCGAGCGGACCACCGACCGGGTCTTCGCCCTGCTCGGCGACGGTGCGCTGCGCATGCTGCCGCGCGGCGTGGACGAGTACCTGGAGCGCAGGCAGCGGATGACCGAGACGGCGAGCCCCGCCCCGGTCTCCGCCCCGCAGGTCGAGCGCAAGGAGAAGCCCGCCGCCGACCAGCGGGCCGCGAAGAAGGAACTCCAGCGGCTGGAACGGCAGCTGGACAAGATCTCCACCCGCGAGCAGAAGCTCCACGCGCAGATCGCCGAGAACGCCACAGACTTCGCGAAGGTGGCCGAACTCGACGCGGAGCTGCGCCAACTCTCCGGGGAGCGGGACGAGTTGGAAATGCGCTGGCTGGAGCTGGCGGAGGATGCCGAGTAACTGCCGCGCGGCGGCGTAACGGACGCATCACGGACCGGTCCTCCCTTGGGAACAAGGGGAGGACCGATTCCGCACGTCCGGCTGTTCGAGTGGTAGAAAAGTGGGCCAGCACTGGCGTGCCGAAATATCAGTGAAGAGGGGGAGCCGCTGATGAGTCAGCCGCCCAACCAGCCTCCGCAGCCGCCGCAGGGCGGTTTCGGGCCACCACCGGAGCCCGGGTCTGGGAAGGACGGCCAGCAGCCGCCCGCCCAGCCCCCGCAGGCCCCCGGCCAGCCTCCGGCCCAGCCGCCGCAGACCCCGCCGCCTCCCGCCGCGCAGCCCGGTTACGGCTACCCGCAGCAGCCCGGCGGCCCGTACGGCCAGCCGCCGCAGCCCCCCGGCCAGCCGCCCCAGACCCCGCCCCCCGGCTACGGCTACCCGCAGCAGCCCGGCCCCTACGGCCAGCCCCCGCAGCCGGGCCCGTACGGCGCGCCGCAGCAGCCGGGACCGTACGGCCAGCCCGGCCCCTACGGGCAGCCGCAGCAGGGGTACGGCTACCCCGGCCAGCCCACCTTCCCCGGTCAGCCCGGTCCGGGCGGACCCGGCGGCGGGCGCGGTCCGTTCAAGGGGAAGACGGCGGCGATCGTCGGCGGCGCGGTGGCCGTGGCGGTCCTCGCCGTGGTCGGCATCGTCACGCTCACCGGCGGAGACGACGAGAAGGAACCGGTCGCCTCCCCCTCGAAGGCCCCCTCCGCCAGCGGCGCCGCCCCCTCCGCCCCGGGCAACCCGGGCGACGGCAAGGGCGACCGCAAGGACGAGACCGAGGACCTCAACGCCGGCCGCCAGCCCGGCGAGGCGCAGGTCCTCTGGTACAAGGAGGCGCCCGACGCCCCCGGCCGGGGCGCCGACGCCCCCGGCATGTGGGTCACCGACACCTCGGTCGTGAAGGCGGCGTACCGCTCCGTCTTCGCCTACGACATCGAGGGGGGCAAGCCCAGTTGGGACGAGATCGAGCTGCCCGGCCCGGTCTGCGCGGCCCCCAAGGAGGCGGTGGACGGGCAGGTCGTCATCGCCCACAAGAACGGCAACACCGAGAAGTCCAAGTGCAGCGAGCTGATGCACGTGGACCTCGCCACCGGCAGGAGCTCCTGGAAGCAGAGCCTCGACGAGGGCGACCTGTTCGACAGCACCCTCGAACTCGACGTGGTCATGGCCGGGAACACCGTGATCGCGGGCCGCTCCATGTCGGGCGTCGCCTTCCGGCTGAGCGACGGCGAGGAGCTGTACACCAAGAAGAAGTACGGCCAGGCCTGCTTCCCCGGCGCCTGGGCCGGTGAGGGCGACCAGCTCGTGGTGGTCTCCTCCTGCGCCGCGAGCAAGCCCGAGGAGCACGACGAGGTCCAGGTTCTCGACCCGGCCAACGGCAAGGTCAAGTCCACCCTCGCCATGGGCAAGGGCTGGCGCGTCGAGCGCGTCTACTCCATGGACCCGCTGGTCATCTACTCGACCAACAAGGAGAAGGAGGCCTGGAACATCTCCCGCGTCAGCGGCGGGAAGATCGCCACCCAGGTCGAGTCCGAGGTCTCCTTCAACCCGCAGTGCGGCTGGGCCATCATGACCCGCGACCTGCGCGGCTGCGTGGGCACCGTCGCCGACGACACCACCCTCTACCTGCCGACCGAGGCCAAGAGCGGCTCCAACGAGATCGTCGCCACCAACCTCACCACCGGCAAGAAGAAGTGGTCCGTCCAGGCCCCCGAAGGCCGGTCGATGCTGCCGCTGAAGATGGAGGGCGGCAAGCTCCTCGCCTACGTCGAACCGTCGTACAACGGCGGCGGCCAGATCGTCTCGATCCCCACCTCCGGCGGCAAGCCGGCCACGCTGCTCAAGATGCCCGAGTCCACCGCCGCCATGGAGCGCGGCTTCTACTCGCGGGCCCTGGACTACGTCGACGGACGCTTCTACATCTCCACCACCCGCCTCAACGGCAAGGACGACGCGGCGGAGAAGCTGATGCTGGCCTACGGCAAGTGACCCATCCCCGGGGGCGCCCGCCGAGGGCCCCGCGCCCGCCCGCGGCACCCCCGGCCCCTCTCCCTCCCCACGTCCCCACGCGCACCGAGGTACCCACGCCATGACACAGCCGCCGTCCCAGCCGCCGAACGAGCCGCCGCAGGGCGGGTTCGGCGCCCCGCAGGACCCGCCGCCCGGCGGATTCGGCGCACCCCCGCCGGCCCAGCCGCCGCAGCCGCAGACTCCGCCGCAGCCCCCGTCCCTCGACAAGAAGGACGGCCCCGCCGCCGGAGGCGACCAGCCCCAGCAGCCGCCGCAGACCCAGCCCGGCTACGGCTACCCGCAGGCCCCGCCCCCCGGCCAGCCGGGCTACGGCTACCCGCAGCAGCCGGGCCGGCCGCCGCAGGCCGTCCCCGGCTACGGCTTCCCGCAGCAGCCGGGCCAGCCGCCGCAGGGCGCCCCGGGGTACGGCTACCCGGGCCAGCCGCCGCAGCCGCCGTACGGCCAGCCGCCGCAGCCCTACGGCTACCCGCAGCCCACCACCATGCCGATGAACGCCCAGGGTTCCCCGGGCGGCGGCCGGAAGTTCGGCCCGCAGGCCATGATCATCACGGCGGCCGTGGTGGCCATCGCGCTGATCGTCGGCGGCGGCTTCTGGTACAAGTCCTCGCAGGACACCGAGAACACCGCGGGCGGCGGCACCGAGCAGGGCGAGGGCAAGGGCGGCGAGGGTGAGGCGCCCGGCGGCTCCGGCGGCGAGGAGAAGGTGCCCTCCGACCCCTCCTCGAAGGTGCTCTTCCAGCTCCCGGCGCCCAAGGTCAAGGGCGACACCAGCTTCGCCGTCGAGGGCTCCTGGCTGACCAGCAAGGTCTTCGCCAAGCCCGGCCTCTCCGAGATCAACGGCTACGACCTCGACTCCGGCAAGGTCACCTGGACCACGCCGCTCTCGGGCCAGCACTGCGCATCCAGCCCGGAGGTCGGTGACGGCGACATCGCGGCCGTCGTCTACGAGAACGCCAAGCCGACCGCCGAGAACAAGTACCCGGGCTGCGACAAGATCTCCGCGATCGACCTCACCACCGGCAAGATCCTGTGGACGGAGTCGGTCGAGGTCAGCTCGCGGGCCGCGCGGTACGACGAGGTCTCCATCAGCGGCAACACGGTGGCCGTCGGCGGCGGCACCGACGGCGGCGCCGCCTTCGACCTGAAGTCCGGCAAGGAGCTGTGGAAGCCGCAGAACGGCGACGCCTGCGAGGACCTCGGCTACCGCGGTGGCGAGGCGCTCGTGGCGGTCCGCAAGTGCGGCAGCTACGACAACCCGAAGATGGAGGTGCAGCTCCTCGACGCCACGGACGGCACCCCGAAGTGGAGCTACAAGCTCCCCGCGGGTCTCGACAACGCCAAGGTCATCTCCGTCGACCCGGTCGTCTTCGGCACCGACTCGCAGGAGATCACCGCCTCCGGTGTCACCGACGTCTTCGCCCTGGACGGCAAGGGCGACCTGCAGAGCCGCTTCCCGCTGGAAGAGGGCAAGTTCATGCACGACTGCGACGTCAACAAGGTCCACGACTGCCAGCAGATCTTCACGGGCAACGGCAAGCTGTACGTCCCCACCGCCGAGCACGAGGCCGCCGGCGAGGAGTACGGCCGGACCAACGAGATCCTGTCCTTCGACCTGAAGACCGGCAAGCCGACCGGCGACCGCTTCGACGCGGGCGGCATCTACAAGATCTACCCGCTGCGGATGGACGGCGAGAACGTCCTCGCCTACAAGGCGGCGCCCTACGAAAAGGGCGGGCAGATCGTCACCATCGACCCGACCAGCGGCAAGCAGACCGTGCTGGTGGAGAACCCGGGCACCGAGTCGGTCCGCAAGGTCGAGCGGAACTTCCTCCCGGAGTTCGGCGAGGTCATCTACGGCGACGGCCGCCTCTTCATGTCCACGCTGTACATCCGCGAGGCCAGCAAGGTCACGGACGACCCGGAGTACCTGGCCATCGCCTTCGGTACTTCCTGATCGGAGCTTCGCCCGACACCGGCGCGCCCCTTTGGCTCCCGAAGCCGGCCAGTCGCGGGCCTGCCCCGTTCCCGGTTCTGCCGGGGCGGGGCAGGTCGCTTTTCGGGGCCGGAGTTTGCGCGCCGGGGCAGGGTGGAGAGGTTGGGGGCGGCGGGCGTGGCGAATGCCGGGAAACCGGGCCATGGCCTGGAGGGAGCGTGTAGCTTCCGGGAGACATACGGCCGCCGGCCGGGGCGGGGACTGCGTGGGGGGTACCGGGATGGGCGTGCGGGTGATGGTGGTGGACGATCACCGGCTGCTGGCCGAGGCGCTGGCCTCGGCGCTGAAGCTGCGCGGGCACCGGGTGCTCGCGGCGGCCGCCCCGGCCGCGGGCGCCGCCGACCTGGTGGTGGCGCGTGCCCCCGAGGTCTGCCTCATCGGCACCGCCACCCCCGCGGAACCGGGCATCTTCGACCCCGTCGTCCGCATCCGCGCCGAGGCGCCGCAGGTGGCCGTGGTGGTCCTCGGGCCGGTGCCCAGCCCGCGCGGGATCGCCGCCGCCTTCGCCGCCGGGGCCTGCGGGTACGTGCGGCACGACGAGCGGATAGAGGGTGTCGAACGCGCCATCGCGCGGGCCTGCAAGGGCGAGGCGGTGGTGGCCCCGCAACTCCTCGCGGGCGCCTTCGCGGAACTGCTCAACCCGGCGGCCCAGCCCGACGACGAGGGGCAGCGGCTGCTCGCCCTGCTCACCCCGCGCGAGGTCGAGGTGCTGGTGCGGGTGGCCGAGGGCGAGGACACCCGGGTGATCGCCGCCGGGATGGGCATCGCCCCGAGCACCGCGCGGACGCACGTCCAGCGGGTGCTGATGAAGCTGGGCGTCGGCTCCCGGCTGGAAGCCGCCGCGCTCGCCGCCCGTACCGGACTGCTGGACCGGGCCGCGCTGCCCGCCGTACCGGCCCAGCGGGGCGGCGTCCAGGCCCCGGAAAGGCCGCAGGGGCCGCGGTCCCCGTGAAGAACCGCGGCCCCTGCGGGGTGCGTGCCGTGCCGGCGGGTCAGCGCCCGGGCTCGTCCGGGCCCTTGACGGCGTCGAGCGCCTCCTCGGGCAGCGGCGGGGTCGGCGGGACGGTCGGCCGGAGCTTGACCCAGATCAGGAAGAACAGGCCGAGGGCGAGCATGCCCAGCCCGGTCCACAGGTTGATGTTGATGTCCTGGGCCTTCTCCAGGTCGGCGTCGCTGACGAAGATCCCGGCGGCGCTGACGATCAGGCCGTAGACGACGAAGAGCGCGCCGATGATGCGGCGGATGTCGAAGAGCCGGGCGGCGGTCGCCGACTTGGCTTCCAGCTCGGTGACCTCGTCCTGGAAGGCGTGGCCCTCCGCGGGCGGGTTCTGCTTCTCGGTCATGGTGGGGCGTCCTTGGCGTGGGTGCGGGCCGGGTCAGAAGGAGAACGGCACGTAGCAGATGGCGGCGAGGATGATCGCGCCCCAGCCCAGCAGGGCCGGCTTGCGGTACCAGGCCTCGTCGCCCTCGTGGGTGTCCTCCAGGTCGAGGCCGGGCGACTTGGTGCCGTAGACCAGACCGGCGAGCTGCTCGACCGGCTTCGGCTTCGTCACCAGCGTGACCACCACCATGACGACGCCTCCGACGACGAACGCGACGATCGAGGAGACGAAGTTGGCGCCCTGGTCGCTCGGGATGTCGATGATGCCCTGCTGGTACAGCCAGAAGTAGTTCACCATGGCGGCGACGGTGCCGGTGAGCAGGCCCCAGAAACCGGCGGCCGGGGTGGTGCGCTTCCAGAACATGCCGATGATGAAGACCACGAACAGCGGGACGTTGAAGAACGAGAAGAGCGTCTGCAGGTAGTTCATGATGTTGCTGAACCCGGCCGCGATGAACGCGGTACCCATGCCGATCAGCACACCCACGGCCGTGACGACCCGGCCGACCTTCAGGTAGTAGCCGTCCTCGCGGTCCTTCTTCAGGTACGCGGCCCAGATGTCGTTGGTGAAGACCGTGTTGAAGGAGGAGACGTTGGCCGCCATGCCCGCCATGAAGGCGGCGAGCAGACCGGTCACGGCGATGCCGAGGACACCGTTGGGCAGCAGGTCGCGCATGAGGACGGGGATGGCGTCGTTGTAGTCGAGGCCGCTGCCGGCCTGGCCGATGGTCGGCTCCATGACCAGCGCGATGAAGCCGGGGACCACGACGACCATCGGGATGAGGATCTTCGGGAAGGCGGCGATCAGCGGGGTGCGCTTGGCGGCCGACAGGTTCTTCGCGGAGAGGGCGCGCTGCACCTCGGCGAAGTTGGTCGTCCAGTAACCGAAGCTCATGACGAAGCCGAGGCCCAGCACGATGGTCAGCCAGTTGGCGCCCAGCGGGTTGGCCTCGCCGATGCCGGTGCCGTCCCAGGCGGTGAGGAAGTCGCCGCCCTTGGAGGCCGAGAGCGAGGAGGTGATGCCGTCCCAGCCGCCGACCCGCTTGAGGCCGACGATGGTGAGCGGGATCAGCGCCGCCAGGATCACGAAGAACTGGAGGACCTCGTTGTAGATCGCCGAGGAGAGCCCGCCGATCGTGATGTAGGCGAGGACGAAGAAGCCGGCGACGACGATGGCGACCCACTCGGGCCAGCCGAGCAGCGCCTCCAGCACGATCGCCATCGCGTAGAGGTTGACGCCCGCGATCAGCACCGAGGAGACGGCGAAGATCACGGAGGAGAGCAGGTGCGAGGAGGGTCCGAACCGGTGGAGCAGGAACTCGGGGACCGACCTGACCTTCGACCCGTAGTAGAACGGCATCATCACCAGGCCCAGGAAGACCATGGCCGGGATGGCGCCGATCCAGTACCAGTGCACGGTGTACGCGCCGTACTGCACGCCGTTGGCCGCCATGCCGAGGATCTCGGTGGCGCCGAGGTTGGCCGCGACGAACGCGAGCCCGGTCACCCAGGCCGGCAGGGAGCGTCCCGAGAGGAAGAAGTCGAGGCTGGTTCTGACCGAGCGCCTGGCGGCGAAGCCGATGCCCAGGACCACGGCGAAGTAGATCGCCAGGATCGTGTAATCGAGCCCGTTGGTCGGGAGCCGGAGCCCCTCGGCGAGATAGAGCATGGGGGGAACTCGCTTCGTTGCGCGAACTGAACGAACGGGAACCTACGCGCTACGCGTCAAGAACTGAACAGTTTTGTTGGTTTTCTTTGTTTGATCGTGATGGGCCGGGGCGTTTTCTCCCGTTTTCTGACGGCTTCACTGGCGGTGTCCTGCGGTTGTGGGGGCGGAGGCGGAGACTCCGGCACGGTTCTCCGGCGGTGGGCGGGTTCCGGGGCCTCCTGGGCGTTGACGGCGCTGTTGTACTGTGATTGGTTGTGTTCGGTTATGTTGATTGATAGGGGTGTGTGAGGGTGCTGGTGTGAAGAAGACCTCGACCCGGCTGTCGGACGGCCGCGAGCTCATCTACTACGACCGGGACGACAGCCGGGAGCGCGACGCCCCCGACCCGCGCCCCGCCGACCAGGTCGCGACCGCCTCCGAGGTCCGCCAGGACCCGCTGCTCGGCGACTTCGTCGCCATCGCCTCGCACCGCCAGGGCCGCACCCACCTGCCGCCCGCCGACGCCTGCCCGCTCTGCCCGGCCCGGCCCGGCGGCCACCAGGGTGAGATCCCGGACAGCGACTACGACGTGGTGGTCTTCGAGAACCGCTTCCCCTCGCTCTCCGGCCCCACCGGCCGCTGCGAGGTGGTCTGCTTCACCTCCGACCACGACACCTCCTTCGCCGGGCTCGACGAGGAGTCGGCCGCCGTCGTCCTGGAGGCGTGGCGCGACCGCACCGCCGCGCTCTCCCGGCTGGACGCGGTCCGCCAGGTCTACTGCTTCGAGAACCGGGGCGTCGAGATCGGCGTCACCCTCGGCCACCCGCACGGCCAGATCTACGGGTATCCGCAGATCACCCCGCGCACGAGGCTGATGCTCGACTCCGTGGCCGAGCACCGCGCCGCCACCGGCCGCAACCTCTTCGACGACCTCGTGGAGCGCGAAAGCGCCGACGGTGAGCGGATCGTCCTGGAGACCGCGCACTGGACCGCCTTCGTCCCGTACGCCGCCCACTGGCCCTACGAGGTGCACCTCTATCCCCGCCGCCGGGTCCCCGACCTCACCGCGCTGGACGAGGCCGCGCGCGCCGAGTTCCCCGGGGTCTACCTGGAGCTGCTGCGCCGCTTCGACCGGATCTTCGGCGAGGGGCGGCCGCCGACGCCGTACATCTCCGGCTGGCACCAGGCGCCCTTCGGGGAGCCGCGGCCCGGCGAGCCGGACGTCGCGCGCGAGGAGTTCGCACTCCACCTGGAACTCTTCACCGTGCGACGCACCGAGGGAAAGCTGAAGTTCCTCGCCGGTTCGGAGTCCGGCATGAGTGTGTTCATCAACGATGTGCCGCCGGAGGCCGCGGCGCGGCGACTGCGAGAGGTAGCGAGTTCATGAGCGTCAACAGCAGCGACGGCGGGAACGGCGGTACGGGCGTGGCAGGGGAGAGCGGCACGGCGGCGGGCGGCCGGGGGAAGTACCTGGTCACCGGGGGCGCCGGGTACGTCGGCAGCGTCGTCGCCCGGCACCTGCTGGAGGCGGGGCACCGGGTCACCGTCCTGGACGACCTCTCCACCGGCTTCCGCGAAGGCGTCCCGGACGGCGCCGAGTTCATCGAGGGTCGCATCCAGGACGCGGCACGCTGGCTCGACGCGAGCTACGACGGCGTGCTGCACTTCGCCGCCTTCTCGCAGGTCGGCGAGTCGGTGGTGGACCCGGAGAAGTACTGGGTCAACAACGTCGGCGGCACCACCGCGCTGCTCGCCGCGATGCGCGACGCCGGGGTACGCCGCCTGGTCTTCTCCTCCACCGCCGCCACCTACGGCGAGCCGGTCTCCGTCCCGCTGACCGAGACCGACCCCACCGCGCCGACCAGCCCGTACGGCGCCTCCAAGCTCGCCGTCGACCACATGATCGGCGGCGAGTGCCACGCCCACGGCCTCGCCGCCGCCTCCCTGCGCTACTTCAACGTCGCCGGTGCCTACGGCGACTGCGGCGAGCGCCACGACCCCGAGTCGCACCTCATCCCGCTGGTCCTCCAGGTCGCCCAGGGCCGCCGCGAGGCCATCTCCGTCTACGGCGACGACTACCCGACGCCCGACGGCACCTGCGTGCGCGACTACATCCACGTCGCCGACCTGGCCGAGGCCCACCTTCTCGCCCTGGACGCCGTCGCCCCGGGCGAGCACCTGGTCTGCAACCTCGGCAACGGCAACGGCTTCTCCGTCCGCGAGGTGATCGAGACGGTCCGCGAGGTCACCGGCCACGCCGTCCCCGAGACCGCCGCCCCGCGCCGCGCCGGCGACCCGGCCGTCCTCGTCGCCTCCGCAGAGAGCGCCCGCACCCGCCTCGGCTGGCGGCCCTCCCGTCCGGGCCTCGACACGATCGTCCAGGACGCCTGGGACTTCGCCCGCCACGGGCGCGCCCGCGGTGCGGGGCAGGCCGTGGCCGCCACCGCCGGAGGTGGAGCGTGAGCGCCGCCGCCACCCGTACCGGAGCCTTCGGCCCCGCCGCACCCGAGGACGAGACGCGCCGGGCGGAAGCGGTCGCCGAGGGGTTCCGCACGCTGTACGGCCGTGACCCCGAGGGCGTCTGGGCGGCGCCCGGCCGGGTCAACCTCATCGGCGAGTACACCGACTTCAACGACGGCTTCGTGATGCCGCTCGCCCTGCCGCACACCGCCGTCGCCGCCGTCGCCCGCCGCGACGACGGCATCCTGCGGGTGCACTCCGCCGACCTCCCCAGCCCCGTCGCCGAACTCCGCGTCGACGAGCTGACCCCCGGCTGCGACACCTCCTGGGCCGCCTACCCGGCCGGGGTCGTGTACGCCCTGCGTACCGCCGGGCACGCCGTCGGCGGCGCAGACCTGCACCTCGCCTCCACCGTGCCGACCGGCGCCGGGCTCTCCTCCTCGGCGGCCCTGGAGGTGGTGACGGCCCTCGCCCTCGACGACCTGTACGAGCTCGGGCTGACCCGCGCCGAGCTCGCCCGCCTCGCCCAGCGCGCCGAGAACGAGTTCGTCGGCGTGCCCTGCGGCGTCATGGACCAGATGGCCGCCGCCTGCTGCACCGAGGGCCACGCCCTCCACCTCGACACCCGGGACCTGTCGCTGCGGCAGGTCCCCTTCGCCCCCGCCGACGACGGGCTCGCGCTGCTGGTGGTCGACACCCGCGTGCAGCACGCGCTGGGCGACGGGGCGTACGCCGAGCGGCGCGCGGGGTGCGAGGAGGGCGCGCGGCGCCTCGGCGTGAGCCATCTGCGGGACGTCCCGCACGCGGAGCTGCCGGGCGCCCTGGAGCGGCTGGCGGACGCCGGTGAGCACGTCGTCCGCTACGTCCGCCACATCGTCACCGACAACCACCGCGTCGGCGAGGTCATCGCCCTGCTCGACGCGGGCGAGGTCCGCGCGGTCGGCCCCGTCCTCACCGAGGGCCACCGCTCGCTCCGCGACGACCTGCGGGTCTCCTGCGCCGAACTGGACCTGGTGGTCGAGTCGGCGCTGGCGGCGGGCGCGCTGGGGGCCCGGATGACCGGTGGCGGCTTCGGCGGCTCGGCGGTGGTCCTCACCGAGGCCGACGCCGTGGACCGTACCTCCGACGCGGTCCGCGCGGCCTTCGCCGCCGCCGGGCACCCCGAGCCGCGGATCTTCCCTGCGCTGCCGTCCGCCGGGGCGCGCCGGATCGGCTGAGGGGCGCTCGGGCGCACCGGGGACCGCCCGGGGAGAAGGGCCCGGCGGGCCCAAAGGTGACCGGAGTCGGTGGACTCCGGTCCCTTCCGCCTCCTGGACCACACACGCCACGGGCCCGGGTGGTCGAGGCCGGTCGGTTGCCGGTCAGTTCTGCAAATCCGCTTCCGCCCCGGGGCCCCGTCCGTACTCTGAGGAGCAGCGCCGGTGGGGGCCGGTGCCGTTCAGGGGGCGAGACCGTCAGGGTCCGGCACCTGGAGCGGGGACGGGGGGGCCGGGCGGCGGCCGGGTGGCCTCCGCATCCCTCCGGACCGACCGGCGCGTGCCAGCGCGCCGGATGGCGGGGGCCGCGCCGGGTACCGCGACCGCGACCGTCCGTTCCCCCGGCCAGTGGGGGTAGCAACGTGGTCCGTGTCCGAATCCTGGTCGTCGACGACCATCGCATCTTCGCCGAGTCCCTGGCGGCGGCGCTCACCGCCGAACCGGACGTGGACGTCTCCGCCGCGGGCAGCGGCCCCGCCGCCCTGCGCTGCCTGGAGCGCGGCACCGCCGAGGGCCGCCCGTACGACGTCCTGCTGGTCGACGCCGACCTCGGCGCGGGCCGCCCGGCCCGCCCCGGCGAGTTGCGGGAGGTCCCGGACGGGACCCCGGTCGACGGGATCGCCCTGGTCGCCGGGGTCCGCGCGGTCCAGCCCGGCGTACGCACCGTGGTCCTGGCCGAGCGCGACGATCCCCGGCGGGCGGCCCTCGCCCTCCAGGCCGGGGCGGTCGGCTGGGTCGCCAAGGAGTGCTCCCTCTCCCGCCTGCTGACCGTCGTCCGCGGCGTCCTGCGCGACGAGACCCACCTGCCGCCCGCCCTGCTCACCGGCGTCCTGCGGGAGCTGACGGCGGCGCGCAAGCACCGCAGCGACAGTGAGCGCCTCGTGGAGGCGCTGACGCCGCGTGAGCGGGAGGTGCTGCGCTGCATGGTGGCGGGGCTCGGGCGCAAGGCCGTCGCCGAGCGGCTCTTCCTCTCGCCGCACACCGTCCGCACCCACATGCAGAACGTCCTCGGCAAGCTCGGTGTCCATTCGACGCTGGCCGCCGTGGCACTGGCCCGCCGGGCGGGGGTGGGGCCCGCCGACCTGGGCTCGCCGCCCAACGGAGTCCGGGTCGGTTAGCCCCGTCCGGGGCTGGGCCGTCTCTCCGACTGCACCGTGACTGACCGTGCCGGTCACGGTCGAGACGGCCCGCACCCCACCCCATCCGGGCCGGCGCTTGAGGCCGATCGGTGACGGGCACGGGCGAGCGGCGCTCAGCCACCTCCTAGCCCGGCCGGCGCTTGAGGCCGATCGGTGACGGGCACGGGCGAGCGGCGCTCAGCCACCTCCTAGCCTGGCCGGCGCTTGAGGCCGATCGGTGACGGGCACGGGCGAGCGGCGCTCAGCCA